>JBASBO010000271.1:0-5599 GCA_049651165.1 Xanthobacteraceae bacterium | reverse complement strand
CTCGCCCATTGTGCATCGCTCAACTCATATCGCTTCGCCGCCATGATCTGCTCCGTAACGAATCACGCAGCTCTATGAATCAGCGATCAAACCGATTGGGAATCCTGAATGTCGATCGGTTCTAGGCCGCGGTCGAGGCAATCAGTTCCGGTCGCGGCTCGGTGCTGGTCGATGTCGGCGCCAACGAGGGCGCCGGGCTCGCCCAGTGGCTGGGTCTGGTCGATCTCGCCGGCGATCTGGCGGAATGGAAGATTCCGGTTCTCGTTGTCGTTCCGTTCGTGGCCGAGAGCGAGGCCATCCGGCAGGCCGGACGTACGGCACAACTGTTCACGGACCGGCTGCCGTCGGCACGGTTGGTGCTGATCGAGAACGAACGAGACGGCACGATCTCCGGCCTTCATCTCGCATCTGACGCGGCCAGAAGCTTCAACCGAGAAATCTCCCCCTTGAAGCGGCTCGCGCGCACCATTCGCATGCCCTTGATCGAAGCCGGCAGTTGGCGGCCATTTGAGGCGGCGAGTTGCCGGCTGATCGATGTTGCGGCGATGCCTGTCGATAAGGTGATGGAGGTGACCGGACTGCCGCGCGCCGAGACCAAGATTGTGAGGGGCGATGTCGCTGCCTTTTTCGCGCAGATGCTGGAGAGCTTTTCCGGTGTGATTGGCTTCAACGTGGAGGTGTCGTCATAACCGGAGCTATCCGCAACATCGGCAAGGTCATCGCCGCCGGGCAGCAATCCCGCATCGGTCTTGCCGCTGAACTCGCCGGGCAATTCCAGCGCGATCCGGGCCGGTTCGATCCGCGCCGTCTGGAGCGGCTCGGCGCGATCGGCTTGCGGCAGTTTCTGGAGACGGTCGGCGCCCACTCGCCGCCTCCATCCAAACGGCAGACGGTGAGCCGGTTCTCACGGAACGTAACCGGAATCACGCCATCCCGAATGGGCTGGACCTGGCTTCGGTGTCCGGAACGGCCAACGTGGGTGGGTGGCGTGGCCGCGGGTCTTCGGGCCGGCGCGATCGCCATCGCATGCGGCCTGTTCGTTGTGATCTCGGTCGAAAAGATCATTCCCCTTGTCAGGGAGATGTTGTCATGACTCCTTTCGTTGAATTCCGCTCGCCCTGGCCCGCGCGCACTGGATCGTGGTGCGCGGCAGCTATCATGCTGGCGCTTTCCCTGCTGGTGTTTTTCGTGCTGTTGCCGCCGGTTCTCGTGCTGCCTGGACAGCCGCCGGTCAGCTTCAGTCTTGCACCGTTATCCGAGCGGACATATTGGCGATATCCGCATACCGGCGCGAGAACTGTTCGACCGCTTGCTTCGCTACATTCAGCCGGCTAATCGCATTCGCGAGCGCACGCAGACGGTCGCGAAATTGCGCACGCTCGTCCGCAATGGCCGCCTGGCGGGTAACGGCGTCCTTGGCTTGCTGGTCCGCACGTTCCTTGTCCGACCGAAGCGCCTCGCAGCGACGCAGTATGTCATCCGGACGGTCATCGCCGTAGGTCTTGTGAAGCTCCCGAAGCTGGTCGATAAGCGTGCCAATCGCCTCGACATGGACCACGCAAGCCGCCAGTTCGGCTTCCTTGGCCGACAACGCATCTGCAAGCCTCGCCTTTTCTTCCGCCGCGACCTGCTTGTTGACACGTGCCGCGCTAAAGGGACCAAAGACGATTCCGGTTTCGGTTACCGGCGTCGTCGTGACTTGCAAAGTCGCCTCAGAGACCAACACGGGCCCTTTCAGTTTCAAACGGCTATCGCTTACAATGGCCGACAGACGATCGCGGTCGAGGCGCGCGACAAATACACCACCAAATCGGGCCGGGTCGTTGCGTAGCAGCGCCAGCGCCCCGTCAGCATCCGGCTTGAACTGTGCAAGATAATGTTCAGCCGGCTGCGCGTCTCTGATGCCGGCCTCTCTGAGGGCATGCGCAACCAGCGCGACATCGGGCGGAACAGACGATACACCTTCCGCATCAAGAAAACTCAACTCACCTGCGATAACCTCATGCTCAGTCGCAAGCCCACGGTGTATCTCTTCAGACGATGACCGCGCGGCGCGGGCGCGCTCGGGCAAATCCAATCGATACGGATCCTTGGATTCACCGGCGAGTATCGCGACAAGCGCCTCGCTTCCAATGATGGCCTGTTCCAGGGTGCGGCCAGCCTTGCCCAGCTTTGAGAGACGCGCCGATTCTTCTGCACATCGGCGCGACTGCGCGAGTGCTGCAGCGCGAACAACACCGTTGGATGGCTGCCTCTAGAAGAAGTGATATTCCGCAGCTTCCCTGCTGCGTCTTCAGATACGAAAGCATCGAAGAGGCGGCTCGGATGTTCATACTCGCCAACAGAGCGAGGAAACCCATGAATCGCCTGGATGACTATTTCGCAGCTCTTGCCGCAGCAGATGAGGACGCTCTGGAAATTCAGCAACTCGTTGTGGACGCGGGGTTGCGGGTGGCGCGAAATACGCCATCAACCGCATGGGCCTCAGGCGAGATCGCGTTCACTGCTGCCATTGCGACCTCGATCCGAAAATTTGGACCAGCGATTACCTCAGCTGTACTCACGAATATGGCTGTGGCTTTCCCAGAGCAGAAGCTACGTCATGGCGGCGCGATTTTCGGCGGGCTCGTTCGGATCATGTCGCGTCCCGAGCCTGGCTTCGATCCCGATCGTCTCGTGAAAGCACTTCAAACAAAAACAGCCAATGAGTGGGGAGCCTATGTTGTCGGTTTAAAGGGCGGTGATACGCGGGCCATGGCCCTCCACGACGCTATAATGAGTGCCTACGACAAAAAAAGCCCGGACGTAGAAGCATAAAAATAAGGCCGACCTTTTAAAATAACTACCTGCACAACAGGAGCGCTTCGGTTAACGCCGAAGCGCTCGCGACATCATAGTACCGGCTGGCGATACCAAGTCGGGCGCTTCTGGATCAAGTTCTTCTTGCTCGACCATTTTTGCCTCGTCATTGGCAAACTACGCTCCCCTACTCCCACTCGATCGTTCCGGGCGGCTTGCTGGTGACGTCGTAGACGACGCGGTTGACGCCTTTGACTTCGTTGATGATCCGGGTCGCGGTTTCGCCGAGGAATGTCATGTCGAACGGATAGAAGTCGGCGGTCATGCCGTCGGTCGAGGTCACCGCGCGCAGGCCGACCACATAATCGTAGGTGCGGCTGTCGCCCATCACGCCCACCGTCTTCACCGGCAGCAGCACCGCGAACGCCTGCCAGATGACATCGTAAAGACCCGCCTTGCGGATCTGGTCGATATAGATCGCATCCGCCTCGCGCAGGATGTCGAGTTTCTCAGGCGTGATCTCGCCGGGACAGCGGATCGCGAGTCCCGGCCCCGGAAACGGATGACGGCCGACAAAGATATCCGGCAGGCCGAGTTCGCGGCCGAGCGCGCGCACCTCATCCTTGAACAGTTCGCGCAAAGGCTCGACCAGTTTCATGTTCATGCGCGCCGGCAGACCGCCGACATTGTGATGCGACTTGATGGTCACCGAGGGGCCGCCGGTAAACGACACGCTTTCGATCACGTCGGGATAAAGCGTGCCCTGCGCGAGGAAGTCCGCGCCGCCGATTTTTTTGGCTTCGGCCTCGAACACGTCGATAAAGAGCCGACCGATGGTCTTGCGCTTGGCTTCGGGATCGGTGACGCCGTCGAGTTCGCCGAGAAACAGTTCCGCCGCATCCACATGCACCAGCGGGATGTTGTAGTGATGGCGGAACAGATCGACGACGGTTGACGCCTCGTCCTTGCGCAGCAGGCCGTGATCGACGAACACGCAAGTGAGTTGGTCGCCGATAGCTTCGTGGATCAGCACCGCTGCCACGGCGGAATCGACGCCGCCGGAGAGCCCGCAAATCACCTTGCCTTTGCCGACCTGCGCGCGGATTTTCGCGATCGCTTCCTCGCGGAAGGCGCGCATGGTCCAGTCGCCCTTGAGGCCGACCACCTTGCGCACGAAGTTGCGCAGCAGCTTCGCGCCGTCCGGCGTGTGCACCACCTCGGGATGAAACTGCATCGCGTAGAATTTGCGCGCGTCATCCGCGATCACCGAAATCGGCGAGCCGGGGGCCTTCGCCACCGCGCGGAAACCTTGCGGCAATTTCGTGACGCGGTCGCCGTGGCTCATCCAGACGTCGTATGTGCCGCCCTTCTGCCAGACGCCGTCGAACAGCGCACAGTCGTCGGTCACCTCGATCGCGGCGCGACCGAACTCGCGATGATGCCCGGCCTCGACGGTGCCGCCGAGTTGCTTCGCCATGGTCTGCTCGCCATAGCAGATGCCGAGCACCGGCACACCGGCCTCCAGCACCGCCATCGGCGCGGAAGGCGCGCCGGCGTCGAGCACAGAGGCCGGGCCGCCGGACAGGATGACGCCCTTGGGCTGCATCGCCCTGAAGGCGGCCTCCGCCTTCTGGAACGGCACGATCTCGGAATAGACGCCCTCCTCGCGCACCCGCCGCGCGATCAGTTGCGTCACTTGCGATCCGAAGTCGACAATGAGAATTTTTTCATGCGCAGCGGCGATATCCGCTGCGACCGGGGAAGTCTGGCTGGGTGCTGTCATGGGCTGGAGATACGCGAGCGGCGGCGGTCCCGCAATGCTGGAGCCCGCGTTATCGGCGGGATTCTCAGTCCGCGGCGCGGGTCAGGACCGCAACGAAGAAGCCGTCAGTGCCGGTGCGGCGCGGCGTCATCAACAGCCCCTCCGGGCGGCGGCGGGCGGCCGCCAGAAAGGCCGCCGCCTTGTCGCCGAGCGCGCTTGCGACCTCGTCCGGCGGCACCACCTTGAAAGCCGGCTGGCGGGCGACGAAGGCACGGACCTGGGCCTCATTCTCCAGCGGCAGCACCGAGCAGGTGACATAGGCGATCCGGCCGCCCGGCTTCACCAGCGCCGCCGCACGGTCCAGCACCCCGGCCTGCGCCTTGAGGCGGATATCCAGCGCGCCGGGGCGGATGCGCCACTTGGCGTCGGGATTGCGCCGCCAAGTCCCGGTGCCGGTGCAGGGCGCGTCGATCAGCACCAGATCGGCGGAGGCGCGGATATCGATCAGCGGATCGGCCTCCCCCTTGGGCGCACGCACCTCGGCGTTATGAACGCCGGCGCGCGACAGCCGCTCGAAGATCGGGGCCAGTTGCCGCTTGTCGCTGTCGGTGGCGATCAGCCGGCCCCTGCCCTGCATCATCGCCGCCAGCGCCA
Organism: Xanthobacteraceae bacterium; assembly: GCA_049651165.1. Taxonomy (GTDB): domain Bacteria; phylum Pseudomonadota; class Alphaproteobacteria; order Rhizobiales; family Xanthobacteraceae; genus 62-47. The sequence continues at coordinate 384 of JBASBO010000271.1, read as the reverse complement.
GCGTCTTGCCGCCGGCCCCGGCACAGAGGTCGATCACCTGCTCGCCGGGCTCCGCGCCCGAGAACAGCGCGGCGAGCTGCGAGCCCTCGTCCTGCACCTCGATGCCGCCCTTGATGAAATCGGCCTCCGCATGAATGCCGGGATTGCGCGCGTCGGCGCCGAGCGCGATCCGCAGGCCCCACGGCGACCACGGCGTCGGCTTGGCGCGGAGATGCGTGAGCGAAGCCGCGACCTTGTCGCGCTGCGCCTTCAGCGTGTTGACGCGCAGGTCGAGCGGCGCGCGGCGCGCCATCGCCGCCGCTTCCGCGACGCGCTCCTCGCCGAACGCCGCCGCGAGGTGATCGTCCATCCACTCCGGGTAGTCGCCCGCGACCGGGGCCGGCG
>JBASBO010000270.1:0-5488 GCA_049651165.1 Xanthobacteraceae bacterium | reverse complement strand
GGGCCTGCGCCGAGCCAGGCGGTGCTGGCGCTCAGCGCCCGTTACGGCAAGGACCTGCCGGTCATCAACGGCGGGCTGATATGGCGGGTGTTTTCCGACAAGCCGGATGGCAGCGGCGCATTCAAGCTGATCCGCGAGGATCGCGGCGCGACGCCGAACATGGTTCTGCCGCCGGGCAATTACGTCGTGCATGTCGCGCTCGGCCCGGTCACCGCGGCGCGGCTGGTGACGATCCGCTCCGAGACGGACCGCGAATCCTTCGTGCTACCGGCGGGCGGTCTGCGCATCGAGGGTCGCGTCGGCACCTCGAAAATTCCCGCCAACCAGATCGCCTTCAGCGTGCACAAGGGCAGCCAGTTCGAGTCCGGTGGCGAAAGTCCGACGCTGGTGCCGAACGCCACGCCGGGCGACGTGGTGATCCTGCCCGAGGGCACCTACAACATCATCTCGAACTACGGCGACGCCAATTCGGTGGTGCGTTCGGATATCCGCATCCAGGCCGGAAAACTGACCGACGCCACGATCACGCATCGCGCCGCCGTCATCACCCTGAAACTGGTCAGCGAGAAGGGCGGCGAGGCGCTGGCCAACACCGCATGGTCGGTCATCACGCCGGGCGGCGACGTGGTCAAGGAATCGATCGGCGCGTTTCCGCGCGTGATCCTGGCCGAGGGCGAATATCGCGCCATTGCCAAGAACGAGGGCAAGGTGTTCGAGCAGACCTTCAAGGTGGTCAACGGCGTCGACCGCGAGGTCGAGGTCGTCGCGCGATAGCGCGCGGCCCGCGAAACCGCGGGGCGACGGCGGATCAGAACCGCGTCACGATGTCCGGGAGCGCCGGGCGCGGCCGGTCCTCGTTAGCCTTTTCCGAGTGACCGATGTGGATGAAGCCGACGATCCGCTCCTCCGCCGCAAGACCCAGACCGGTCATCACGTCGCGGTCGTAGGCGAACCAGCCGGTGAGCCAGTTGGCGCCGTAGCCGAGCGCGGTCGCGGCGGTGAGGACGTTCAGCGCGCAGGCCCCGGCGGACAACTGCTGCTCCCACGCCGGCACCTTCGGATGCGCTTTCGGCGAACTGACCACCGCGATTACCAGCGGCGCTTCGGTGAGGCTTTCGCGCGCCTTCGCGACGTCTTCGGCGGGGGCGTCCGGGCGCTGGCTGGCGAAGACCCGCGCGATGACGTCGCCGGCGCGCAGGCGGGCGTTGCCGCGAAACACGATGAAGCGCCACGGCGCGAGCTTGCCGTGATCGGGGACGCGCGCGCCGATGGTGAGGATGGTTTCGAGATCGCTCTCGCCCGGCCCCTCGCCGGTCATGTTGCGCGGTTTCACCGAGCGGCGGGTTTTCAGAAATTCGATGATGTCGGACATTTATTCGGACTGTGCTTTCGTCTCGATAGGAACGGGCAGAGGCGGCCTGTCGCGGATGTGGCCATGGCAGTGTCCGGCGCAAGGCCGGACACCGCGATTTCGATGCAATCTAGGTGGATGCCGCCGCTTCCGCCTGCGCCCGTTTGACATCCGGCGGCGTCGCTTCCTCGACCAGCGCCGCCAGCGCATCCGCGAGCGGCAATACGGTCTGGCCGTCGTGGCCGAGACGGCGGATCGACACCGAATGCGTCTCGGCTTCCTTCTTGCCGACCACCAGCAGCGCGGGGATCTTGGCGAGCGAATGTTCGCGCACCTTGTAGTTGATCTTCTCGTTGCGCAGATCGAGTTCGACCCGCAGCCCGGCGCGTTTCGCAGCAGAGGCGACAACCTTGGCGTAGTCGTCGCCTTCCGAGGTGATGGTGGTGACCACCGCCTGCACCGGCGCGAGCCACAGCGGGAAGTGCCCGGCGAAGTGCTCGATCAGGATGCCGGTAAAGCGCTCCATCGAGCCGCAGATGGCGCGGTGGACCATGATCGGGACCTTCTTCGCGCCGTCGGCGTCGATATAGAACGCGCCGAACAGGCCGGGGAGGTTGAGGTCCACTTGCGTGGTGCCGCACTGCCAGTCGCGGCCGATGGCGTCGCGCAGCACGTATTCGAACTTCGGCCCGTAGAACGCGCCTTCGCCGGGGTTGATCGCGGTCTTGATGCGACCTTCGGACTTGCTCTCGATCTCGCGCAGCACGGTGGCCATCACCCGCTCGGCGTGATCCCAGCTCTCGTCGCTGCCGACGCGCTTCTCAGGCCGCGTCGACAGCTTGACCACGATGTCGCCGAAGCCGAAATCCGAATAGGTCGACAGGATCAGGTCGTTGATCTTCATGCACTCGTCGGCGAGTTGCTCCTCGGTGCAGAAGACGTGGGCATCGTCCTGGGTGAAGCCGCGCACGCGCATCAGGCCGTGCATCGCGCCGGACGGCTCGTAGCGATGCACGACGCCGAACTCGGCCAACCGCAACGGCAGGTCGCGATAGCTTTTCAGGCCGTGCTTGAAGATCTGCACATGGCCGGGGCAGTTCATCGGCTTGAGCACGAACCAGCGCTTGTCTTCCGCCTCGTCGCCGGCCGACTGCGCCGCGAACATGTTCTCGCGATACCAGTTCCAGTGGCCCGAGGTTTCCCACAGCACCTTGTCGAGAATCTGCGGCGCGTTGACCTCGTCGTAATCGTCGGCAAGGCGGCGGCGCATGTAGGCGACCAGCGTCTGGAACAGGGTCCAGCCCTTGGCGTGCCAGAACACGACGCCGGGGCCTTCCTCCTGAAAGTGAAACAGGTCGAGTTCGCGGCCGAGCTTGCGATGGTCGCGCTTCTCGGCTTCCTCGATCTGCTTCAGATAGGCGTCGAGGTCTTCCTGTTTGGCGAAGGCGGTGCCGTAGATGCGGGTCAGCATCGGATTGTTGCTGTCGCCGCGCCAGTACGCGCCCGCCACCTTCATCAGCTTGAAGGCGTTGCCGATCTTGCCGGTGGAGGTCATGTGCGGGCCGCGGCACAGATCGAACCAGTCGCCCTGATAATAGATCTTGATCGGCTCGTTGCCGGGAATGGCGTCGACCAGCTCGACCTTGAAGTTTTCGCCCTTGTCGCGGAACACCTGCTTGGTTTTCTCGCGGTCCCAGACGTCCTTGGTGAAGGGCCGGTCGTGCGCGATGATCTCGCGCATCTTCTTTTCGATCGCGGCGAAGTCGTCGAGCGTGAAAGGCTCGTTGCGGAAGAAGTCGTAATAGAATCCGTTCTCGATCACCGGGCCGATGGTGACCTGGGTGCCGGGCCACAGCGTCTGCACCGCTTCCGCCAGCACATGCGCGCAATCGTGCCGGATCAGTTCGAGCGCGCGGGGATCGTCGCGGCCGATCAATTCGATTCGGGCGTCCTCGGTGATGGGATCGGCGAGGTCGCCCACCACGCCGTCGAGCGCCATCGCCACCGTGCGCTTGGCGAGCGACGGCGAGATGCCCTTGGCGATATCGAGGCCGCTGGTTCCCTTGGGAAAGTCGCGCCGGGCGCCGTCGGGGAAGGTGAGGGTGACGGTAACGGATTCGGCGGGCTTGAGGTTGGCAAGACCGAACTGGAATCCGGACGGAGGCGTAGCGGACATCTGATTCTCCTCTGGCTCACTCCCGCGAACGGGCGCGGGTAAGCTGAAAACAGCGATATAGCAGCCATGCCGCGACTTGCAACGGTTCAAAGCATCCGCCGGCCCATGTCGCGCGGAAAGTCAAGCGGGGCCGCCGTCAAAAAACAACATGCAGGTGCATCAAGACGCTGATAAGGCTGGCGCGTGAAGTCGTCCCTTGCACCCACCGCCCTCCTGCTCGGCAATTTCGTCATCGGCACCTCGATCATCGGGCCGAGCGGAATGCTGGGCGAACTGTCGTCCGGGTTCGGCGTCTCGATTCGCGACGCCGGCCTGCTCATCACTTTCGGCGCGGTGGTATTGTGCATCTGTTCGCCGCTGAGCGCGTGGCTGACGGGCCGCCTCGACCGCCGCAATTTTCTCAGCGTGCTTTTGCTGTTGCTGACGTTGACCAATCTGGCGTCGGCGCTTGCGCCCGATTTCGCGACGCTGATGATCCTGCGGCTGGTGATGATGGCGGTCGCGGCGCCGTTCACGCCGCAGGCCGCGGGGACTGTCAGTCTGATCGTTCCCGTCGAGAAGCGCGGCAGCGCCATCGCCTATATTTTTCTCGGCTGGTCGCTGGCGGCCGCCGTCGGCCTGCCGATGGTGACCATTATCGCCAGCTCGGCCGGCTGGCGCGCGGTGTATGTCTGCTCCGCCGCGTTGTCGTTCGTCGGTCTCCTGCTGCTGGTGTGGCAACTGCCGGCGCGGGTGCGCGGCGTCGCCGTCGAACTCGGAACCTGGACGGCGCTCGGCCGCAATCCGCTGGTGGTGCTGTTGCTCCTGATCACCACCTTGCAGATGTCCGGACAGTTCACGATTCTGACGTTCATGGCGCCGCTGCTGGCGCGCCTTGCCGACGCGTCGCCCACGGCTATCGCGCTGGCGTTTGCGCTTTATGGCGTTTTCGGATTCGTCGGCAACGTGCTGGCGACGCGGCTGGTCGATCGCTGGGGCGGCTACCGGGCCTCGTTGCTGTTCGTCTTCGTCCTGCTCGCGGGTCTGGTGATCTGGAGTCTCGGCGCGGGCATCTTCGCGGTCATGGCGGTCGGCGTCAGCGTCTGGGGCGTGGGATTCGCCTCGACCAATTCGATGCAGCAGGTCCGTCTGGTGGGCGCGGCGCCGCCGTTTGCCGGTGCGTCGGTGTCGCTCAATTCGTCGGTCCTGTATATCGGTCAGGCCATCGGCTCCGCCGTTGGCGGCATGTTGTTCGCGCGCGACATGCTTCATGCCACCGGCTACGTTGGCGTTGCCTTCGTCGTCGCCGCGCTGCTGGTGGTGCTGATGACGCGCCGCCTTGAGCCCGCCGCGTCGGCGGCGTGACTAGTTTCCGGAATCGTTGACGCCGCGCCATCGCCCGTAGCGCCATGGCAGGTACCATCGCGCGGCCGGTGGCGGCGTCGCGGGCACGTTGTCGATGCCGGAGGTCCCCCACGGCTGGCAACGCAACAGGCGCGCCAGCGTCATCCAGCCGCCGGCCCACAGCCCGAAGCGGCCGATCGCCTCGTCGGCGTAGACCGAGCAGGTCGGCAGATGGCGGCAGTTGTAGCCGACCAGCGGCGACAGCGTGTGCCGGTAGCACCAGATCGCGGCCTGCCCGGTCCGGCGCGGCAGCTTTTGCAGCTTGGCGGCGCAGTGCGCGCAGGTTGGTGGCATGACGGATCTCATGTCGGTCCGGTTCCCGGGGGGCTGGATTGGCATTTGCGACACACTCGATGAAATATCACAGCTCCGTTGACGCAAGGCGGCAAAAGACCGTTGGAGCGCTGCGTCGGTGCGGTTACGCTGGCCGGTAGATGGTTATGGTCGGCAGGGAGAGGGCGTGAGCAACGCCATTTCATTCAGGGGGCGGAGCGCAATCGTGCCGGCGCTCGCGCTGGCGGCGATCCTGATCGGCGCGCTCGCCGCCGCCGGAGCATGGCCGGCGCGCGCCCGTGGCG
>JBASBO010000269.1:0-4301 GCA_049651165.1 Xanthobacteraceae bacterium | reverse complement strand
GCGAGATGTCGGTCGAGTGGCGCGCGATCATCAGTTCGCTGGCCGCCACCAGCAGCTTCTCGGCGGTGGCGTTCCGGGTCGGCGCGCGGCGCGGGACATCGGTCTTGCGGTGAAACGTCATTGGTTCAGATAATCCCATGCGGCGGCGCGGCTCAAGAGTTAATTGATTGATTGACTAAATCCGACCACGCCCCTTTAATCGGACCTCACTCTTAAACCCTCGCCCTCATCCTTTGAACCGATCTTCAGGAGTTTGCCATGGCCGAAGCCTATATCGTCGCAGCCGCGCGCACCGCCGGCGGCCGCAAGGGAGGCCGCCTCGCCGGCTGGCATCCCGCCGACCTCGCCGCGCAGGTGCTGGATTCGCTGGTCGAGCGCACCGGCGTCGATCCGGCGCAGATCGAGGACGTCATCATGGGCTGCGTCGGCCAGGCCGGCGAGCAGGCCGTCAACATCGGGCGCAACGCCGTGCTGGCCTCGAAGCTGCCGGAAAGCGTGCCGGCGACCTCGATCGACCGCCAGTGCGGCTCCTCGCAGCAGGCGCTGCATTTCGCCGCGCAGGCGGTGATGGCCGGCAGCATGGACATCGTGATCGCCGCCGGCGTCGAGAGCATGACGCGCGTGCCGATGGGCACGCCGGCCATTCTCGCCGCCAAGGCCGGGCTCGGCACCTACAAGAGCCCAAACATCGAGACGCGCTATCCCGACATCCAGTTCAGCCAGTTCGTCGGCGCGGAGATGATGGCGAAGAAGTACGACCTGTCGAAGGACGAACTCGACGCGTTCTCCTACAACAGCCATCAGAAGGCGATCGCCGCGACCCAGGCCGGCAAGTTCAAGGACGAGATCGTCCCGCTTCAGATCACCCGCGCCGACGGCTCCACCGACATCCACCATATCGATGAAGGCATCCGCTTCGACGCGACCCTCGACGGTATCAAGGGCGTCAAGCTGATCAACGAGAACGGCGGCCGCCTCACCGCCGCCAGCGCCAGCCAGATCTGCGACGGTGCTTCCGGCGTCATGGTGGTGAATGAAAAGGGCCTGAAGGCGCTCGGCCTCAAGCCGATGGCCCGCGTTCATCATATGACCATGATGGCGAGCGACCCGGTCATCATGCTGGAAACGCCGCTGCCGGCGACGCTGCGCGCGCTGGAGAAGGCCGGCATGAAAATCGACGATATCGATCTGTTCGAGGTCAACGAAGCCTTCGCCTCGGTGCCGGCGGCGTGGCTGAAGGTGACCGGCGCCGATCCGGCGCGGCTCAACGTCAACGGCGGCGCCATCGCGCTCGGCCATCCGCTGGGAGGCTCCGGCACCAAGCTGATGACCACGCTGCTCTATGCGCTGAAACAGAACAACAAGCGCTACGGCCTGCAAACCATGTGCGAGGGCGGCGGCATGGCCAACGTCACCATCGTCGAGCGGCTGTAACTTCCTTTCTTCCCTCTCCCCCGCCGGGGAGAGGGAAGAAAAAATCAGACAACGTCCAGGGACTTCATGACCCACCCATCGCATTACGCAAAAACCCAGCCCGACAAGATCGCCTACCGGATGGCCGGAACCGGCGAGGCCATCACCTATCGCCAACTCGACGAACGCTCGAACCAGGGCGCGCACCTGTTCCGCGCGCTCGGCCTCAAGGCCGGCGACCACATCGCCTTCCTGATGGAGAACCGGCTCGCGTTCATGGAGATCTGCTGGGCCGCGCAGCGCGCCGGGCTCTACTACACGGCGATCAGCCGTTACCTGAAGCAGGACGAGATCGACTACATCGTCAGGGACTGCGGCGCGAAAGTCGTGGTGACGTCGCCGCAATGCGCGCCCCAGATCGCGGAGCTGGTCGGCGACGCGCCCGGCGCGCCGCTGTTCTACATGCTCGACGAGCCCGCGCCCGGCTTCCGCTCGTGGGACCGGGAGATCGCGCGGCAGCCGACAACGCCGATCGCCGACGAGGTCGGAGGCTACGACATGCTCTATTCGTCCGGCACCACCGGACGGCCGAAAGGCATCAAGCGCGAGCATGAACACGGCCCGATCGACGTGCCGAACGCGTTCCTGAGGCTGTTGTGCGAGAAAATGTGCGGCATGGGGCAGGACAGCGTCTACCTGTCGCCGGCGCCGCTCTATCATGCGGCTCCGCTGCGCTTCAACATGATGGCGATCACGCTGGGCGGCACCTCGATCATCATGGAGCATTTCGACGCCGAGGAATTCCTCAAGCTGGTCGAAAAGCACAAGGTGACGCAATCGCAGCTCGTGCCGACCATGTTCGTGCGGATGCTGAAGCTGCCGGACGAGGTGCGCAAGAAATACGACGTCTCCTCGCTGAAGGGTGCGATCCACGCCGCCGCCCCCTGCCCGGTCGAGGTCAAGGCGCAGATGATCGACTGGTGGGGACCGATCCTGATCGAATACTATGCCGGCTCCGAGGGCAACGGCGTCACCGTGTCGGACTCGAAACAGTGGCTCGGCCATCGCGGCACCGTCGGCAAGGCGGTGGTCGGCAGCCTGAAAATCCTCGACGACGACGGCAACGAACTGCCGGTCGGGCAGATCGGCGCGGTGTATTTCGCCGACGCGCCGGTGTTCATGTATCACAACGATCCGGAGAAGACGCAGCGCGCCTTCAACGACAAGGGCTGGTCCACGCTCGGCGACGTCGGCTACCTCGACGACGAAGGCTTCCTCTATCTCACCGACCGCAAGTCCTACATGATTATTTCGGGCGGCGTGAACATCTACCCGCAGGAGACGGAGGACGTGCTCATCACCCATCCCGCCGTGGCCGACGTCGCGGTGTTCGGCGTGCCCAACGAGGAAATGGGCGAGGAAGTGAAAGCCGTGGTGCAGCCGCACGACATGGCGAAAGCCGGCAAGGCGCTCGAAGCCGAACTGATCGCCTATTGCCGCGAACGGCTGTCGGCGATCAAGTGCCCGCGAAGCATCGACTTCGCCGCCGAGTTGCCGCGCACGCCGACCGGCAAGCTGGTCAAGCGCCACCTGCGCGAGAAATACTGGCCGAAGAAGGGGTGAGCCGTCAGAATGGGAGCGTCTTGCCGCCCGTCTGACTCGAAATGGGGCGCACAGGATCAAACATCTTCAGCGTCGTCCCCGCGCAGGCGGGGACCGATAACCCCTGACGGTTGCGATTTGTGTGACTGTCCATCAAGGATCACAAGCGCCACCCGCATCATCAGCGACACAGCGTATGGGTCCCTGCCTGCGCGGGGACGACGATCCCCGTGTTGCGAATCCGCGCATAAGACGAATTTTCGGTCAGACCCTCAGGACGACGCCGTACCTATGGCATGTCACAAGAAAAGCCCGCCGCACGGCGGGCCTTCCTTTTCGTACATGCCTACACCAACGGCACGCCGTAGTAGTCGTTCACCGCGCGGGTGCGGCCGGGGTCGCTCCAGTTCCACTCGCTGTCGCTGGCGTATTTCGGCGCGCCCTGAATCTGATCCTCGGTGATCGAGGTCTGGTAGCCGCCAAGCTCCTTGTTGTATTTCAGCGACTGCCACGGCAACGGATAGTGATCGTTGCCGAGCCCCAGGAAACCACCGAAGCCGAGCACGGCGTAGGACACCTTGCCGCTGGGCTTGTCGATCATCACGCGCTCGATGGAGCCGATCTTCTCGCCGTCGGCGCCGTAGACATTCGTTCCCTCAACCTTGTCGCTGCCGATCAGGTTGCCTTGTTCCTTCGCTTCGATACCCATTGATACCCTCTCCATGTTTCGCCCAGGATCAACGGGCACCCGCGACGAACGTTCCCGCCGCTGGACGCGACCGCGCGACGCATCGAAAAAAAGCGACGCACTATCTCCGCAAGTAACGGTCCCGCTTGACGCGCGCGCCCCGCCCGCACAATGCTGCGCCGCTGTCGCGCCGCCCGATCGGCAACTCCCCTCGCGATGATCGATCGTCATGTTCGAGTCCCGGCTCCTTTCCAAGCTCGCCGCCGCCGCGTCGGTCATCGTCCATCTCGCGATCGTGGCCGCCGTTTTGCTGTATGCCGGCGTGCGCCCGTTCCAGACCGGAGGCGCGAGCGCCATCACCGTCGATCTGGTCGAGCCGGACGAGATCAAGCCGCCGGAACCGGCCGCCAAACCGCCGGAACCGGAGCCGACGCTGCCGGACCTGAAGCCAACGGTCGAAACGCCGCAGCCTTCAGAACCGCAACTCCCGCCACAGCCACAGCAGCCGCAACAACCGGCCGCGCCGGAACAGCACGCCGACGCGCCGCAAGCCGCGCAGCAGTCGCAGCCACAACCGCCGGCCGCCACGCCCGCATTC
>JBASBO010000268.1:0-2889 GCA_049651165.1 Xanthobacteraceae bacterium | reverse complement strand
CTCGGCTGCCGCGCCGCCGGCTGTTGGCAATGCGCCCGCCGGCGGTTCTCAAAGCCCGCCCCGTCTCGACCTGAAAGTGCCGTCGATGCGCAAGGGCCGGGAGAAGTGTCCGGTCGCGAGCGACGGCGCCGCCGATTGCAAGGCTGCCGCCGACGCGCTGTGCCGCGCCCACGGTTACAAGGAAGGCAAGAGCACCGATACCGACGCTACCGAGAAATGTTCCGCCGAGGCGCTGTTGCTGTCCGGCCGCAAGTCCCAGCCCGGTGCCTGCCGCACCGAATATTTCGTCACCGGAGCATGGTGCCAGTAGCCGCCGCTCATGACTTCCACGCCGGCGTCGCAGCGTCTGGGCACAAGACAACCGGCGCGGCGTGGCCCCGATTGCCTTTCGAGCCTGATATCTGGCAACGTTCGCCGCCCGCGACCGGGCGGCAATACGAAAGAGGATTTGTGCCGTATGTCCATGCCTGCCTTGTTCAAGGGCCGACTGTCGATTCCCGTGATCGGGTCGCCGCTGTTCATCGTCTCGGTGCCGGATCTGGTGATCGCCCAGTGCAAGGCGGGCGTTGTCGGCTCGTTCCCGGCGCTCAACGCGCGGCCGGCGTCGCTGCTCGACGAGTGGCTGGCGCGCATCAAGGAGGAACTGGCGGCCTACGACAAGGCGCATCCCGAGCGGCCGTCGGCGCCGTTCGCGGTCAACCAGATCGTCCACAAGTCCAACAACCGGCTCGATCACGACATGGCGATGTGCGAGAAGCACAAGGTGCCGATGCTGATCACCTCGCTCGGCGCCCGCGAGGAACTGAACCAGGCCGCGCACGACTGGGGCGGCATCGTTTTCCACGACGTCATCAACCAGACGTTCGCGCACAAGGCGGTCGACAAGGGCGCGGACGGCCTGATCCTGGTGGCGGCGGGAGCCGGCGGCCACGCCGGGCAGATCTCGCCGTTCGCCTTCGTCGCCGAGACGCGGCGCTGGTACGACGGCCCGATCGCGTTGTCGGGGGCGATCGCCACCGGGCGCGCCATCCGCGCCGCGCGGATTCTCGGCGCCGACTTCGCCTATATCGGCTCGGCCTTCATCGCCACGAAAGAGGCCAACGCCGTCGAGAAGTACAAGGAGATGATCGCAAGCTCCGCCGCCGGCGACATCGTCTATTCGAACCTCTTTACCGGGGTTCACGGCAATTACCTGAAGCCCTCGATCGCCGCCGCCGGCATGGACCCGGATAATCTGCCGACCTCCGATCCCAGCAAGATGAACTTCGGCACCGACGCCGACGGCGAGCGCGCCAAGCCCAAGGCGTGGAAAGAGATCTGGGGCAGCGGGCAGGGCATCGGCGCCATCGACGAGGTGATGCCCGCCGCCGAACTGATCGCGCGCCTCAAGCGCGAATACGACGAAGCTGTCGATCCGCCGCTGTGACCGTGACCGTCGGCACGCCGCCGCAAGAGGCGATCTTCCGCGTCGAGGGCAACCGCGCGATCACCGGCCTGAACGCCGCCGGGCCGTGGTCGCCGGACATGCAGCACGGTTCCGCGCCAACCGCGCTGGTGACCTTCGTAGCTGAGGCGATACCTGCGCCGGTGCCGATGCAGATCGCGCGCATCACCGTCGACCTGATGCGGCCGGTGCCGCTGGTCCCGCTCGATATCGAGACGAAGGTGCTGCGGCAGGGCCGCAACATCCAGCTCTGCGAGGTTCGCCTCAAGGCAGACGATGTCCTTGTCGTGCAGGGGACGGTGCTGAAGATCAGAACCGAGGCGATGACCGATCTGCCGCCGGAGACGGCCGAGCCGCCGGTCGAAATCGCGTCCCCCGATCGATCCTTCGTCGAGCCGACCGGGGACTTGCGCAACTCGTTCGTTGCGGGGCTGTCGGTCCGCTCGGCGCGCGGCCGTTTCGGCGAGCCGGCGGGGCCGGGTGCGATCTGGTATCGGGTGGACCGCCCCTTGATCGAGGGGGCGCCGACCTCGCAGGTGATGCGCGCCGCGGTGGCGTCGGATTTCTGCAACGCCACCTCGGTGGCGCTGGATTTCCGGCACTGGACCTTCCTCAACGCCGACCTCACCATTTCGCTGTCGCGGGCGCCGGTCGGCGAATGGATCCTGCTCGACGGCGAGTCCTGGATCGGTGCCGACGGCGCCGGCCTTGCCGCCGCCCGGCTCGGCGACGAGCGCGGCTATTTCGGCCGCGCGATCCAGACTCTCGTCGTCGCTCGGCGCTGAGCCGAGTCGCACCGCTGCCGTAAAGCCGGAATTAACGCCGCGTTAACCAGTTCCATATCAACAATGTCGCCACCTGTTCCGCGCGGACGGCGCAGATTCGTCCCCGGTACGGCCAAGGGGTGCGACATGGACATTGCGGTTCTCGAACGGCTGTTGTCGCGGACACCGGCTACACTCGATCAGATCAGGGTGCGGGTGTCCCATGCGCTGGAGCGGCATCCGTTGTGCCGCGACGTGCGCTTCGATGTCGTCGGCATGCCCCGCCGGACCAACGGCGGCAACTGGACGGTCAGCCTGCAATCAGTCAACCCGGAAGCAATCTGGGAAGCGTCGGAAATCGTCGCCGACATTCAGGATGCTTACGACCTTGCGGCATGAGCCGCGCCTTAATTGATCGACAGCATCAGCAGTGCCGCCGCAAGCGCTGGTGGCATCACCACGACGCCGATCTTGAGAAATCGCCAGGCCGAGATGGTTTCGCCTTCCCGGCGCAACGCGATCAGCCACAGGATGGTGGCGAGCGACCCGGTAATTGAGAGGTTCGGTCCGAGATCGACGCCGATCGCGAGCCCGGCGGTAACGTGGAGCGGCAGGTCGGCGCCGTGGCCGATGCTGGCGGCGAGCAGGCCGGCCGGCAGGTTGTTCATCAGGTTGGAGAGC
>JBASBO010000267.1:0-12156 GCA_049651165.1 Xanthobacteraceae bacterium | reverse complement strand
CCGCCGAACTGCTTGTCGAGGCGCACGGTTTCCAGCGCAACCGTCATGGCGCCCCCCGCGGCGCCGCGACACGGCGCAGCGCGTGGCGCGGCAGCCACAACACGCCGCGATACATCCGCTCGCGCCCGATCAGCACGATCAGCACCAGCACCAGCCCGATCCAGAACTGCCAGAACTGCGGCGTCCACGACGAGAACACGTGCTGCAACAGGCGGAACACCACCGCGCCGATCAGCCCGCCGTAGAGATAGCCCGCGCCGCCGATCACCACCACCAGCAGCAGGTCGGCGGAGCGCTCGAACGAGAACACGTCGAGCGAGGCCAAAGCCGTGGTCTGGGTGAACAGCGCGCCGGCGACCCCGGCGTAGAACGCCGATACGGTGTAGATCGCGATCAGCCGGCGGTTGACCGGGATGCCGATGGCGGCGGCGCGCAGCGGATTGTTGCGGATCGCGCGCAGCGACAGCCCGAACGGCGAATGCACGATCAGCCGCGCCAGCAGGAACAGCACGAACAGCACCGCAAGGCAGTAGATGAAGCCGACCTTGCCGAACAGATCAAACGCAAACAGGCCGAGGACCGGATCGATGACGATACCCTGCAAGCCGTCGAAGCCGCCGGTGATGTCGGAGAAGCGGTTGGCGAGTTCGCGCAGCAACAGCGCGATGCCAAGCGTCACCATCAACTGGCTGAGTTCGGAGCCGCGGATCACCAGAAAGCTGGTGGCGAAGCCGAGCACCATGGCGGCGCAGCCGGCCACCAGCAGCGCCAGCACCGGCTCCTTGACGATGCCATGCACCGCCAGCAGTCCAGCGCAGTATGCGCCGACGCCGAAGAACGCCGCGTGGCCGAGCGAGACGATGCCGGCATAGCCGAGGATGAGATCGAGCGACAGCGCGAACAGCCCGAGCCAGGCCATCTCGGTGAGGATCAGGTAGCGGTCGGAGAACACGAAGATCGATGCGACCGCGATCAGCCAGAACGCCGTCTCGCCGTAACCCCAGCGCGCACGCCGCAGCAACATCGCGCCGGCTTCGCGATCCGCGCTCATGATCCGCTCACCGCTGCGCCACGCGGCCGAACAGGCCATGCGGTTTCCAGATCAGGATCGCGATCATCACCGTGTAGATGACGAACGCGCCGAGCTTGGGCACGTAATACTTGCCGGCGACGTCGGCGACGCCGAGCAGCAGCGACGCCAGAAACGGCCCGGTGATAGTCGAGGAGCCGCCGACGGTGACCACGATCAGGAAGTAGATCATGAACTTGAGCGGAAAGTACGGGTCGAGCCCGAGGATTTCCGCGCCCAGCGCGCCGCCGAGCCCCGCCAGCCCCGAGCCGAACGCGAACGTCAGCGCGAACACCCACGGCACGTTGATGCCGAGGCCGGAGGCGGCGCGCGGATCGTCCACCGCGGCGCGCAGGCGGCTGCCGAAACGGGTGTTCGCCAACATCAACTGGATGCCGAGCGTCAGCAAACCGCAGATCACGATGATCATCAGCCGGTAACGGCCGATGCCGACGCCGAACAGTTCGAACTGGCCCTGCAACATCTCCGGCAGATGGATGAAAACCTGCGACGATCCCATCAGATAGTCCGCCGCCGTCACCGCCATGAACACCAGCCCGATGGTGAACAGCACCTGATCGAGCGGATGGCGGTGATAGAGATGCTTGTAGAGCGACTGCTCCATGATGATGCCAATCACCGCACCGGCGACGAAGGCCATCGGCAGCGCGGCGAAAAACGGCCAGCCATGCTGGTTCACCAGCACCGCGCAGATGTAACCGCCAGCCATCGCGAACGCGCCGTGAGCGAGGTTGACGAAATTCATCAGCCCGAGCGTCACCGCCAGCCCGCACGACAGCACGAACAGCAACATGCCGTAAGCCACGCCGTCGAACAGGATGGTGGGAAGCGCGGTCATGTGAACCGGCTCACGACGATGGCCGTCGTTCTACCGTTTCGTCGTCCCCGCGCAGGCGGGGACCCATAACCCCTGACGCCAGTGATGTGTGCACAGCCTTTCAATACAAGCGACAACCGCCTTCCGACCAACCGGCGAAACGGCGTATGGGTCCCCGCCTGCGCGGGGACGACGCCGTGGGTGGAGTGACGCCACAAATCGATCACTTCTTCGTCTTGCCGGGGTCCTTGACGTCCTTGAAGGTTTCGAACTCGATGTTGTAAAGCTCGCCGTCCTTCTTCTCGACCTTGCGGATATAGACGTTCTGTACGATGTCGCGCGTTTCGGGGTCGATCGAGATCGGGCCGCGCGGGCTTTCCCATGCCATGCCCTTCATCGCCGCGATCAGGGAATCGCCGTCGGCCTTGCCGCCGGTCTTCTTCAGCGCCTCGTAGACCAGATGGATGCCATCATAGCCGCCGACCGCCATGAAGCCCGGCCGCTGGTTGTACGCCTTCCTGTAGGCGGCGACGAAATCCGCGTTGACCTTTGAGGGGTGCGCCGCCGAATAGATGTGCGCCGTCACCACGCCGAGCGCGGCGTCGCCCATGCCGTTGAGCAGGTCGTCATCCATCACGTCGCCCGGCCCGATCACCTTGATGCCGCTCTTGTCGAGGCCACGCTCTGCGTACTGCTTCATGAAGTTGCCGCCCTGCCCGGCCGGCACGAACACGAACATCGCATCCGGCTTTGCGTCTTTCATCCTTTGCAGGAACGGCGCGAAGTCGGGATTGGCCAGCGGCACCTTGACCTCCTCGACAATCTCGCCGCCGCCGGCGGTGAAGTGCTCCTTGAAGAACTTCAGCGCGTCATGGCCGGGAGCGTAGTCCGAGGTCAGCGTCGCCACCTTCTTGATGCCGTTCTTCGCCGCCCAGTCGCCGATGATGGTGGAGGATTGCGCCAGCGTGAAGCTGGTGCGCACGATATAGGGCGAGCGCTCGGTGATGACCGAGGTGCCCGCCGCCATCACGATCTCCGGCACCTTGGCCTGGGTCGCGAGCGGCGCGGCGGCGAACGCCGCGGGCGTCACGCCAAAGCCGGCGATGATGTTGACCTTGTCGTTGACGATCAATTCCTGCGCCAGCCGCTTGGTGTTATCGGGCAGCGCCGCGTCGTCCTTGAGGATCACCTCGATCTTCTTGCCGGCGACTGTGTCGCCGTGCTGCTGCATGTAGAGCTTCACGGCGTTGTCGATCTGCTTGCCGGTGGACGCCTGCCCGCCGGTCATCGGCACGATCAGGCCGATCTTGACGGTGTCCTGCGCCTGCGCCGCGACAGCGGAGACGCCCAGCAGCAGGACAGCGGCGGCGGCCTCGAACAGCGTCTTTCCGCGAATGAACATCAGCACTCCTCCCGTCGGTTTTGTCGTCCGCTCCGGCGCGACCCGGCGCGCAACCCGATATCCGTCTTGCACAATCGGAACCTGGCAACACACCTGACGTTACCGCGCCGGCTATCGTCCTGCGTCCAAATGGCTCATAAAAGCCACAACCGATCAACAGGATTTTAGCCACAAAAAATTGGACAAAGCGAACGTTTGGGTGCAGTTGCGAACGATCCGCTTCCACACCCGCAACCGACTCGGCTAAGGCTCGCCGGGCCGGACGGAGGGCAGACAGATACGACATGCGCTGGCTTCTGGGGATCGCGGTCGCGGCCGTCGCGCTTGCCGCCACCTATTACGGTTCGGCCCTTTACGGTCTCTCCGATCTGGTGCGGGCTGCGCGCGCCGGTGACGGCGCTGCCATCGTGGCGCGCACCGACCTGCCGCGGCTGAGCGGCTCGTTGAGCGAGCAGATCGTGAACGCCTATCTGGAGCGCGTCGGCGCGGTGCGGCGCGTCGGCGCCATGGAGAAAATGCTGGTCGCGACCTATGGCGCTTCGGTGGCCGACGCGCTGGTGTCGAAGATGCTGACGGCTGAGAACCTGACCGAAATCCTCGCGTCGGGCCGACTCGCAGAGGCCAAATCATCGTCCGCGCTGACGACGCTGCCCTCGCTCACCGACTTGCAGCGGGTCAATATACTCGCCCAGTTCGGACGGATGCACTTCATCAACCCGGTGAAGCTGAGTATCCGCATCAGCCAGTCCGCCGACCCGGACCAAGCCGCCGCGATCGTGCTGCACCGCAGTTCGCTGACGTGGAAGCTTGCGGGAATCCTGCTGCCACGCGCCGCGCTGCGCGACATCGCCGCCAGCCTGCCGATGGCGCGTTAAAGCGCTCAATCCACCAACAGGTTCAGTCCATGAACACCACGGTCTTGTTACCGTTGAGGATGACGCGATCCTCCAGATGATGGCGCACCGCCCGCGCCAGCACGCGGCGCTCGATATCGCGGCCCTTGCGGATCAAGTCTTCCGGGGTGTCGCGATGACTGATGCGCTCGACATCCTGATCGATGATCGGCCCCTCGTCGAGCGCACTGGTGACGTAGTGCGCGGTGGCCCCGATCAGCTTGACGCCGCGCGCGTGGGCCTGATGATACGGCCGCGCGCCCTTGAAGCCCGGCAGGAAGGAATGGTGGATGTTGATGCAGCGCCCCGACAGTTCGCCCGCGAGCCGGTCCGACAGGATCTGCATGTAGCGCGCCAGCACCACGAGATCGGTCGCGGTGGCGGCGACGAGATCGGAGATCGCGGATTCCTGTTCGGTACGGGTCGCCTGCGTCACCGGCAGATAGTGAAAGGGAATGTCGCCGAGATCGAGCCCGTTATAAGTCTCGCGCGGATGGTTGGAGACGATCGCGGTCGGGATCATCGCCAGTTCGCCGGTGCGCCAGCGATACAGGATATCCACCAGACAGTGGTCGGACTTCGACACCAGCAGCATGACGCGGCGGAGCGCGGCGCGGTCGCGCAGCAGCCAGCGCATCGCGAAGCGCTCGGCGATGGCGGCGAAGCCGGTTTGCAGCGCCGCCAGATCCATCGTGAGGTCGGCGGGGTTGAACACCACGCGCATGAAGAACTGGCCGGAGCCGGTGTCGTTGAACTGCTGCGCGTCGAGGATGTTCTGCCCGTTATGGGCGAGGAAGGTGGACACCGCCGAGACGATCCCCGGACGATCGGGGCACGACAGCGTCAGAACGAATTGGGGATCGGGCATGGCGGCCGGCATTTTGGAAAGCCGGATCGCGCCGGCGCGGAGCGGCCTGCTGTAGCAGGTCGCCGTTTCGAATTGAAGCGCTGCGGGTGACGGCGGCGGCGCGTCGAGGCCCATAAAAAACGCCGGGGCGGAATCGTCTGCCACCCCGGCGCGTCGCTTGTTTCGTAGGGATCAGGCGGCGTCGAAGCCGGCGATGGCCTTCACCTCAAGGAAGTCCTCAAGGCCGAACTTGCCCCACTCGCGACCGTTGCCGGACTGCTTGTAGCCGCCGAATGGTGCGGTGCGCTCGTTGGGCACGCCCTGCAAGTTGACATTGCCGGCGCGGATCTGGCGGCCGACCTTGCGGGCGCGCTCGACGGTGCCGGCCGACACATAGCCGGCTAGGCCGTACGGCGTATCGTTGGCGAGCCGCACCGCGTCGGCCTCGTCCTTCGCACCCATGATCGCCAGCACCGGTCCGAAGATTTCCTCGCGCGCGATGGTCATGCTCTCGGTGACGTCGGCGAACACCGTCGGACGCACGTAGAAGCCCTTGTTGACGCCTTCCGGCAGGCCGGGGCCGCCGGCGACCAGCGTCGCGCCTTCCTCGATGCCCTTCTGGATCAGGCCCTGAATCCGGTTCCACTGGGTACGGTTGACCACCGGGCCGATGGTGGTGCCCTCGGCGCGCGGATCGCCCGCCTTGGTCTTGTCGGCGACGCCCTTGGCGATGGCGGCGGCCTCCTTCATCTTCGACAGCGGCACGATCATGCGCGAAGGCGCGTTGCACGACTGGCCGGAGTTGTTGAACATGTGGGCGGTTCCGCCGATCACCGCCTTGGTCAGGTCGGCGTCTTCAAGGATGACGTTGGGCGACTTGCCGCCGAGTTCCTGGCTGACGCGCTTCACCGTCGGCGCCGCGCGCTTGGCGACGTCGATGCCGGCGCGGGTCGAGCCGGTGAACGAGATCATGTCGATGTCGGGATGCTCGCTCATCGCCGCGCCGACGTCGGGGCCGAGGCCGTTGACGAGGTTGAAGACGCCCTTCGGTACGCCGGCCTCATGGAGGATTTCAGCGAAGATCAGCGCCGAGGTGGGCGTATATTCCGACGGCTTGAGGATCATAGTGCAGCCGGCGGCGAGCGCCGGCGCGACCTTGCATGCGATCTGGTTGAGCGGCCAGTTCCACGGCGTGATCATGCCGACCACGCCGATCGGCTCGCGCACCACGACGGCGGAGCCGACCGGCTCCTCGAACTTGTAGTTCTTCAGCACTTCAAGCGTGGTCATGAGGTGACCGAGGCCCGCGCCGGCCTGCAACTTCTCCGCCATCGGCAGCGGCGCGCCCATCTCGTCGGACACCGCCGCGCCGATCTCCTTCATGCGGTTCTTGTAGACCCCGATGACCTTTTCCAGCAGCGCCACACGCTCCTCGCGGGTGGTCTGCGAGAACGTCTCGAAGGCGCGCTTGGCGGCCGCAACCGCCTTGTCCACGTCGGCCTTGGAGCCGAGCGCCACTTCGTACATGGCCTCCTCGGTGGCCGGATTCACCACCGGCGTCGATTTCTTGACGACGGGATCGACCCACGCGCCGTCAATATAGAACTTCATGTGATTGACCATGACGAAACCTCACGAAATGGGGATTTTGGAGAACTGAAACGTTCAATCCTCATCCTTGCACGAAACCGCGACGAAATGAACCCGCCCTGCGGGGCCAGTCGGCGGGACTGGGTTGCAGGTTGCGCATCGGAACGCCCCTCACGCCCCACGCTTGCGGCAGAGGATCGCAGGATCACACCGCCATCTTCCGGTGCCGCACCGGGCGGCCAGAGGTGAGACCTTCCGCCGCATCGAGGATGGCGTTGGCGTCGATGCCATAGTGCCGGTAGAGATCGTCGATGGTGCCGGTCTGGCCGAAGTGCTCGACGCCGAGCGCCTCCATACGGTGCCCGCACACCGCACCGATCCAGCCCAGCGCCGCCGGATGGCCGTCCAGCACCGTGACGATGCCGCAGTCGCGCGGCAGCGGCGCCAGCAGCGTCTCGATATGGCTCCTGTAGGGCGCGCCGCGCCGCTCGCGCCGCAGTTTCCGCGCCGCGGTCCAGCCGGCGTGCAGCCGGTCGGCCGAGGTGATCGCCAGCAGGCCGACATCGCGGCGACTGTCGCCGAGCAGTCCCACCGCCTCGATCGCCTCGGGCGCCACCGCCCCGGTATAGGCCACCACCACCTCGGCGTTGGGGCCCGGCTCGCGCAGCCAGTAGGCGCCGTCGGCGATGTCGCGCGCCAGAGCCGGCGTCATGATCCGCTTCGGCTGATCGATGGCGCGGGTCGAAAGCCGCAGATAAACCGAGCCGCCGCTGCGGGTGCCGTCGCGGGCGCTGCCCTTGTCGTCGAGGTCGCGCTGCATATGCTCGAAACCCCAGCGCATGACGACCGCGAGTTCATCGACAAAAGCCGGCTCGAACGATGCGAGGCCATCCTGCGCCATGCCGATCAGGGGCGTCGCGATCGACTGATGCGCGCCGCCCTCCGGGGCCAGCGTGATGCCGGACGGCGTCGCCGCCACCATGAAGCGCGCGTCCTGATAGCAGGCGTAATTCAGCGCATCAAGGCCGCGCTCGATGAAGGGATCGTACAGCGTCGCCACCGGCAGCAGCCGCGCGCCGTTGATGGCGTGCGACAGCCCCAGCGCCGACATCAGGATGAACAGGTTCATCTCGGCGATGCCGAGTTCGATATGCTGGCCCTTGGGCGAATAGTCCCAGGTGAACGTCGAGGGAATTTTCTCTTTCCTGAACACGTCGGCCATCGCCGCCTTGGCGAACAGCCCGCGCCGGTTGACCCACGGGCCGAGATTGGTCGAGACGGTCACATCGGGCGAAGCGGTGACGATGCGCGCCGCCAGTTCGCTGTCGCCGCGCGCCAGTTCGTTGAGGATCAGCCCAAAACCCTGCTGCGTCGCCATCTGCGCGGCGGCGGGAAACGCAAGCTTCTCCGGCACTGCAACGGTCGGCGTTTGCAGCCGGCGCGCGCCATCGCGGTTGAACGGCGCAGCCTTGAGGAAGATCTCCAGTTCGGCGGGCGACTGCGCCAGCCCTTCGAACTTGTCCCATTCATGGCCGGGCCGAATGTTCTGCGCGGCGCGGAACGTCGCCATCTGCGCCGGCGTCATCAGCCCGGCGTGGTTGTCCTTGTGGCCCTGGAACGGCAGGCCGACGCCCTTGATGGTGTAGGCGATGAAGCACACCGGGCGGTCGTGATCGATCGCCTCGAACGCTTCCAGCATGCTCGCCATGTCGTGGCCGCCGAGGTTGGACATCAGCGCCAGCAATTCCGCGTCGCTGCGCCGTTCGATCAAGGCGCTGACCTCTCCCTGATCGCCGATCTCGTCCTGCAAGCGCTTGCGAAACGCCGCGCCGCCCTGAAAGCACAGTGCCGCGTAGACCTGGTTGGGGCAGCCATCGATCCAGCCCCGCAGCGCCTCGCCGCCGGGTTCAGCGAATGCCGCCCGCATCAGCCGGCCGTATTTGACGATCACCACGTCCCAGCCGAAGTTGCGGAACATGGTTTCGAACTTTTCCCAAAGGCCCTCGCGCACCACGGCGTCGAGGCTCTGGCGGTTGTAATCGACGATCCACCAGGTGTTGCGCAGGCCGTGCTTCCAGCCTTCCAGCAACGCCTCGAAAATGTTGCCCTCGTCCATCTCGGCGTCGCCGACCAAGGCGATCATGCGGCCCTCGCGGCGACCCTTCATGAAGCCGTGGGCGCTGACGTAATCCTGCACCAGCGACGAGAACAGCGTCTGCGCGACGCCGAGCCCGACCGAGCCGGTGGAGAAATCGACATCATCGATATCCTTGGTGCGCGACGGATAGGACTGCGCGCCCTTGTAACCGCGAAAGTTCTCCAGCTTGTCGCGGGTCTGATTGCCGAACAGATACTGGATCGCATGGAAGATCGGGCTGGCGTGCGGCTTCACCGCGACGCGGTCCTCGGACCTGAGCACCGCGAAATACAGCGCCGACATGATGGTTGCGAGCGAGGCGGACGATGCCTGATGACCACCGACTTTCAGGCCATCGACATTCGGGCGAATATGGTTGGCGTGGTGGATGGTCCACGACGACAGCCACAGCACCTTTCGCGACAGGGCTGACAGCAGGTCGAGGCGGCGCGCGGCTTGGGTCATGGCAGGCTCACGGTTCGGGTGCGCCTGATCGTAGCCCCGCTCGCCGCCATCGTCGATCCGCAATCGCGTCAAGCGCGCGAAGTGGAAACGGCGTCACGCCCCCGGCGCGCGCTCCGGCGTGTCGCGCATCCGCACTTTGCGGATGCGCTCGCGGTGGGCGATGTAAAGCCCGCTGCAAATAATGACGCAGGCGCCCAGCACCGTCCAGCGATCGGGAATCTCCGCGAACATTATGAAGCCGAGCAGGCTCACCCACACCAGTTGGCTGTAGGTGAACGGCGCCAGCACCGAGGCGTCGCCATGGCGATAGGCCAGCACCACGATCCAGTGGCCGAGCGTCGACGAGATGCCGATCAGCACCGCGATCCCGACCTGCTGCCAGGTCGGCGTCACCCAGAAGAACGGCGCCAGCACCGCCAGCACCGCGAGCCCGACGATGGCGGACCAGGCCATCGTCGTCACCGGACGGTCGGTGCCCGCGATCTGCCGCGTCAGCACCAGCGCGAAGGCCCAGCCGAGCGCCGAGGCGATCGGAAAAAAGGCGGCGACGTTGAACGCGCTGGTTCCCGGCCGCATCACGATCAGAACGCCGATCAGGCCGACGATGGTGGCAAGCCAGCGCCGCAACCCGACCCTCTCCGACAGCATCACGATCGACAGGCAGGTAACGAAGACCGGGGCGACAAAGGCGGTGGCGGAGGCTTCGGCAATCGGCAGATAGCCGAGCCCCCAGATGAAGAACAGCGACGACGACACCAGGGCGATGCCGCGCAGCACCTGAATGACCGGCCGCCGCGTTGCCAGCACGTTGCCGCCACTCCGCATCGCAATCGCCGGCAGCATGATGAGGGCGAAGACGAAGAAGCGGATGAAGGCGATCTCGACCGGCGGCAGGCTGCGCGTCAGATACTTGGCGAGCGCATCCGAGCAGGCGAGAAAGACGGTGGAGGCGATCACCAGCACGATGCCGCGAAACGGGCGATCGGTGCGCTGCGGGGCGCGCTGCGCGGCGCGACGAGGCTCCGCCCGGCGGGCAGGCGTTTGATCAGCAAATGCCGCAACCGGCGCGGTGGGTGGGGACAAAACGGGCTCGGAATCGCAGGGCCAAATCAAGGGCGGACCAAACGCGAATCGGGTGCTCCCGACAAGCCACGAAACCGGGGGGCCGATATGCGTCGCCGCGGCATCGGCCTTCCGGTCACGCCGCGGCCCGACCGGCTTGTGCCGCCCGCGCGGACGTTGTGAAATGGCCGCCACCGACTACTGGACACTTAAGGAGACCTCCATGCTCGATCCGACCAAGCCCGCATCAGCCTCCAGCCTGGCCCCCGCCACGGCTACGCCGGAAAATCTCGGCATGTCGGGGGCGCGGCTCGGCCGCATCGAGGATCATCTCAAGCGCCGCTATCTCGACAGCGGCCGCTTTCCCGGCACCCGAACCTTGATCTACCGGCGCGGCGCCATCGCCCACTCCGCGGTGCAGGGCTATGCCGACCTCGAACGCAAGGTGCCGATGAAGGACGACACCATCTTCCGCATCTACTCGATGACCAAGCCGATCACCTCGGTCGCCCTCATGATGCTGGTCGAGGAAGGCCGGGTCGCGCTTGACGAGCCGGTCCACAAATACATCCCGCAATGGAAGGACCTGCGGGTGTTCGTGGCCGGCGTCGCGCCGGCGTTCCTGACCCGGCCGGTGACGCGGCCGATGCAGATCGTCGATCTGCTGCGCCACACCTCCGGTCTCACCTACGGGTTCCAGCAGCGCAGCAATATCGACGCCGCCTATCGCGAGAAGAAGATCGGCGAGATCGAGAAGGCCGGCACCATGCAGTCGATGATCGACGACCTCGCGCAAATCCCGCTGGAGTTCTCGCCGGGCGATGCCTGGAACTACTCCGTCTCCACCGACGTGCTCGGCTATCTGATCGAGACGATCTCCGGCAGGCCGTTCGACCAGTTCCTGCAAGAACGCATCTTCGATCCGCTCGGCATGAACGACACCGGCTTCCATGTTCCGGCCGCCAAGGCGCACCGCTTCGCCGCCTGTTACAATGCTACGCCCGGCGGCATGGCGTCGTTCAATTCGCCGGGCGCGAGCGGCTCGCTGTTCCTTCAGGACGACCCGACCACCAGCAGTTTCCTCGAACCGCCGTCGTTCATTTCCGGCGGCGGCGGACTGTGCTCGACGGCGGACGACTATCTCACCTTCTGCCGGGCGCTGTTGAACCGCGGCGAACTCGGCGGCGCGCGGCTGCTGTCGCCCAAGACGCTGGCGCTGATGACCACCAATCACCTGCCCGGCAACAAGGACCTGACGCAACTGTCGCGCTCGCTGTTCAGCGAGGCGACCTATGCCGGCGTCGGTTTCGGCCTCGGCTTCTCGGTGACGATGGACCCGGCGCAGACGCTGATCCCCGGCAGCCCCGGCGAATACGCCTGGGGCGGTGCGGCCACCACCTCGTTCTGGATCGATCCGGCGGAAGACCTCGTGGCCGTGTTCATGACGCAGGTGCTGCCGTCGAGCGCCTATCCGGTGCGGCGCGAACTGCGCACGCTGGTCTATTCGGCGATCACCGAGAGCAATTTGTAACGCGGGGCAACGCGACGGCGGACTCGCCACACAAAAAGCGTCGTCCCCGCGCAGGCGGGGACCCATACGCCGCAGCGGTTCGGTTTTATCACCCAAGGCCGAGGGTTCTTTTTACGACAACCGACGCCAGGGATTATGGGTCCCCGCCTGCGCGGGGACGACGTTGAGCGTGTTTCAGCCCTTTGGGACAAAACGGTGTTTCGAGTACGTCACAAATTGCTGTCGGTGATCGCCGAATAGACCAGCGTGCGCAGTTCGCGCCGCACCGGGTAGGCGCTCGACGGCAGCACCTGCGTCATGAAGACGGCGACGAGGTCTTCCG
>JBASBO010000266.1:0-4052 GCA_049651165.1 Xanthobacteraceae bacterium | reverse complement strand
CGCAAGGAAGCCAGCGCCGGCGGCGCGATCAGCGGCGCGCAGCCGACGGTGCCGTCGAACTCGTTCGACAACCGATTCTCGGCAATGCGGTAGAATCTTTCAGGTTTTGACGGAATCGGTCACCGTCATGCGCGGACTTGATCCGCTCATCCATCTTTTTTCAAAAGGGGATGGATTGCCGGGTCGAGCCCGGCAATGACGCCTTTTCGAAGTGCTTCCGCCGAAACGTGAAGCGTTACGGCGTTCTCGTCGTTCAGCCCACTTCCGACGGCGCGTGGATTTTCAGCGCCAGCGCGTGGATGCCGCCGGCGAGTTCGGTCGCCAGCGCCTGATGAATCATGCGATGGCGCTCGACCCGGCTCTTTCCATCGAAGGCCTGTGACACGATATAGACCCGGAAGTGGGTCTGTCCGCCCGGCCGAGAGCCGGCATGGCCTTCGTGCAGGTGCGATTCATCGGTGACGTCGAGGCTGGCGGGCGCGAAGGCTTCGGTCAGCTTGGCGGCGATCTGGTGCTCGGTGCGCATGAGCGCGACATAGCTCCGATCGCGGCCGCGGGTCAATCACCGGGGCGCCAATCACATTGTTGTCAGGCGCGGGAGGCGCGCACGGCGTCACGATGCGGCGCAATCGCGATGTCAAGACTTGAAGGGCGCGCCGTTGCGGTGTCAAAAGACCATCATGCCGATCGATTCATCGAAATTCTTTGACAGCATTCGCATCAAGCCCAACAAGCCGGGCGCGAAGCGCCAGACCCAGGCGCGCGAGGAAGCCGTCACCTGCGAATGGCCGGACTGCGCCAATCGCGGCTCGCACCGTGCGCCCAAGGGTCGCGGGCAGGAGCGCGAGTATTGGCACTTCTGTCTCAATCACGTCCGCGAATACAACCAGTCGTACAATTTCTTCCAGGGCATGAACGCCGACGCCGTGGCGCGCTATCAGAAGGATGCGCTGACCGGCCATCGCCCGACCTGGAAGATGGGCGCCAACGGCGCCAAGGGCAAAGGCCGGAGCGGCGAGGTCGATCTCGACACCGCCGCCGACCCGTTCCACGTCTTCAGCGAACTCAACGGGCGCGGCAAATGGCGGCCGGGGCCGGGCGCGACGGCGGAGCCCAAGCCGGAAGGGCGCAAGATCTTCAACGCCGAACGCAAGGCGTTGCAGGTGATGGGGCTCGGCACCGACGCCACGCTCGAGGTGGTCAAGGCCAAGTACAAGGCGCTGGTCAAGCAGCACCATCCCGACGCCAACGGCGGCGACCGCTCCACCGAGGATCGCCTGATCGAGATCATCAAGGCGTACAACTACCTCAAGACGGTGGTGCGCGAGAGCTGAGCCGGGCGGGCGTCTCGAAGCGTCATCCTGAAAATCCGACTCGAAATGGGGCGCGCAGGCCCAAACCGACCTCGGCGTCGTCCCCGCGCAGGCGGGGACCCATAACCCCTGCCGGTTGCGATTTGTGTGGCTGTCGGACCAAGGATCACAAGCGCCACCGCCCTCACAAACGACACGGCGTATGGGTCCCCGCCTGCGCGGGGACGACGTTTTTTGTGCCGCACATCTGTGCAAAGCACGAATTTCCGGTCAGGCTCTCGGGATGACGCCGTCGCGCGAACCTCAACTCAACAGCCCACTAAACCCAACTGGCGCGAAAGCCGCGGCCCGCGTCGAGGGTCGAGCACTCGTCCTCGGATTCACCTTCGGCAAGCCAGGCTCCGCAATGGGAGCAGATGCTGCGGCCGGCGACCAATGGTTGGGCGGTCGCGACCTGCGTCCGTTGCCGGTAGGCGGAAAGATCGATGACGTTGCGTGCGCGTGCGACGATTTTTTCAACCATGGGACCCTCACTTGTCGGTGTGAGGTTGTCGCAGAAACACTTAGATCAATCGTTCAGCGCAACACTCAAATTTTACGGGAGAAATTGTGGCGCGGTTCCATCAACATCATGCGATGCAACCCCCGATGGAATCCGGCTGCGCGACGGACGCCTGGTTAACTGAACGTCGGCAGCGACGTCAAAGCCACTTCTTCCACTTGAAGAACATGTAGGGGCCGATCGCCGCGCACAGCATCGCGAACAGCGCCGCCGGATAGCCGTGCGGCCAGTCCAGCTCCGGCATCATCCGAAAATTCATGCCGTAGATCGAGGCGATCAGCGTCGGCGGCATCAGCACCACCGCCATCACCGAGAACAGCTTGATGATGTTGTTCTGTTCGAGATTGACCACGCCGAGCATGGCGTCGAGCACGAAGGTGATCTTGTTCGACAGATAGGTTGCGTGGTCGGACAGCGAGACGACGTCGCGCTGCATGGTCTTGAGTTGCGCCCGCCGCTCCTTCGACCATTTGACGTTGTCGGCCTCGGCCACCACGAAGGTGACGACGCGGCCGATCGACACCAGACTCTCGCGCACCTTCGAGGTAAGGTCGCCCTTGCGGCCGATCGCGATCAGGATATCGGAATAGCGTTTGGCGTGACCGGTGCGCGCCGAGCCTTCCGGCTCGAAGATCGCGCGGCTGACATTGTCGACATCGGCGCCGGCGCGCTCAAGGATATCGGCGCAGCGATCGATCACCGCTTCCAGCAATTCCAGCAGGACGCTATCGCCGTTGACGTCGGGCGCGGCGCTGCGTTGCAGCTTGTGCTCGACCGCCGCGAACGGGCGCGGCGTGTCGTAGCGCACCGTCACCAGCCGGCGGCCCGCCATGATGAAGGTGACCGGCGAGGTGCGCGGCGCGTCGGTGTCCGAGCCGCACATCAGGATCGCCGTCATGAAGCGCGCGCCGTTCTCGACATAGAGCCGGCTGGAGATTTCGATCTCCTGCATCTCCTCGCGGGTCGGCACCGCGATCCCCACCAGCCGCTCGACCGCGCGATCTTCCTCCGGCGTCGGATTGACCATGTCCACCCACACCGCGCTCTCCGGCAGCGCCCCCAGGTCCGTGCTATCGGCTTTCTTCAGGGCTGAACCGGTCGGCGCGAAGATGGTCAGCATACGGGGCTCCAGGACAGCAGGCCGGTCGAGGCGGCGCGAGCGTGACGGATTGCGGCGGACGCCTGCCTGAGTGCGCCGATCCGGCCGATTCTCGCAAGCGTTTCCAATACAACTTCGACGCGGCCGATCCGTCGCCCGGCCTTTGCACGACGACCATGACACCGGCATGACCGGCCGGGGCCAAGCTGCCGGTTACCTGCCGGAACCGGGCCGATGCAGCCGCCCGCATTGCGGCAAAAATGCCACAACCGCCATGCTGCATGGCGAAGCAGGCGTCAAACCGCTGGAATTGTAGACTATTTCAGCGATATTAGGATCACGCGGAATCGCCGATGCGTCCGTACCGAGCAGATTGGATCACGTTGATGTCGTTGTACGCCAAATTTGGACTTCTCGCCGCCGCGCTGATGCTGGCCGGCTGCCAGACCGCGACGCAGTTCGAGGCCACCAACGCCAACCAGTTCAAACCGCGCGACAAGGAATTGCTGGCCAAGGTCCGCTACGACAACAGCCCGATCCCGCAGCCGTTCCGCCGCGCCATCGTCGATTATCACCGCAAGGAAGCGCCGGGCTCGATCCTGGTCGATTCCGACAACCACTACCTCTACTACGTGCTCGATAACGGCAAGGCGATCCGCTACGGCGTGACGGTCGGCGAGGAAGCCCTCGCCTTCTCCGGCGTGGCGCGGGTCGGCAATATGCGTGAGTGGCCGGACTGGGTCCCGACCTCCGACATCCACAAGCGGATCGAGGGGCTGCCGGCGCGCGTCGCCGGCGGGCCGGACAATCCGCTCGGCGCCCGCGCGCTGTATCTCTATCAAGGCAACAAGGACACGCTGTTCCGCATCCACGGCACCAATCAGCCGGAATATATCGGCGCCTCGATCTCCTCGGGCTGCATCCGGATGCTCAACGAGGACGTGATCGATCTCTACAACCGCGTCAAGCCGAACGCGCCGGTGGTGGTGCTGGAGCCCAAGCACGGCGACTCGCCCTACAAGCCGCAACTGGCGCTGCAAGGCGGCGGCAACGGCAATTACTGAGTAACGCTCGACAC
>JBASBO010000265.1:0-5938 GCA_049651165.1 Xanthobacteraceae bacterium | reverse complement strand
GCGCCGCGCCGGCCGCGACACATAGTCTCCGGCGCACACTTAAGGACGTGGCGGCGACGCGGCCGCCGACATGGTTACCGAGCGCCAGCGCCAGCAGGAACGCCGCGATGATCGCGGTCCAAGTGTCCGTGGACATGCCGGCGTGCGGCGCCACCAGCCGCGCCATCGCGATCTCGAACCCGAGCGCGCAGAACGCCGTCAACCCTTCCGCCAGAATCAGGACAGCAAGCATCGAAATCCATTCGACAAATCGGGATGGTTCGCCAATATGCCGGCTCGGACAGGGTCGGCGTACCCCTCGTCCCGGGGGGAAACGAACGCACGGCCATGACTCACTGGCTTCCGAACCGCATCATGCAGACCGCGGCGCTCATCTGTGTCGGCGCCTGCATCCTCGTGTTCTGGCTGGTGCTGCACCAGCCATGGCTCGGCATCACGCTCGCGCCGCAGGCCGGCGCGGTGCGGGTCGTCGCCATCGATCCTGACGGGCCGGCGCGGATGGTGCCGGTGCCGTCGCGGCTGGTCGCGATCGGCTCGGCCGCCCCCTCCGGCGAACGCATCCGGCTTGAGCCCGGCGACCTCAGCGAGGAGCCGGACATGATCGAATCCTTCACCGCGATCGCACGCTTCATGGAGCGGCAGAGCGCCCTCGCCCGGCTGCTCACGCAACCGCGCTTGGTGCTTTATGCCGAGGCCGAACGCGGCGCCTATGAAGTGATCGTGTCGCCGACGCAGCCGCGCCCGATCTCGGACCTGCCGTCCTCGTTCTGGGTGCAACTCGTCACCGGCCTCGGCTCGCTGCTGCTCGGGGCCTGGGTGCTGGCGCTGCGGCCGCGCGACCTGCCGACGCGGCTGTTCACGCTGGCCGGCGTCATGATCCTCGTCTCGGCCTACGCCGCCGCGATCTATTCGTCGCGCGAACTCGCCATCGACGGCGTACTGTTCCGGGTGCTGGCCGCGTTCAACCATATCGGCGCGCTCGGCTTCGGCGCGGCGATGATCTCGCTGTTCCTGATCTATCCGCGCCGGCTGGTGTCGCCACGCGTATTATGGATTCCTCCGATCCTCACGGCGGCGATCCTCGCGGCGGATATCCTGCGCGTGCAGGACGACCAGACGCTGGTGTCGCAACTGCCGACCACGCTCTACATGCTGGCCATCGTCGTGCTGATCGGCGTGCAGTGGTTCGCCACCCGCCGCGATCCGCGCGGCCGCGCGGCGCTGCGCTGGCTCGGCCTTTCGGTGATCGTCGGCGCCGGCGCCTTCGTCGTGCTGATCATCGCGCCGATCCTGGTCAACGCCGCCCCGGTGATGCAGCAGGGCCATGCCTTCGGCTTCTTCCTGCTGATCTATGCCGGGCTGGCGCTCGGCATCAGCCGCTACCGGCTGTTCGACCTCGACGAGTGGGCGTTCCGGGTGATGTTCTACACCGCCGGCGTCGCACTGCTGCTAGCGCTGGATGCGCTGCTGCTCTACGCCATGCACTTGCAACATGACGTCTCCTTCAGCATCGCGCTGCTGGCGCTGGCCTTCATCTACCTGCCGGCCCGCGATTCGCTGCGCGCACGATTGCAGCCGCGCAACCGCGTCGAAAGCCACGAACTGTTCCGCGAGGTGGTGGACGTCACCTTCGCGGCCACGGCGCAGGAGCGCTCCGGGCGCTGGCACGGCCTGCTGCGGCGGCTGTTCGATCCGCTGGTGATGACGCCGCTGGAGCACGCCGTCGCCGATGTCGAGATCGGGCGCGAGGGGCTGGAGGTGCGGCTGCCCGCCGCCGCTGACACGCCCGCGCTGGAGTTGCGTTACCCGTGGCGCGGCGAGCGCCTGTTCGGCAGTTCGGATCGCGATCTGGCGCGCGAACTGGTGCGGTTGATGCGCTATGTCGAGATCAGCCGCGACGCTTTCGAGCGCGGCGGCGTCGAGGAGCGGCGGCGCATCGCCCGCGACCTGCACGACGACGTCGGCGCGCGGCTGCTGTCGGGCCTCTACAAGACCGAGGTGAGCGACACCCATCGCGTGCTGCGCGACGCGCTGGCCGACATCCGCACCATCGTCAGCGGCCTTTCCGCCGATCAACTGCCGCTCGGCCGGGTGATCGCGGCGCTGCGCCACGAGGCGGGCGAACGGCTCGCCGCCGCCGGCATCGACCTGCACTGGCCGCTCGCCGCCGTGGACGAGAGCACCAAGCTGCTCGACTACCGCATCTATCGCAGTATCGTCTCGGCGCATCGCGAGATCGTCAGCAACGTCATCCGCCACGCGCACGCCCGGCGCGTCGAGGTGACCGTGGCGCAGCAGGACCGCACGCTGTCGATCACGATCGCCGACGACGGCGTCGGCATCGATCCGGCGAACGCGCGCGGCAGCGCCCATGGCAGCGGCCTGCGCGGCATCATTCGCCGCCTCGGCGATCTCGGCGGATCGTTCGTCGTCGCACCTGCCGCGCGCGGCAGCATCCTTGAGATCCGCATCCCGCTCACCGCCGATGCAGCCGCGACCGATGCAGCCGCCGACGAACCCCACATTCGGGGGGTGTCGTCGCCATCGGGCTCCTCCTACAGTCCGCCCGCCGATGCCGCGCAACGGATGGACGACAGGTCATGAGTTGAGCCGATGGCATCCACGCCCACGCCTTTTCCCCGCACCCGACGCGGCCTGATCGTCGAGGATCAGGCCGACACCCGCGCGTGGCTGGTGCGGATGCTCCGCCTCGCCTTCGACGGCATCGCCATCAGCGAAGCCGCGACGTTCCAGGCCGCGCGCGACTGGATCGCGGCGCAGCCGCGCACATTCGCGGAGCCCGACGCCAATGCCGCGCGCGATATCGCGCTGATCGACATCGGCCTGCCGGACGGCAACGGCATCGACCTGATCCGGATGCTGGCCGATGGCCATCCGCAGATTCTGCCGGTGGTGACCACCATTTACGACGACGACGCGCATCTGTTCGACGCCATCGCCGCCGGAGCGAAAGGCTATCTGCTCAAGGACCAGCACGCGGATACGCTGGTCGGCTACCTGCATCGCATCGACGCCGGCGAGCCGCCGCTGTCGCCCTCAATCGCGCAGCGGATGCTGACGCATTTCGCCAAGCGCAACGCGGTGGCCCCCATCACCGATGCGGAGGCCGTGCTGACACCGCGCGAACTCGACATCCTGCGGCTGCTCGGCCGCGGCCTGCGGGTGGCGGAAGCCGCGCGCGTGCTGGGGCTGACGCCGCACACCGTGGCGGGCTATGTCAAGACGGTCTATCGCAAGCTCAACATCTCCTCGCGCGCCGAAGCCGCCATCGAGGCGGTGCGGCGCGGGCTGGTGTGAGGATCGTCAGCGGCGCGAGACGGCATCATCCCGAAAGCCCGCCATTGCGACGGCCGGAAACGACGCGCCGGAGCCAGCCGTCCAGCCCCGACCCCTCGACATCGTCCGAACTCACATGCTGAACCGGACCGGAACGACGAGTTGCACGATCCGCTCGTTGAGTTCCGGTGGGGCGGGCGGCAACGGCGACGCGCGCTGGATCATCGCCAGAACCTCATCGTCGAGTTCGGGACAGCCGGACGAGCGAACTAGGTGGTATCCGAGAACGCGACCCTCGCGATCCATCCCGAAGCTCAGGAGCGCGGTTCCCTCCGCGCGACGGGCACGAGCCGCGTCGGGATAGCGCTTGTAGCGATCGAGATGAGATAGCAGCCTGTTCTTCCAGATCGACGGGACATCGGAGTTCACCGCGCCAAAGCCGCTGGTCGTCGCCGATCTCCGACCGTCTGCATCGGATGGCTCGGCCGGATTGTGTGCCGACACAATTGCGACGGGCGCGGTTTGACGCTTCGCGGATACTTTCCGCCGGTTGGAAACGTCCGGGCGCGGCGATGAATGCCCTGCAACGGTCATCGCTGTGATTGCGGGATCTGCCGTCGTGGCCGATTGCGCGCTCGACTCAGCCTGCTCGACGGAGGCCGCCTGCGGTCGGTCGACCGCATCCGCGCGCGCATCACGGTCGTCGTCAACGGCGGCCGGCGGTCGAGACGTCATTGCGGCGGAGGCTGCCGACGCTGATACGATGTCGACCGCAATCGCAGCGGGTGGCTCGCCGACGATCGTTTTATCCGCCTGCTGATAAGCGAGCGCTGAAAGCACCGTGAAGTGGCCGATCAGGGCGATGCCAATTCCGGCGCTTCGCGTAACGAGACGCGATATCCTGCCGCCATGTGTGGTTGTCGCCGCCATCCGGTTTCACGCCTGGTCCGCGGCCTGCATCAAGCGCAAGGTCGGAGAGAGCCGGGCTGCGTGCAAGGCGTTGCAGCAGGCCGTCATGATCGCGCGACGGAGTTCGACTTGGACAACCTCGATATCCGGGTTCGATGGCATCGTTGTCTGCGCCCTCCGTTTGTCGAAAACGCGTGCGCGAACGATCCAGCCTCCCGCGCTGAGCGGTGACAGATACGTCGACGGCTGATGACTATCAAGCCGCTGTTTTAATTATAGAATTTGAACCGTTCTAGATTGTCGTCGGGGTCGGCTGGCAGGGCTTCAGCCGGGCTTCGGAAGTCCATGGGATCGCTTTGCTTTTCCGCACCTTTGCGAATGCAGGATTGCGGCTGCCGCGGCGACAACAGCCGACAAGCCCGGCACGGGTCGGCGGGCCACCCGCACTCCGCCTGTCGAACGTTCAAAGCGCCTATCGCTATTGCTCCGCTAGTCCGAGGACCGAAGCGATGCGCCGCGCTCCTCAAGCCAGAAGCGAATTTCGGAAGCCGTCACGGTGCCGACGCCGGGCTCGGACAACAATTCGTCCCAGGTGTAGGCAGAGGCGATCTCGACGAGACGCCGGGTGCGTCTGGCGACGGTCCTGCCGCCGAGCGACGCGTAGCGGCCATGAAGGAGAGCTTCGACGGCACGATGGGGAAGATTGCGACGCAAGATCTTCTCTCGCGGTTTCGGGCAAAACGCCCGCACGTCATGTTCCTCGATGTCAAGGAGAGTGGCGATCTGTCCGTGATCCAGTCCAACCGCACGCAGGACCGCGACCTCATCTCGCAGCCATGCAAGGAATCGCCGCCGGTTGTAATCGCTTCGACGAGGTGATGGCTTCGATCGACGCTTTGGCGGCGAGAGAAATTGTCGATCCGATGTATCCTTGACCAGTGTCAGCATGGCATTTCCTCATGGACTCGATGGATCAGCCTCTTTCATGGGACTGTTGCTACTTCGCGAGCTCGCTCGTTCGGGTGAGCGCGGCACTAAAGCCGTTCAACGAGACGGTAAAGGTGACGGGTTCATTGCTAGACAGGTTGAGCGATGCGACGACGAGCTTGGTGCCCTTGCGCATGGCGTCGATGGCAACGGTGGGAAAGCTCACCGGCAACAGGCAGCCTTGCGGCACGCAGGTCGAGAACCGCACGCCCTTGCCGAGATCATTGTCGTCGAGCTTGAGCAGCGCACCGGCATCGAGATTGAGCCCGAACGGCATCAGCACCGTGCCTTCTGTCTTGCCATCGCGAGGCGGACGCAACTCGATCGCGAACCGGCGCTGCCCCGTCTCCTTGTTGCCCTGCGCCTGCGACAGCGCGCACTGCTTCTGCTGATCGACGATCCGGCAATCTACTGTCCAATCGCCATAGGTCTCGTTGATCGACGATGCGCCGTTCGGGAGCATCGCGGCAGGACCGGTCTGTTGCTGCTGCGCTGCGGGTGCTGGTGCGCGGGCTGGAGGTACCGGACGCGGCGCGGATGGGAGTTGCTGCTGCGCGAGTACCGCAGTTGCCGCAAATGTCGCGAGCGCAGCGATGGGAGCGAACAGGATCTGGCGTGTACGTCGGAAGCAGGTCATCGTGTGAACCTGATGGGGACGGCGAGTGTGATCGAGCCGCCGCCGACATTTGGCGGCGGTGCGGGAACGGGACTGGCGCGGCGGGGCAGCGACGCCGCCTCGGCATCG
>JBASBO010000264.1:0-2514 GCA_049651165.1 Xanthobacteraceae bacterium | reverse complement strand
GCCTCGACGCCGACGACGTTGAGGCCGACCAGCGCCTCGCCGATGCCGTCCTGCAAGCGATGCAGCGTGTCGCTGTCGAGGCCGTGCGCCAGCCCCTTCAGCAACTCGTCGAGCACCACCGCCAGTTGCTCCAGCATCCGCGCGGCGGCGGCGATGGCGAGGTTATGGGCGCGCGAGGGCACCACCGCGAACGACACCGCGAGGCCGACGAAAGCGCCGACCGCGACCTCGATCACCCGGTCGATCGCCGACTCGACCGGACTGCCGTGGGTGATCGACGGCAGCAGTAGCACGATGATCGCGGTGATCGGCGCGACGTTGAGACTGGGATTGATCGCCGCCACGAACGCCAGCGGCGCGACCGCCAGCGCCAGCACCGCCAACAGCGCCAGTTCGCCGGCGTGCGGAAACAGCACCGCGATGACACCGCCGTAGATCGCGCCGCCGATGGTGCCGACCAGATAGTCCGAGGTCACCTTGATCGAGCGGCCGACGCTCATCTGGGTCACGATCACCGCCGTCAGCACCGCCCACAGCGGCAGCGGCAATCGCAGCGCCAGCGCCACCACCAGCGCCGCCAGCGCCGCGGTCATCACCCGCAGGCCGAGTGCGAATTGCGGCCTGCGCGCGCCGAGCCAATCGGCCGCCCGGCGCCACGCCGCCGTCATCGGCGCGTTCTTTCCGGATGACAAGAGATTGTGACGCAACCCATGCCGGTTGTCCCGAATCTGCCTGGGGCCGGTCCACGCCAACACTGACGCTCGATACCTTCGAGCACGCCGGCGAGGCGTCGCCGTTCGGCCGCGTCTGGCGACCTCGGCTCAGGCCACGCCGTCGACGATGACGATGTCGCCGTCGGCGATCTGCTGGCGGATGCGTTTGGCGGCCTGATATTCGGCGCTGTTGTAGCAGGCCAGCGCGGTGGCGCGATCGGGAAACTCGATCACGACGTTGCGCTCGCGCGGGGTGCCTTCCAGGGCATCGAACGCGCCGCCGCGCACCAGGAACTTCGCGCCGTACCGCTCGAAAGCCGGCCGCGCTGTCTCGACATATTCAGGATAGCGATCGGGCTCGCGGATCGTGACGCGGCCCACCCAATAGGCTTTCGGCATGTCGTCCTCCCATGATGGGGTCTTGTATCACGGCCTTTGCGGCGCGACATTCGACTTTCGCACTCGCGCGCGCGATAGTCGCGCAATGTTCTTGCCGCGATGGAGGTGGTCATGAGCTGGATGCCGTCCAACGATCCCGTCCTCGGCGACCCCAGGACCTGCGACGCGCTGGACCTCGTCATCGTCCCGCGCACCCGCGACCTCGGCGACGGCTTCGCGGTGCGCCGCGCGCTGCCGCACGGCAAGCGGCAGATGGTCGGCCCCTTCATCTTCTTCGATCATTTCGGGCCGGTGCAGTTCGTTTCCGGCCACGGCATGGACGTGCGCCCGCATCCGCATATCGGGCTCGCCACCGTCACCTATCTGTTCGACGGCGCGATCATGCACCGCGACAGCGCCGGCAACATTCAGGAGATCCAGCCCGGCGCGATGAACCTGATGACCGCCGGGCGCGGCATCGCCCATTCCGAGCGCACGCCCGACGTGCAGCGCCAAAACGGCCAGAAGATGCTCGGCCTGCAAAGCTGGATCGCGCTGCCGAAGGAGCGCGAGGAGATCGCGCCCACCTTCCAGCATTACGATGCGGCCGCGCTGCCGACGGTGGCCGACACCGGCTTCACGGCGCGGGTGATCGCGGGCAGCGCCTTCGGCGCGGCCTCAAAAGTCGAGATGGTGTCGCCGTGGTTCTATGTCGAGGTCGCGCTCGACGCCGGCCACGGCGCGCCGCTCGACGCCGATCACGAGGAGCGCGCGATCTATCTGGTCGATGGCGAGATCGAGATCGCCGGCGACCGCTTCGAGGCGCCGCGGATGCTGATCTTCCGCCCCGGCGACCGCATCACCGTGCGCGCCACCCGGCCTTCGCGGATGATGTTCCTCGGCGGCACGGCGCTGGAAGGCCCGCGCTACGTGTGGTGGAATTTCGTGTCCTCCAGCAAGGAGCGGATCGAGCAGGCCAAGCAGGACTGGAAGACCGGCCGCTTCGCGGCGGTGCCGGACGAGACGGAATTTATCCCGCTGCCGGAGCGATAGGGCTTTGCAGCCGGCGGCGGCCGGCGTATCACCGGGACGTTCCGTCCCGCCAGAGTGCTCTCCATGACCACGATGTCCTCAAGCGACCTGCCCTTGCCCCGGCTCGGGCGCGGCAAGGTCCGCGATATCTATGCGGTGGGCGAGGACCGCGTGCTGCTGGTGACCACCGACCGCATCAGCGCCTTCGACGTGGTGATGGCCGAAACCATCCCGATGAAGGGCGCGGTGCTGACCCAGATCAGCGCGTTCTGGTTCCGCCAGCTCGAAGGCGTCGTGCCGCATCACATGCTGAGCGCCGACGCCGACGAGATCGCCGCCGCGGTGCCGGCGCTGGCGCCGCACCGCTCGGCGTTGCGCGTCCGCGCCATGC
>JBASBO010000263.1:0-8633 GCA_049651165.1 Xanthobacteraceae bacterium | reverse complement strand
GTCGATCGTCTCCATCTCGAATGGAGCGCCGGGAGCGGTCAGGATCCGATTGGCTTCGTCGAGCGAGACTGCCGGCCAGTTGCGTCGCTCATACTTCATTGTTTTTCCGTCGCCAGTGGCTTGCTGTTGGCGCAACGCCATCCGTGAAAGGCGCTGCGCAAGGAACCTCTACAGCAAATCGTAGAGTGTGGCTTGCGTTAGGTTGCTGGCGAGTTGTGAGCGCATGGGTCAAGAAAGCGTGCGCGAACCGCCTCGGCGGGGCAGCATTCGATGCTGCTCCGCCGAATACGATCGGCTCGGGCGCCGATGCTCTCCCAGTTCTTGCCGTTGAAGCGCTGGAGAGTCATGAACTTGACGACCCGTATGCGAATGGTATTGCTACACGAGCCTTCGATCTTTTCCAAACACGCGTGCGACATCCTGGGAAACGCTTCGAACGTGGCGGCTGACGGCGCGCATTGCGGCTGCGGAATTGCCCGACAGAACGGCTTCGACAATCGCCTGATACTGACCGAAGCGACGCTGTTCGAAATCGCCTCCGAAAGGAATAAAGCGGACACGGAGCAATGTCATGTTGATCGCTGAAACCACCCGGGTGAGTTCGGCATTGCCCGCGATATCGAGCATGATGGTTGTCAGATTCGCCCTCGCCTCGATATAGGCTCGCAAATCCCCGCTTTGCTGATAATTCAGAAACGCCCTCGCGGATTGCTCGTACTTGCGCCGATTGTCTCCCTCATGAATTCGCTCCGCCGCAAGACGCGCGGTCGTGCGCAGCAATGCTTCGACGACAACCAGGATATCCTGCGCTTCCTCGACGGTCAGAGACCGAACGTCGGCGCCGCGGTTGAGCGCGTGCACGAGAAGACCTTCCGCCGAAAGCCGCCGAAACGCCTCCCGGATCGGTCCCCGGCTCACACCGCAGCGTTCTGAAATGTCCGCTTCGATCAAGCGCTGCCCTGGCGCATACTGGCCGCGATAGAGCCCCTCCAGAATATGTTCGTAGACGACGTCCGACGCGGTGGCGGGCTGAACGTCCTTTCGCTTGACGGGGTTTGACTTCGCAGCCCCGCTTCGGTGGAACACTTGCGCGCTTGTGAAACGACGTTTGCTGATCATTCGAAATTGGCATGGTATCGTCGGGACTGAGAACGGCCGCAACTACCAGCCGGGTATCCATTGTAACAGCCCGACGACCTGCATCAGATCCTGCGTGAATCCGGATTGCGTCAACGCCCACGCCATGCCGCAGGCGCCCTCGCCTTTCCGCTGATGGCTATCGGCGCAACCCAGGTCATCATGAATCACTTTGATGCGCGGGAAGTTCTTGAGATGATCGGCAAACGCAAGGTCACCTACATCTTCTTGCCCTCAACCGCGGTTTACATGCTGCTGTCGGAATCCACCGTTCGGGAATCCGCCGCAAGTTCACTTATCTCGATGCCATAGACGTGCGCATGGTCATCCTCCATGCCAATCATTGTTGGAGGGCGAACGCCCACCAGAAGCGGGAAAGTTTTGGACCGCTCATCAAGCTCATCAAGGTCATGAAGGTGCCGCCTGTCATCACCCATAGTCCGTTCGTCATCATCACCCGCGAGCAATTCCCGATAGACCTCCGCGCCTAGCTCAGCGGGAGTGATCGCCGTTGCGGGTCCGCTATGGGAAGACGAAGGCGGCACCACACCGTCAGGGCCCATATCGAACACCGTAAGGGCTTCCTCAACGCGCCCCGCCAGTCTCAACGCCTCGCGATGATTCTGCGTCTTCGCCTTCTTCTCATCGTGGGTGCCAAGAGAGCGCACAAACTCCCGCTTGAAGTTCCCCGTTTCGCCATTGATGAGGTCGGAGAACGACTGCCGCATATGCGCAGGGGCAGGCTTACCGGCCAGCCTCTCGGGGAGCCGCTTGCGAAACTCATAGACGCCTGACCGCCGCCGCTGCATGTAGCTAATCGCCGCCATTGTGGGCCACCCTTGTGGGCTACAATTGTGTAGCAGGGCGACCTCTCTAAGCGCATGATTGCTCAGAGATATCCGCTTTTCAATGGCTTAAGTGGACGCTGGCGCTCCCTAGGGGAATCGAACCCCTGTTTCAGCCTTGAGAGGGCCGCGTCCTAACCGCTAGACGAAGGGAGCACTGGAGGCAGGGCATAGCCGTGAAACGCGCGTTTCGCAAGGTGGCGGCGCGATATTCACCGCAGCCCGGCAGGACAGCGGGAAAAACGACGCGCGGCCAATGGCTTCTAACATCCGCGGGCGATACGCGCCGTGACGCGGGGTCGAGCAGCGGACGACAGGCCATTTGGAGAAACAAACCTGTTCGGAGGGTGGACCCGACCTCACGGCTCGTTGGCGAATTTGAGCCGGCCGGCGGGCTTCAGCGTGCGGGCGTCGAAGGTGAGGATTTCCGTCGTCCCGCCGACGTCCAGCGTCACCGCGAGGACATCGCCGGCGGTCGCGGTGGCGACGATCCGCGCGCCCTTCGGCAGCATCGCCGTGGTCTCGGTGGCGGCCACCCTTCCCTCGGCGCGAAAAAGACGATAGCCGATGGCGACGAGCACGGCCGCAACCGCAAGGGCCGTGGTCAGGCCCGCGATCAGCATCATCCGCCGCACCCGCGCGAACAGCGCGGCCTGCTCGGGTGTCGGTTCGGGCACAACGGTTTCGGTCATTCAGGGCTCGCTGGTGGAACAATCGGCTCAAGAGCAGGATCAGGTGCAGCAGGTCACCGTCGCCGGCGACGAGGGTTCGGCGCGGCTCGACCGCGTGCTCGCGGCGCGGCTGCCGGACCTGTCGCGGTCGCGGCTGAAAGCGCTGATCCTCGCGGGCCGGATCACGTTGCACGACGCCCCGGTCCGCGACCCCGCTTATCACGTCGCCGCCGGCGATACGATCACTATTCGCGTGCCGCCGCCGGTTTCCGCCGAGCCCGGGCCGGAGAACATCCCGCTTGCCGTGGTGTACGAGGACGACGACATCGTCGTCATCGACAAGCCGGCTGGCCTCGTGGTGCATCCCGCCGCCGGCCACGAGCGCGGCACTTTGGTCAATGCGCTGATCGCCCATTGCGGCAACAGCCTGTCCGGCATCGGCGGGGTGAAGCGGCCGGGCATCGTGCATCGGCTCGACAAGGACACCAGCGGGCTGATGGTGGCGGCGAAGAACGACCACGCCCATGCCTCGCTGTCGGCGCAGTTCGCCGATCACGGCCGCACCGGCGCGCTGCGGCGCGGCTACATGGCCTTTGTCTGGGGCGTTCCCAACCGGCCGCACGGCACCATCGATGCACCGATCGACCGCCATCCCCACGCGCGCGAGAAAATGGCGGTGCGGCCGGGCGGCCGCGAGGCGATCACCCATTGGGAGCTGATGGAGACCTTCACCGGCCGCGACGGCAAGCCGGTCGCTAGTCTCCTCGCCTGCCGGCTGGAAACCGGCCGCACCCACCAGATCCGGGTGCATCTCAGCCATATCGGCCATCCGCTCCTGGGCGACGCGGTCTACGGCCCCGGCTTCAAGACCAAGGCCAACATGCTCGGCCCCTCGGCCCGCGCCGCGCTGGACGGGCTCGGCCGTCAGGCGCTGCACGCCTATCTGCTGGCGCTGGAACACCCTCGCACCGGCGAAATCCTTGAATGGACAAGCGATCTTCCGGGCGACCTTGCTGGCTTGC
Source organism: Xanthobacteraceae bacterium (assembly GCA_049651165.1). GTDB lineage: Bacteria > Pseudomonadota > Alphaproteobacteria > Rhizobiales > Xanthobacteraceae > 62-47. The sequence continues at coordinate 4,958 of JBASBO010000263.1, read as the reverse complement.
GACAAAGCCTTCACGCGGCAGAATGACGCAAACGCATGAACTAAACTCTTTCCTTTCAATAATTTAATAATCAACACGGGATCGTGACCCCGTTTTGTTCTTGGTTTTTCCAGCGGTTTCCGTGTATATTGCACCTGCGTTGGATGTCCCAGCGCGGAACATCGCAGCCGGGTCGGCTTTAACCCAGCGACCCACTGCCTGGCCCGCCGCCATCGGGGGCCTGAACAACTGGAGGGCGCTACAGCATGGCCCGTACAGCTAGCTTGCCGGTTCTCAACGGAGAGTCCGGCCTCTCGCATTACCTCGCCGAAATCCGCAAATTCCCCATGCTTGAACCGCAGGAGGAATACATGCTCGCCAAGCGTTGGCGCGAGCATGACGATCGCAACGCGGCGCATAAACTCGTGACCAGCCATCTCCGGCTCGTGGCGAAAATCGCCATGGGTTATCGCGGCTACGGCCTGCCGATCTCCGAAGTGGTGTCGGAAGGCAACGTCGGCCTGATGCAGGCGGTGAAGCGGTTCGAGCCCGAAAAGGGTTTCCGCCTCGCCACATACGCCATGTGGTGGATCAAGGCGTCGATTCAAGAGTACATCCTGCGGTCGTGGTCGCTGGTGAAGATGGGCACCACGGCGAACCAGAAGAAGCTGTTCTTCAACCTGCGCAAGGCCAAGAGCAAGATCAACGCGCTCGAGGACGGCGATCTGCATCCCGATCAGGTCAAGCTGATCGCCAAGCGGCTCGGCGTCACCGATCAGGACGTGGTCGACATGAACCGCCGGCTCGGCGGCGACGCTTCGCTCAACGCGCCGATCCGCGACGACGGCGAGCCCGGCGAATGGCAGGACTGGCTGGTCGATACCTCGCCCAGTCAGGAAACCATCATGGCGGAGAGCGAGGAATACGATCATCGCCGCGCGGCGCTCAAGGGCGCGATGAGCGTGCTCAATCCGCGCGAGAAGCGCATTTTCGAGGCGCGGCGTCTGGCCGACGATCCGATGACGCTGGAAGATCTCGCAAGCGAGTTCGGCGTGTCGCGCGAGCGCGTGCGCCAGATCGAGGTCCGCGCCTTCGAGAAAGTGCAGGCGGCGGTGAAGACCACCATCGCCAGGCAGGAAAGCGCGGCGCTGGCGGCGGCGCTGTAACACAACGCCGCTTCGCGCGGTCCGGCGCACACCGGGCCTGACAGACAAATCCAAAAGCCGGCGGCGACGCCGGCTTTTTCGTCGGGTGACGTACCTTGCACTTGTGTCGCACTCCGGTGCGCCGCCGATCCGGGATCGTCGCGCGCACTGACCCCGTAATGGTCCCGGCTCTGCGGCGCGGCATGAAGGATGCCGCACCGCGTCCGGGACACGGCCGATTGATGGTGCGGACTCGCGTGTCGAACAATGTCGTCCCTGCGAAAGCAGGGATCCATACGCCGCAGCAGAGATGATACGAAAAACGCATGTTGCCCAAGCATATGATTCATAATCAAGGCCAGGGGTCATGGGCCCCCGCCTGCACGGGGACGACGCCGATCGCGTTGCGAAGTGGTTCATAAAACGAGTAGCCCGTGCGCACGCATAGGCCAAGCACTTCCCGACAAGTCCAAGGACCTCATGCGATCAGCGACGCCGCGATGGCGTCGAGCGCCTTGCGCGCGGCGTTGGGATCGAGCTGCACCTGCAAGCCGCGCTGGCCGCCGTTGATGAACACGGTGGTTTCCTGCAACGCCGCCTGCTCGATCGCGGTCGGCACCCGCTTCTTCTGGCCGAACGGGCTGATGCCGCCGACGTGATAGCCGGTCAGCCGTTCCGCGTCGGCCGGCTTCATCATCTTCGCCGACTTGCCGCCGAAGGCGTGCGCCAGCTTCTTCATGCTGACCTCGTGATCGGACGGCGCGATGACGCAGACCGGCTTGCCGTCGAGGTCGGCCATCAGCGTCTTCAGCACGCGGCGTGGCTCGGCGCCGATCGCGGCGGCGGCCTGCAAGCCGATGCTGTCGGCGTCGGGATCGTCGGCGTATTCGTGCAGCGTGACGCTGACGCCGAGCTGTTTCAGCGCCTGCGTGGCGCGCGTTGTTTTCGACATGATGCGTTCCGTGCGATCAGCGCCTCGCCGCCAGCGCTTCGCCGAACGCCTCGAACAGAGCGCGGTTGATCGGGTTGCGCTCCGGATCGTATTCGGCGTGCCACTGCACGCCCAGCGCGAAGCCGGGCGCGTCCTTGACGCGGATCGCCTCGATGGTGCCGTCGTCGGCCACGCCCTCGATCACGATCCGCGGACCCGGTTCGAGGATGCCCTGCCCGTGCAGCGAGTTCACGCGGATGGTGTCGCGGCCGTAGAGTTTGGCGAACAGCCCGCCGGGGGTCAGCCGCACGTCGTGGCGGTCGGCGAAGATCACTTCGGGATCGGGATGGATCTCACCGTTGGCGAGGCGCGGCATCCGGTGATTGATGCGGCCCGGCAGTTCGCGGATCTCCGGATGCAGCGAGCCGCCGAAGGCGACGTTGATCTCCTGCAAGCCGCGGCAGATGCCGAACAGGGGAACGCCGCGCGCGACGCACAGATCGATCAGCCGCAGCGCCACGTCGTCGCGGTTGGGGTCGTAGGGCTCGTGGCGCGGATCGGGCGCGGCGTGGAAGCGCGCGGGGTGGACGTTGGCGCGCGCGCCGGTGAGTAGCACGCCGTCCACCACGTCGAGCAGCGCGTCGAGGTCGGTGATCTCCGGGACGCTGGCGAACATCAGCGGCAGCGCGCCGGTGACCTCGGCGACCGCGCGCATGTTGCGCTCGCCGACCGCCTGCACCGCGAAGCGGTTCTCGATCACATACATGTTGCCGATAATGCCGACTACCGGCTTGCTCATGACGTCGTGCTCGCGTGAAGGCAGGCAGCCGGGAGCCGCGTCGCGCACGGCGGCGGTCGGACGGGGGCCTCGCTTGCGGGAAGAAGTGTCTGTCGGGCTGGCATCACCTGACAGGTTATGCCCCGTCGCGGCGCGCGCATCAATTGCGCAGCATTCGCCGCGCTTGCGCGCTCACGCCGTTATGATCGGCGCATCGTCGCGTTTCATGCGCGGGCGCTTCCGGCCACGCTCCGCTCCGTGACGGATTTTCCGGGGAAATCAATGGTTTGGTCTCGCCTCAAAAAGCGCCATCCGGCGCCGTGCGGCTTGCGTCGGATAGCGGCTTCCTTTATCCGAAGGGACGGCCCGGCGTCGGACAGCCGGGCCGTCTGCGCGCGAGGGAGCGCGCGTTTTCGGGGAATGATTGCGATATGACCAACGTCGTCGTCGTCGGCGCCCAGTGGGGCGACGAGGGAAAAGGCAAGATTGTCGACTGGCTCTCGGAGCAGGCCGATATCGTGGTGCGCTTTCAGGGCGGCCATAACGCCGGCCATACGCTGGTCATCAACGGCAACACCTACAAGCTGGCGCTGCTGCCCTCCGGCGTGGTGCGGCCCTCGAAGCTGTCGGTGATCGGCAACGGCGTGGTGTTCGATCCGCAGGCGTTCCTCGCCGAGGTCGAGAAGCTGACCGCGCAGGGCATCGCGGTGACGCCGGACAACTTGCGCGTCGCCGAGAACGTCACGCTGATCCTGCCGTTACACCGCGAACTCGACGCCCAGCGCGAGAATGCCAGCAAGGCCACCGCGATCGGCACCACCCAGCGCGGCATCGGCCCGGCCTACGAGGACAAGGTCGGCCGCCGCGCCATCCGGCTGATGGATCTCGCCGACCTGCAGACCCTGCCGCACAAGGTCGAACGGCTGCTCGCGCATCACAATGCGCTGCGGCGCGGCCTCGGCATCGCCGAGGTCGACAGCGCCGAATTGTTGCGCGATCTCGCCGCAATTGCGCCGCGGGTGCTACCCTATGCTGACAGCGTGTGGAACCTGCTCGATCACAAGCGCCGCGAGGGCAAACGGATCCTGTTCGAGGGCGCGCAAGGTGCGCTGCTCGACGTCGATCACGGCACCTATCCCTACGTCACCTCGTCGAACACCGTCGCGGCGCAGGCCGCCACCGGCACCGGCATGGGGCCGAGTTCGCTGGGCTATGTGCTCGGCATCTGCAAAGCCTATACGACACGGGTCGGCATGGGGCCGTTCCCGACCGAACTCACCGACGCCATCGGCGAGGAGATCGGCCGCCGCGGCAAGGAATTCGGCGTCAACACCGGGCGCAAGCGGCGCTGCGGCTGGTTCGACGCCATGCTGGTGCGTCAGACGGTGCGGACCTGCGGCATCCACGGGCTGGCGCTGACCAAGCTCGACATCCTCGACGGCTTCGAGAGCATCGAGGTCTGCGTCGGCTACAAGCTGGACGGCGAGGTGATCGATCACCTGCCGGCGGGCGAAGGCGCGCAGGCCCGCATCGAGCCGATCTACGAGACCATCGAGGGCTGGAAGGAGCCGACCGCCAATGCCCGCTCGTGGGCCGACCTGCCGGCCCAGGCGGTCAAATATGTCCGCCGGGTCGAGGAACTGGTCGGCTGCCCGGTGGCGTTGTTATCGACCAGCCCCGAGCGCGAGGATACCATTCTGGTGCAAAATCCGTTTGAGGCTTAATGGACTGTTACCGGAATATTGGCAAAGTCGCTGGAACTGTCCGTGCCGGCAAGTCGCTGCTATCGCAGGTGTCCTTGCCGGGAGGGTCTGCAACCTTGACGAGATATGGCTGATTACTATCCGCTGATCGCCCGCGCCGTTTCGGGCCTCGATGCCAACGCGCCCGGGGAGAGCCGGCGCGCGCTTTACGAGCGCGCCCGCTCGGCGCTGATCGCCCAGTTGCGCGGCGTGCAGCCGCCGTTGACCGAATCCGAGATCACCCGCGAGCGGCTGTCGCTGGAGGAGGCGATCCGCAAGGTCGAATCCGAGGCGGCGCACAAGGCGCGCGAACTGGCGCGCACCGATTCCAAGGGCCGTCCACGTCCGGGCGATGCGTTCCGCGCCGGCAGTCGCGCCGCGGC
>JBASBO010000262.1:0-9537 GCA_049651165.1 Xanthobacteraceae bacterium | reverse complement strand
ACGCCGCGCCGGTGGCCTTCCGCGCGCGGCAGGCCGCGCGCCGCCGCCCAGCGCCCATTGCCGTCCAGGATGAGCGCAACATGCGCCGGCGCGCCCGTCTGGTCGGGGCCCTCGGTCAGAGGCATTGCGACATTCGACATCGGCTGGGTTCCTGGCAACGACACCTGCGAGCGGTTGACGTCAGACCGTGAGAATTTCCTTTTCCTTGCCGGCCAGCATCTGGTCGATCTCGCCGATGGTGCCGTCGGTCGCCTTCTGCACGTCGGCGGCAAGGCGCTTTTCGTCGTCCTCGGAAATCTCGCTGCTCTTTTCGAGCTTCTTGAGCATGTCGAGGCCGTCGCGGCGGACGTGGCGCACCGCCACCTTGGCGGCTTCGGCGTATTTGTGCGCGACCTTCACCAACTCCTTGCGCCGCTCCTCGTTGAGTTCGGGAATGCGCAGCCGCAGCACCTGCCCTTCGGTGGCGGGCGAGAGGCCGAGGTTGGAATCGACGATCGCCTTCTCCACCGCCTTGACCATCGACTTGTCCCAGACCTGCACCGACAGCAGGCGCGGCTCCGGCACGCTGACGGTGGCGAGCTGGTTGAGCGGCATGTGGCTGCCATAAGCCTCGACCTGCACCGGCTCCAGCATCGAGGCGGCGGCGCGCCCGGTGCGCAAGCCTCCCAGCTCGTGCTTGAGCGACTGCACCGCGCCCTGCATCCGGCGCTTCAATTCGTTGATGTCGAAGTTCGCCGACGCCATGCCGTTCTCCTTCCTGCAATCGTAGCCTTGACGGACGCCGCGCTGCGGCTCAGCCCGCAACGATGGTGCCGTAACCGGTGCCGCCGAGAATCGCCCCGATCGATCCCGCCTCCACGATCGAAAACACGATGATAGGCAACGACGTCTCGCGGGCAAGAGCGAACGCGGTCGCGTCCATCACCTTATAGCCGCCTTCGAGCGCCTGCGAATGGGTCAGCCGCTCGAATCGCCGCGCGGTCGGGTCGCGCTTCGGGTCGGCGCTGTAGACGCCATCGACGTTGGTGGCCTTGAGCACCGCCTCCGCGCCGATCTCGCCGGCGCGCAGCACGGCGGTGGTGTCGGTGGTGAAGAACGGGTTGCCGGTGCCGCCGGCGAGCAGCACGATCTCGCCGTCGGCCAGATGGCGGTAGGCGGCGTCGCGGGTGAACAGTTCGCAGACCTGCGGCATCACCAGCGCCGACAGCGTGCGGGCCGGCTGGCCCTGCCGCTCCAGCGCCGCCTCCAGCGCCAGACAGTTCATCACGGTCGCCAGCATTCCCATGGTGTCGCCGGTGGGACGCGACACCCCGCGCGACGACACCTCGACGCCGCGAAAGATGTTGCCACCGCCGACCACCACGGCGATCTCGACGCCGAGTTGCCGCGCCGCGACGAGGTCGCCCGCCACCCGGTCGACGGTGTCCTGATCGATGCCGAACGGCTTGCCGCCGGCGAAATATTCGCCCGACAGCTTGACGACGACCCGGCGGTAGACTGGCTCACTCATGATGCGATTGATCCTCCGACGAGCCTGACGCCTACCTCTCCCGGCGTCGTGGTCCGTGTCCCGGGCGCGATGCAGCGTGTAACGCCGCGTCGCAGAACCGGGACCGTCTCAAACACCGTGGTTGGAACGGCCCCGGTTCTGCGCGGCGACACTTCGTGCCGCAGCGCGCCCGGGGCACGGGCCAACCTTTAACAGCCTGTCAGGACTTGGCCTGCCCGGTCGCCGCCGCGACCTCGGCGGCGAAGTCCGATTCGGCCTTCTCGATTCCCTCGCCGAGAGCATAGCGCACAAAGCCGGTGATCTTCACCGGCGCGCCGACCTTGCCTTCGGCTTCCTTCACCGCCTGCCCGACCGACTTGCCGGTGTCGTGGATGAATGCCTGCTCCAGCAGGCAGACTTCCTTGTAGTAGGTCTTCAGACCCGACTCGACGATCTTCTCGATCACGTTCTCCGGCTTGCCCTGCTGGCGATACTTGTCGGCCAGCACGTCCTTCTCGCGCTTCACCACCTCGGGATCGAGGCCGTTCGCGTCGAGCGCCAGCGGGTTGGCGGCGGCGACGTGCATGGCGATCTGGCGGCCGAGCGCGGCCAGTTCATCGACCTTGCCGGCGGATTCCAGCGCGACGATGACGCCCATCTTGCCGGCGCCGTCGATCACCGCATTGTGGACGTAGCTTCCCACCACGCCCTTGCCGACCTCAAGCAGGGCGGCGCGGCGCAGCGTCATGTTCTCGCCGATGGTGGCGATAGCGTCGGAAATCGCGGTCTCGACGGTGGCGGAGCCGACCTTGGTGGCCTTGATCTTCTCCACGTCCGCGCCGGCGTGCAGCGCGACCTGGGCGATCATCTTGACGAGGCCCTGGAACTGCTCGTTGCGCGCCACGAAATCGGTCTCGGAATTGACCTCGACCAGCACGCCCTTGGTGCCGGAGGTCACCGCGCCGATCAGGCCCTCGGCGGCGACGCGGCCGGCTTTCTTGGCAGCCTTGGACAGGCCCTTCTTACGCAGCCAGTCGATCGACGCCTGCATGTCGCCGCCGTTCTCCGTCAGCGCCGCCTTGCAGTCCATCATGCCGGCGCCGGAGGCCTCGCGAAGCTCCTTGACCATTGCCGCGCTGATCGTTGCCATGTCCGTTTTCCTTTGCCTGTTCGGGCGAACGCCGCGACGTTGCCGCCGCGCCGCTCACCATCAGGGATGTCTCAAGTGATAAAGCCGAAAGGCGCGCGGCCAGGTCATCCCCGCCGCGCGCAAAAAATTATTCCGCCTCGGCGGTCAGCGCCTTGGCTTGCGCCACCCAGGCGTCGGCGCGGCTCGGCAGGCCGACTTCCTCGCCGATCTTGTGGGCGTTCGCGCCGTCCAGCTCGGCGAGCTGCCAGTAGTGGAAGATGCCGAGGTCGTTCAGCTTCTTCTCGATCTCGCCGGAGACGCCGGTGAGCTTCTTGAGGTTGTCGGCGGCGCCGCGCGGCCCGGCCAGTCCCTGGAACGCGGCGGCGGGGGCCGCCGGGACGTCCTCGGCGACCGGCCGCTCGGCGGCGCCGATGTCGATCCCCGCATCACCTTGCGCGCGCGAAATGCCGTCGATCGCGGCGCGCGCGATCAGGTCGCAATACAGGCTGATGGCGCGGCCGGCGTCGTCGTTGCCGGGCACCAGATAGGTGATGCCCTTGGGATCGCAGTTGGTGTCGACGATCGCCGCCACCGGGATGTTGAGCCGCTGGGCTTCCTGGATCGCGATGTCTTCCTTGTTGGTGTCGATCACGAAGATCAGGTCGGGCAGACCGCCCATGTCCTTGATGCCGCCGAGCGAACGGTCGAGCTTGTCGCGCTCGCGCTGAAGCGTCAGGCGCTCTTTCTTGGTGTAGGCGCTGGCGTCGCCCGACGCCAGCACCTCGTCGAGATGACGCAGACGCTTGATCGAACCCGAAATGGTCTTCCAGTTGGTCAGCGTGCCGCCGAGCCAACGCGAGTTGACGAAATACTGCGCCGAGCGCTTGGCGGCGTCGGCGACGCCGTCCTGCGCCTGCCGCTTGGTGCCGACGAACAGGATGCGGCCGCCCTTGGCGACGGTGTCGCTCACCGCCTGAAGTGCGCGATGCAGCAGCGGCACGGTCTGCGCCAGATCGATGATGTGGATGTTGTTGCGCGCGCCGAAAATGTACTCGGCCATTTTCGGATTCCAGCGGTGCGACTGGTGGCCGAAGTGAACGCCGGCCTCAAGAAGCTGACGCATGGTGAAATCGGGAAGTGCCATTTTATAATTCTCCGGTTGGTTCCTCCGGAAACGTGTGAGCGGCCAGACCCTCGAAGCGCGTGTGCTTCGCGGTCCGGACGCCACCGGACGGCCGTGATAGCCATGTTTCCGTGTGAGATGCGGCGGCTTATAGCGGCGCGGCCGGCCGGAAGCAAGGGATTGCGCCGCCGTGCGCGGCCGGGAACCGCGTCCCGGACGCGGGTAGCGGCGTGGAACGCCGCGCCGCAGAGCCGGGACCGTATCGACGGCAGCGCCCGCGACGGTCCCGGTTCTGCGCAGCGTCACTTCGTGCCGCAACGCGCCCGGGACACGGGGTTTGGCGAAGGGCTTAAAGCGTTTCCACCTGCTCGACGCCGTGAACCGCCTTGATCGCGCCGGCGATCTGCGGCGACACCGGGAAGCGCCCCGGCAGGTCGAATTCCACCTCGGTTTGCGGGTCGAGCCGCAAGACAAGGGATATATTCCCAACCGCCCCGTTGCCGCCCGCGTTCTGCAACCGTTTCGAGATCGAATCGAGCGGCTTGGTGTCGCGCAGGAAGATGCGCAGGCCCTTCTGGGTCTTGGCCGCCGCCTCATCAAGCGGATCGGCCTGAAGCACCCGCGCCCGCACGTCCTCGCCCTGCAATTCCGCGCCGAGCTTGAGCAGCACCGCCGCACCGGGCTCCAGCACCTCGCGGAACTGCGCCAGTCCTTCCGAGAACAGCACCGCCTCGAAATGGCCGGTCGGGTCCGACAGCCCGATGATGCCCATCTTGTTGCCGGTCTTGGTGCGCCGCTCCATCCGCGACACCACCGTCGCCGCCACCTTGCCGGCGGTCGCCCCGTTCTTCACCGCGCGCGAGAACTCGGCCCACGACTGCACCCGCAGGCGCTTCAGCACCGTGGCGTAGTCGTCGAGCGGATGGCCGGAAAGGAAGAAGCCGACGGCGTCGTATTCGCGGCGCAACTTGTCGGCCGGCAGCCAGGTGTCGATCGCCGGCAGCATCACGCTGGGCGCATCGGCCATGCCGCCGAACATGTCGCTCTGTCCCGAGGTCGCCGCCTCGAAACTGCGCTGGCTCGCCGCCAGAATGGCGTCGGCGCCGGCGAAGGTGCGGGCGCGGTTGCGTTCGATGGCGTCGAACGCGCCGGCGGCGGCGAGGCTTTCGATCACCCGCTTGTTGATGGCGCGCGGACTGACCCGCGCGGCGAAATCGGCGAGCGAGGTGAACAGCCCCTTCTGCCGCGCCTCGACGATCTGCTCGATGGCGTGCGCGCCGACGCCCTTCAGCGCGGCCAGCGCATAATAGATCGTATTGTCGCCGACCTCGAAGGTCGCGCCCGAGCGGTTGATCGACGGCGGCTCGACCTTGATGCCGAGCCGCTGCGCCTCAGCGCGAAACTCCGACAGCTTGTCGGTGTTGTTCATGTCGAGCGTCATCGACGCGGCGATGAACTCCACCGGATGATGCGCCTTCATGTAGGCGGTCTGGTAGGACACCAGCGCGTAAGCCGCGGCGTGGCTCTTGTTGAAGCCGTAGTCGGCGAACTTCGCCAGCAATTCGAAGATGGTTTCGGCGTGCCCCTTGGCGACGCCGTTGTTGACCGAACCGTCGACGAAGACCGCGCGCTGCTTCTCCATCTCGGCGCGGATCTTCTTGCCCATCGCGCGGCGCAGCAGGTCGGCGTCGCCGAGCGAGTAGCCGGCCATCACCTGCGCGATCTGCATCACCTGCTCCTGATAGATGATGACGCCGAATGTCTCCTTGAGGATCGGCTCCAGCATCGGATGCAGGTATTCGGGCTCCTCGTCGCCGTGCTTGCGCGCGCAATAGGTCGGGATGTTGGCCATCGGCCCCGGACGATACAGCGCCACCAGCGCGATGATGTCCTCGAAGCGGTCGGGGCGCATATCGACCAGCGCGCGCCGCATGCCCTGACTTTCAACCTGGAACACGCCGACCACGTCGCCCCGCGCCAGCATCTCGTAAGTCGGCTTGTCGTCGAGCGGCAGCGTCGACAGATCGAGATCGACGCCGCGCTGTTTCAGCAGCTTGACGGCGACGTCGAGCACCGTCAGCGTCTTGAGGCCGAGAAAGTCGAACTTCACCAGTCCGGCCGGTTCGACCCATTTCATGTTGAACTGGGTCACCGGCATGTCGGATTTCGGATCGCGATACAGCGGCACCAGTTCGTGCAGCGGCCGGTCGCCGATGACGATGCCGGCGGCATGGGTCGAGGCGTGGCGGTTCAAGCCTTCCAGCTTCTGCGCGATCGAGAAGGCGCGCGCGATCACCGGATCCTCGTCGCGGAAGGCTTGCAGCTTCGGCTCGCCCTCGATCGCCTGCTTGAGCGACACCGGCGCGGCCGGGTTCTGCGGCACCAGCTTGGTCAGCTTGTCGACCTGCCCGTAAGGCATCTGCAACACGCGACCGACATCGCGCAACACGCCGCGCGCCTGCAAGGTGCCAAAGGTGATGATCTGGGCGACGTGATCGCTGCCGTAACGGCGCTGGACGTATTCGATCACCTCGCCGCGGCGGTCCTGACAGAAGTCGATGTCGAAGTCGGGCATCGACACGCGCTCGGGATTGAGGAAGCGCTCGAACAGCAGGCCGAAACGGATCGGATCGAGGTCGGTGATGGTGAGCGAATAGGCCACCAGCGAGCCCGCGCCGGAGCCGCGTCCCGGCCCGACCGGAATGCCCTGCACCTTCGCCCACTTGATGAAGTCCGACACGATCAGGAAGTAGCCGGCGTATTTCATCCGGGTGATGACGTCGAGTTCGAAGGCGAGCCGTTTGCGGTAATCCTCCTCGCTGGTGCCCGGCGCGAGGCCGTGCAGCGCCAGCCGGCGGGCAAGCCCCTGCTCGGCCTGCTTGCGCAGTTCGGCCGCCTCCTCGCGCTCGGCGTCCTCGCCGCTGGTGTCCGGATCGACGGTGAAATGCGGCAGCAGCGGCTTTCGCGTGCGCGGCCGGAAGGCGCAGCGCTCGGCGATCTCGACGGTGGAGGCCAGCGCCTCAGGCAGGTCGGCGAACAGCACCGCCATCTCGGCGCGGGTCTTGAAGCGATGGTCGGGCGTGAGCTGGTCGCGATCGGTTTCCGCGATCAGCTTGCCGGCGGCGATGCAGAGCAGCGCATCATGCGCCTCGTAGTCGTCGGCGGAGGCGAAATACGGCTCGTTGGTCGCCACCAGCGGCAAGCCCTTGGCGTAAGCGAGATCGATCAGCGCCGGCTCGGCGCGGCGCTCGCGCTCGACGCCGTGGCGTTGCAGTTCGATATAGAAGCGGTCGCCGAACAGCGCGGCGAGGCGGTCGCAGCGCGACGCGGCGAGCGCGGCCTGATCGGCGGTGATGGCCAGCGACACCGGCCCGTCCGGCCCGCCGCTCAGCGCGATCAGGCCGTCGGTCTCGCCTTGCAGCCAGTCGAGCTTGACGTGCGGCGCCTGATGCGTCGGCGTCTCCAGAAAGGCGCGCGAGTTGAGCCGCATCAGGCTACGGTAGCCGGCTTCGCGCGCCGCCAGCAGCACGATGCGCGCCGGCCCCGGAACCAGGCCGCTGCGGGCGTTGGGGTCCTGATCGCCGAAATCGACCGCGAGCGCCAGGCCGACGATCGGCTGGATGCCGTAGCCCGCGAGCTTGTCGGAGAATTCCAGCGCGCCAAACAGGTTATCGGTGTCGGTCAGCGCCAGCGCCGGCTGGTGGTCGGCCTTGGCCAGTTCCGCCAGCTTCTGCACCTTCATCGCGCCGCGCAGCAGCGAATAGGCCGAATGGACGTGGAGGTGGACGAAGCCGGGACCGGCCGGCGGCATATCGGGCGTGCGCATGACCATTATCGAAGGTTGGCTCTTATAGCGTTTTCGAGCGAAGTGGATTCCGGTTCGCGTCAAGAAAACGCGTCAAAATACCAAGGCGAGCGGCCTGCGCGCGGGCAGACTCGACTTCGACATGGTGCGACGGGCCGCCCGCGCTGTCCACGCCGAAGCCGGAGCGCCGTGCCGGTTTTCACCGCTATCCCGGCCCGCCCCGGCTCGACCGCGATCAGGCGCAAGGTTAAGGCCACATTAACCACGGCGCGGAAATCGAGCAATCGTAACCGTCCGGCTTGCGCCACGACAATCGCGGCTCCCGCACCGTCGGATAGCTGATTCATGCCGCGTCGGATCATCAGAACGACCGCAACTATAACAGGAAATTTACGTCCACCCCTTACTCGAAGGGTTGGACAGATGAGGCCGCGCACGGAACAAAATGCTCAAGGGACTCTACAAAGTGGAACTCGAAACGCCGCGCAGAAAGGCGGTCGGCGTCGTCTTCGCAAGCAACGGCGAGCTTCACGGCGGCAGTTCCGCCTTTGCCTATGTCGGGTCCTACAAGCAGGTCGGCCACAAGATCAGCGGCGTGGTGACGGCGCGGCAACACACTCATAATCCCGACCTTCCTCCGCTGTTCGAACTGAGCGAGGTGCGGATCGATTTCCGCGGCGTCGAGAAGAACGATTTCGCCTCGGTGGAGGGCACCGCCGCCGAAGCCCCTTCGGTCGGCTTCAAGGCGCTGCTGACCCGGCTTTGCGATTAATCCGGCGCACGGGCTTTTCCCACCCGTATTGCTGTCGCCTGCCACGCCAGTTTGCTGTCAAATCCTGCCGCTGGCAGGAGTGGCAGGGCTCGAACCTGCGACCCCCGGTTTTGGAGACCGGTGCTCTACCAATTGAGCTACACTCCTAGCTGGCGCTCTCTATAAGCACTTTGCCGCGGCGAGGAAAGGGCCAATAGGGCGCATCCGCGCGACGGTTTTCACCGCGAGCGAATGAAGCCGTTGATGGCGGCAACCGCGCCGCCGTCCTGCCGATAGAAGCCGTGCGCGCCCATCGGCCCGCAGACGCGCGGAACCTCGGGGCCCTGCACATTGACCCAGCGCACCGACGCGCGCCCGCCGCTCCAGGCCGCGAATTCGCTGGCGAATTCCGGCAGCGTGAACTTGCAGGTGTCGTGCTTGTTGTGGATCAGCAGCGTGCGCGGCAGCAGGGTCGGGGAGCCGAGCCGCGCCTGCGCCTCGCGGTACATGCCGGAAACGATCACCAACCCGTTCACCTTCGCGCCCGCCGCCAGCGCGGCAGCGACGTCGACCGCCCCGCGGCTCATGCCGACCAGCACGACCTTGCGCCCCTTGGCCGCTTCGGCCTGCGAGATCGATGCCGCCTCGCCGGACGAGGTGGTGACGACCGTGGAGACGCCCTTGCCTCCGATGCGGTCCTTGTTGCGCACCAGAAAATCGCCCGGCACCGCGCCGGCCGATCCCGGCATCAGAATGGCGACCTTGCTCTGAGCCAAAGCGCCATCGGCAAACATCACGGAGAATGCAAACGCGAGGACGGCAATAATCTTTTTCATGGCAATGTCCTTTGAAGTGTTTTTTCGGAAAATCTGCTGGCTCACCAGCCTGTGGCGTAAAATCCAAGACTTCCATGAATTTGAAGCAAAGACAACGTCGTCCTCAAGCGGCCGACGACGAGCCGGCAGGCATGCACGCCGCGGTGCCTGGCGACTTTCAGGTTTTGCGGGAGTCACCCGCCGTCGAAACATGGACCGCTATGAATGAAAATGCCCGGAACGCCGAGCGCTCCGGGCACATTAGCAAGATTGAATGCCGTCAATTGCTGACGGCGCTTCGCCCGCTTACTCGATGATCGCGGCGACGACGCCGGCGCCGACGGTGCGGCCGCCCTCGCGGATGGCGAAGCGCAGCTTCTCCTCCATCGCGATCGGCACGATCAGGTGCACTTCCATCGCGATGT
>JBASBO010000261.1:0-2083 GCA_049651165.1 Xanthobacteraceae bacterium | reverse complement strand
GATCACGTCCGCCAGCGGGCGCGCCGCGCCGATCACCTCCTCGACCGCGCCGCGGCCGCCGCTGCGGGCGAGGTCGTCCGGGTCCTGCCCCTGCGGCAGCATGGCGAAGCGCAGGCTCTTGCCGGGTTCGAGGCGCGGCAGCGCCAGATCGGCGGCGCGCCACGCCGCCTTCTGCCCGGCGCGGTCGCCGTCGAAGCACAGGATCGGCTCGTCGGCCATCCTCCACAGCAGATCGAGTTGCCCGTCGGTCAGCGCGGTGCCGAGCGGCGCGACGGTGGCCGGAAAACCGGCGCAGACCATGGCGATGACATCGATATAGCCCTCGACCACCACCACCGGCGCGCCGTCATGCGCCGCCCTGCGCGCCGTCGCGCCGTTGTAGAGGTTGGCGCCCTTGTGAAACAGCGGCGTCTCCGGCGAGTTGAGATACTTGGCCGGGACATCCTTTTCCATGGCGCGGCCGCCGAAGGCGATCACCCGCCCGCGCAGATCGGTGATCGGAAACATCACGCGATTACGAAAGCGATCGTAAGGCACCGGAATGTCGTCGCCGCCGATCAAGAGCCCCGCTTCCACCATGTCCTCGACAGGCACGCCCTTCGCGCCAAGATGTTCCTTCAGCGCGAAGCGTTCGCCCGGCGCATAACCCAATCGGAACTGGGCCTGCGTCTGCGGCAGGATTCCGCGATCGGCGAGATAGCCGCGCGCTTTCGCGCCGCCGCGCGCCGCCAGCGTATCGATGAAGAACGTCGCCGCCAGTTCCATGACGTCATGGAGCGACTTGCGGCGCTGCGCCTGGCGCGCCGCGTCCGGCGTCGCCGCCGGGACCGGCAGTCCCGCCATTCCCGCGCAGCGCTCGACCGCCTCGACGAACGACACCCCCTCCGTCTCCATCAGGAAATCGAAGATGTTGCCGTGCTTGCCGGTGGAGAAGTCGTGATAGAACTGCTTTTGGTCGTTCACCGTGAAGGACGGCGTCTTTTCCTGCTGGAACGGCGACAGCCCCTTCCACTCCCGCCCCGCCTTCTTCAGCTTGACGCGCTTGCCCACGACTTCCGAGACCGGAAGCCGGGCGCGCAGCTCGTCAAGGAATTGCGGAGTGAAACGCATCGCAGCCGATCAACCTTCGCCAACCGACCACTCATATAGGCTGGGGGCGGGAATACCCCAAGCCGGGCCGGATTGTCCCGGCAATCCACAGGGCTGCCTGTCCCGATGCGGGCTTGACCGGCGCGTTCCATCCTTGAAGAAAGATGGATGGCCGGATCAAGTCCGGCCATGACGTGAGCAATTACTTCCATGACCCTCCAAGATATCTCGCCGCTGATCGCCGCCGACGAGCCCGCGCCGGTGATCGAGCGCAACCGCGACGGCGGCTCAGCGTTCTTTCTCGCCTGCGATCACTACGGCCGGCTGATCCCGCGCGCGCTCGGCGATCTCGGCCTCGATGAAACCGACCGCCAGCGGCATATCGCTTATGACATCGGCATCGCCGGCGTCGCGGAGGCGGTGTCGGATGCGCTCGGCGCGCATCTGGTGGCGCAGCGCTATTCGCGCATCGTGATCGACTGCAACCGGCCGCCCACCGCCGCAAGCTCGATTCCGCCGGTCAGCGAGGCGACCGCGATCCCCGGCAATCAGAGCCTCGCGCCGGAGGCGGCGCTGGAGCGGCAGCGGCTGGTCTTTGCGCCCTACCATCGCGCCATCGCTGACGCGCTCGACCGTCGCGCCCGCGCCGCGCGGCCGACGATTCTGGTTTCGCTGCACAGCTTCACGCCGGTCTACAACGGCGTGGCACGACCCTGGCACATCGGCACGCTGTACAATCGCGATACGCGGCTGCCCGGACTGCTGCTGCGCGAGCTGCGCGGCGCACCTAGCCTCGTGGTCGGCGACAACCAGCCCTATGCGGTGAGCGATCTGACCGACTACACCATTCCGGTGCATGGCGAGGCGCGCGGCCTGATCAACTGCGGCGTTGAAATCCGTCAGGACCTGATCGCGGACCAAGCCGGCCAGCGCCAATGGGCCGACCGCCTCATCCGCATCCTGCGCAAGCTGGAAGGGGAACTCGTGGCGTGAG
>JBASBO010000260.1:0-2045 GCA_049651165.1 Xanthobacteraceae bacterium | reverse complement strand
GCCGTGGAGCGAGCAGGCGTTCTTCGACTATCTGCGCGGCGGCATCTCGCCGTTTCACGGCGTCGCCGCCGGGCCGATGGCGGCGGTGGTGAAGGAGCTTTCCGCGCTGCCGGACAGCGACATCCGCGCCATCGCGGTCTATCTCGCCTCGCTCAATCCGGACGCGCCTTCGCACGAAGCGCAACAGGCGCTGGCGGCGCGGCTGGAGGCGATCACCAGCGTCAGGCCGCGCGACGCGTCGCAGCAGGGCGCGCGCATCTATGACGGCGCCTGCGCGGTGTGCCACGAGCCGGGCGGGCCGCAATGGTTCGGCAGCCGGCCGTCGCTGGCGCTCAACAGCAACCTGCATGGCGGCTCGCCCGACAATCTGGCGCGCGTCATTGTCGAGGGCATCACCAGGCCGGCGAACGGCGAACTGGGCGCGATGCCGGGCTTCGCCCGCAGCCTCGACGACCGCCAGATGACGGAACTGATCCGCTACCTGCGCGCCCGCTTCGCGCCCGACAAGCCGGCATGGGACGGCATCGACACCGCGTTGCGCGCCGCGCGCGGAAATCCTTGAATGGATTCGCAACACGAAAATCGTCGTCCTCGCGCAGGCGAGGACCCATAATCCCTGGCATTCGTTGTTGTAAGGAAACTCGCCCTGATGACAGAACCGAACCGCTGCGGCGTATGGGTCCCCGCCTGCGCGGGGACGACGCCGAGGTTGTTGCGGCGCTTTGCGACAAACTGCATTCGAGGCAGACTCTCGGATGACGGTTATCAAACTCATTTCGATTCATTCGGATCGGAGATTAGGATTATCAGATGCCCCCCTCATCCGACGATCTCGCCACCGAACTCGACGTCCTGACCTGGCTCAACACGCCGGAGCCGATTACGCTTGCCGGCTTGCGCGGGCGCGTGGTGGTGGTGGAGGCGTTCCAGATGCTGTGTCCCGGCTGCGCGCAGCAGGCGCTGCCGCAGCTCACCCGCATCCGGGAAACGTTCTCGACCGACGACGTGATGGTGCTGGGGCTGCACACCGTGTTCGAGCATCACGAGGCGCAGGGCTCGCGCGCCGCGCTCGCCGCCTTCCTGCACGAATACCGCTACACCTTCCCGGTCGGCATCGACCGCCCCTCCGACGACGGCGGGCTGCCGCGCACCATGGCGGCGTACGCCATGCAGGGCACGCCGACGCTGCTTCTGATCGACCGCGCCGGACGGCTGCGGCGGCAGGCGTTCGGCCATGTCCCGGACCTGCGGTTAGGGGCGGAGATCATGGCGCTCGCCGCCGAGCGCGCGCCGGACGCCTGACAACCGCCCCCGGCTTTGCGCGCGCGCAAAGGACGATGCGGCGAACCGCACTAAATGATGCTAACATGATGCATCTTTAAATCCTGACGCCGATGATCTGAATCCCATGTCCTATCCGCCGCTCCTCAGCCAAGCGTTCCGCGTCTGTTTCCTGCTCGCCGCGGTCTGGGCGGCGCTGGCGATTCCGCTGTGGCTTTTCACCTATGCCGGGATGCTGACCATCGCCGACGCCTATGGCGGCGTCGCCTGGCATGCCCATGAACTGATCTTCGGCTATGCCGCGCTGGTGATCTGCGGCTTCCTGTTCACCGCGATCCCGAACTGGACCAACCGGCCGCCGGTTTCGGGGCGGCCGTTGATGGCGCTGGTGATGATCTGGATCGCCGGGCGCATCGCCATGCTGTCCGCCGCCGGCATCGGCCTCGTCGCCGCCGCGGTGATCGACCTCGCCTTCCTCGCCGCGATGCTGGCGGTGGCCGGGCGCGAGATCGTCGCCGGCAGGAACTGGCGCAACCTGCGGGTGCTGGCGATCGTGTTCTGGCTGCTGATGGCCAACGCCGCGTTCCACGCCGCGGCGCTCTCCGGGGCGATGATCGACCTCAGCCTGCGCGGCGCGGTCGGCGCGCTGGTGGCGCTGATTACGCTGGTCGGCGGCCGGCTGACGCCGAGTTTCACCCGCAACTGGCTGGTGAAACGCGATCCGACGCACCTGCCGCCGGAGTTCGGCCCGCTCGACGCCATGG
>JBASBO010000259.1:0-2238 GCA_049651165.1 Xanthobacteraceae bacterium | reverse complement strand
CCGCTTAGCTGCGCGATGACGCGCTCCACCGGCCCGCCCGGCGCGAACTGCACCACCACGAAGGAGACGAACAGGATGCCGAGCAGCGTCGGGATCATCAGCAGAATGCGACGGGCGATATAGGCGGTCATGGCTTGCCGGCCTTGTCGGATGCACTGGCTTTCGCCGCGTCGCTCCACCACAGTTCGATCGCGCCGACCGTGCCGAGATAGCGCGGCAGCGTCTCGGGATGGGCGAACACGTCCCAATAGGCCACCGGGTGATTGGTGCGATACCACTGCGGCACCCAGTAGCGGCCGGCGCGGAACACGCGGTCGAAGGCGCGGCAGGCGATGGTGAGTTCATCGCGGTTCCGCGCGTTGATGATCGTCTCGATCAGCGCGTCGATCGCGGGGCTTGAGATGCCGGCGAGATTGTAGGAGCCCTTGGTCGCCGCCGCCCGCGACGAGAAGAACGGCCGCATCCCGTCGCCCGGCGTCGCCGACATGCCGAAGCGCTGCACCGTCATGTCGAAGTCGAAATCCTCGACACGGGCGCGGTACTGCACCGGATCGACCAGACGGACGCTCCCGGCGATGCCGATGGTGGCGAGGTTCTTGATATAGAGCATGTGGTGCGGCTCGAACGAGCGTTCGTCGAGCAGGAACTCGATGACGAACGGCTCGCCGTTCGGCAGCATCCGCTTGCCGTCCTTCACCGCGCAGCCGGCGTCGCGCAACAGTTGCGCGGCCTTGCGCAGCAGCGCGCGGTCCTGCCCGGAGCCGTCGGAGACCGGCGGCGACACCGGCGGCCCGAACACCGCGTCCGGCACCTGCCCGCGAAACGGCTCCAGCAGCTTCAGTTCCTCCGGCGAGGGCAACCCCTGCGCCATCATGTCGGAGTTCTGGAACGGCGACTGCGTGCGCGCGTAGGCGCCATACATGATCGACTTGTTGGTCCATTCGAAATCGAAGGCGAGATCGAGCGCCTCGCGCACGCGCGCGTCCTTGAACTTGTCGCGCCGGGTGTTGATGAACCAGCCCTGCGCGCCGGAGGGAGTCTGGTCCGGCAGCGTCTCGCGCCTGACGCGGCCGTCCTTCACCGCCGGAAAATCATAGCGCATCGCCCACACCCGCGCGGTGAACTCCTCGCGGAACAGGTAGTTCTTCGCGGTGAAACCCTCGAAGGCGACATCACGATCGCGGTAGAACTCGTAGCGCACGGTGTCGAAGTTATAGCCGCCGCGCATCGCCGGCAACTCCGCGCCCCACCAGTCGTTGACGCGCTCGAAAGCAACAAAACGGTTGACCTCGAAGCGGCCGACCTTGTAGGGGCCGCAGCCGAGCGGAATGTCCAGCGTCGATTCGTCGAACGGCCGCTGCGCGTAGTAGGCGCGCGAAAAAATCGGCAGCCCGGCGACGTAGAGCGGCACGTCGCGCGCATAACCTTTGGCGAACCGCACCTCGACGGTCCGCTCGTCCAGCGCCTCGGCGCCCGCCACGTCGCGCATCTGCTGCATGATGAGCGGATGGCCCTTGGCCTTGAGCGTCTTCAGCGAGAACGCCACGTCGTGCGCGGTGAGCTGCGCGCCGTCGTGAAATTTCGCCTGCGGCCGCAGCGTGAAGCGATAAACCAGACGATCCCCGGAGATCGCCACCGTCTCGGCCGCGAGGCCGTACATCGCGTCGGGCTCGTCATAGGCGCGCGTCATCAGCGACGCGAAGGTCAGCTCCATCCCCTGCGCGCCCTCGCCTTTCAGGATGTAGGCGTTGAACGAGTTGAAGGTCTGGTAGGACTGGTTGTAGGCGCGCGTCGAGGGGATGGTGGAGAACGTCCCGCCCTTCGGCGCGCCCGGATTGACGTAGTCGAAGCGAGGAAAGCCCGCCGGATATTTCAGATCGCCGAACGCCGACATGCCGTGCTTCGCCGCGCCGAATGCCGGTGGGGCCGCCGTTCCCGGCTGTGCGGCCTCGGGCTGCGTGTCCTGCGCCACCGCCGCGCGCGGCGCGAAACCTGCCGCGACGCCTGTGGCTCCAAGCGCGAGGCCGATCGCCTGCCGGCGGTTGAAGGTGATGTCGCGGGTCATCGGACGGGAACCGAGTGATTACATAAAGGACGTCGTCCCCGCGCAGGCGGGGACCCATACGCCGTGTCGTTCATGTTGCGGATGGCGCTCATTCCACCGGGATGAATTGGATCGAATCGCTTCACTCTAATCTTTCACGCTCTGGAATATGGGTCCCCGCCTGCGCGGGGACG
>JBASBO010000258.1:0-3183 GCA_049651165.1 Xanthobacteraceae bacterium | reverse complement strand
GGCGACGGCAAGGTGCGGGCGGCGCTGAACGGCCGCGTGGTGGCGGTGCTGGTTCAGCCCGGCGACGCCGTCAAGGCGGGGCAGCCGGTCGTCACCCTTGAAGCCATGAAGATGGAGCATGTGCATTCCGCGCCGGTTTCGGGCATCATTACCGAGATCGGCGTCGCCGAGGGCGAACAGGTCACCACCGGCCACATCGTCGCGGTGATCGAGCTAGAGGCGGGCTGAGCGGCACGCCGATCAAGAGCAACACAGCGACAGGATGGACGGACACGATGGCGGACGAGACGAGCGTATTGCGGGAGAAGCGCGGGCAGGCGCTGTGGATCACCATCAACCGGCCGGAGAAGCGCAACGCCATCAACGCCGACGTGGTGGCCGGCATTACGCGCGGCTATCGCGAGGCGCATGACGATCCCGAAGTCCGCGTCATCGTGCTGACCGGAGCCGGCGACAAGGCGTTCTGCGCCGGCGCCGACTTGCAGAACACCTCGGCCGCCTTCGCCTTCGATTTCTCGCGGCCCAACGTCGAATACGCCGACCTGCTGCGGCTGGCGCAGAACGCCACCAAGCCGGCGATCGCCCGCGTCAACGGCGTCTGCATGGCCGGCGGCATGGGTCTTCTGTCCATGACCGACATGGCGGTGGCGGCGGATCACGTCATCTTCGGACTGCCCGAGGTCAAGATCGGCCTATTCCCGATGCAGGTGATGAGCCTGCTGCAATCGCTGGTGCCGCCGCGGGTGGTCAACGAGTGGGCGCTGACCGGCGAACCGTTCGACGCCCGCGCGGCGCAGGCGGCGGGGCTCGTCAATCACCTTGCCCCGGCGGCCGAACTCGACGCCAAGGTCGAGTGGCTGATCGGACGGCTTACCGACAAGTCGCCGAGCGCGATCCGGCGCGGCAAATACGCGCTGCGCGCCATCGCCTCGATGTCGTTCGACGAAAGCATCGCCTTCACCGAGAGCCAGATCGCGCTGATGGCGCTGACCGAGGACGCCAAGGAAGGCATCAAGGCGTTCGGAGAGAAACGCAAGCCGAATTTCCCCGGACGCTGAGCCGTTCGGGCGGACGAACAGGCGGGAGGACAGCGATGTTGATGGCGGAGCTGGTGCGTCGCGGCGCGATCTACTTCGGGCCGAAAACGGCGGTGATGTACGGCGACGACCGGCTCACCTTCAGCGAGGTGGACCAACTCTCCAACCAGATCGCCGGCGTGTTGATCGACGACCTGAAGTTGCCGGTCGGCGCCCGCGCCGGGTTGCTGCTGAACAATTCGGTGTTCACCCTTCCGGTGGATTTCGGCTTCGCCAAGGCGCGGCTGGCGCGGGTGCCGCTCAACGCCCGGCTCTCGGTGGCCGAGCAGAAGCACATGCTGACCAGCGCCGGCGTCGGCATCCTGCTGCACGGCCTCGATCTCGCCGACCGTGCGCGTGAGCTGGCGGAACTGATGCCGGGGCTGAAGACCATCGGCATCGGCGACGCCTCACGCGCCGGCGATCTTCTGGCGCTGGCGAAAGCCCGGCCGTCAACGCCACCGGACCGCAAGCCCGAGCCCGACGACATCGTGGTGACGATCTTCACCTCCGGCACCACCGGCACGCTGAAGGCGGTGGAGCACACCCAGGCGAGCTGGGCCGGGATGACGCTGAACATCCTCGAAAATCACGACGTGCGCGAAGGCGACGTCATGCTGCACGCCGCCTCGATGATCCACGCCAGCGGCTGCTTCATATTGCCGTACTGGATCCGCGGGGCGACAGCCGCGGTGCTGCCCGGTTTCACGCCGGCGTCCTATATCGACGCGGTGGAGCGCTGGAAGCCGACCGCGCTCAACATGGTGCCGACGATGCTCGGCATGCTGCTGGACCAGCCCGGCATCGCCGAAGCCGATTTCAGTTCGGTGCGCTCGATCATCTACGGCGCCTCGCCGATGCCGCGCCCGACCATCGCGCGCGCGCTGAAACTGTGGGGCCCGCGCTTCCTGCAATATTACGGACAGAGCGAGGCCCCGGTCTTCATCACCCACCTGACCAAGGAGGACCATGTTGGTCCCGGCGCGGACGAGCGCCTCGCGGCCTGCGGCCGGCCGAGCATCGACTGTGAAATCCGCCTCGTTGACGAGGGCGGCAACGACGTGCCGGCGGGCGAGATCGGCGAGATCGCGCTGCGCGCGCCGTTCATGATGCGCGGCTATTACGACGCGCCGGAGTTGAACGCGCAGATGGCGCTGCCGGGCGGCTTCATCCGCACCCGCGACGTCGGCCGCTTCGACGCCAACGGCTATCTCTACCTCGTGGACCGCACCTCGGACATGATCGTCACCGGCGGCTACAACGTCTATCCGCGCGAGGTCGAGGATGCGCTTGCCGCGCATCCGGCGGTGCGCGAGGTGGTGGTGGTCGGCATTCCCGACGACAAGTGGGGCGAGGCGGTCGCCGCCTTCGTGGCGCTGCGCCCCGGCGAGAGCGCCGACGACGCGGCGCTGATGGCGTTTGCGCGCGAACGGCTCGCCGGCTACAAGGTGCCGAAGTCGGTGCATTTCATCGACGAGGTGCCGAAAAGCCCGGTCGGCAAGCTGCTGCGCCGCGCGGTGCGCGATCCGTTCTGGAAAGGCCGCGAGCGCCGCATCGGGTAGGATGGACCGCAAGGCGTTGCGACGAAGGGCAGGCATGGCAGAACCGACCGATAGCTCCAGTCGCCGCATCGATGAGTTGCGCGGCCGTCTTCAACGCATGATCGAAGCCGAGTGCGGCCGCGGCAGCCGGGTCGAGGCGCTTGGCGTAATGGAAGACGGCCACGCGGGCCTCACCTTCGGCTTCGACGCCGTAACGCCGGACGGCGGGGCCGGCTCCTACATCCTCAAGCTCGCGCCGGCCGGCGTCACCCGGCGCGGCAATACCGACGTCTACCGTCAGGCTCCGCTGCTGCGCGCCCTGAAGGCGGCCGGCCTGCCGGTTCCGGGAATCCGCTGGGCATCGCCGGACGAGGATTTGCTGGGCGCGCCGTTCATCGTCATGGAGCGGTTGCCGGGCCGCGTGTTCCTGGTGTGGGAGCCGCACGCCTCGTTTTCGCGCGAGCCGTCGGCGCTGCGCGACATCTGGCTTCAGGCGGCGCAGGTGCTGGCGCGGCTGCATCGGGTCGACTGGCGCACGACGCTCGCGGGCTGGGAAGCGCCGCGGC
>JBASBO010000257.1:0-3982 GCA_049651165.1 Xanthobacteraceae bacterium | reverse complement strand
ATCACTGTTCTGCGCCGATGCGAGGGCAGGCAGCACCAGCGACATCGCACCGGACAGAAGCAGGGCGTGCTTCAAGGACGTAGGCATGGGAATCCGATTCCTGATTGCACCGCGGCGGCGGCGCTGCATGGCGGCGCGGCGCGGTGGGAGCCCGCCGTGGCGGGCGCGTGATGAGGATGTAGCTTGTGCGATCCGCTGCCGGACGGTGGGCGGGCAGAGGCGCGTCAGTCCATCAGGCTCAGGAGGCGGGCGGCGCGCGCGGCTGGGAAATCCCGTGCGGCGCGGCAAGATGCGAGAAGCCGGCGTCGGTGGTGCGGCTCAGGAATTCGTAGGCTTGCGGATACAGCAGGATCGCGGGCTGACTGGTAATCAGCGAGCCCGCCAGCGCCATCACCGCGCAGATCGCGCAATAGTCGTCGTGGTGATGGCCTTGAGGATTGCTTTGAGAATCGTCGGCCGCAGTCTGTTGCGCTTTGGCGGTCTTCCCCGCGTCGGGCGCGATCCCGGTGTTGCCGGGCGCGACGGCGGCGGACGCAGCCTGAAGGCCGGGCGCGGCCAGCGCGGCCGATTCATGAACGTGGCCGAAAGTCAGGACAAACTGGACCGCCAGCGCCGCCAGCGCCAGCCGTGCCCCGATCTTCATCCTGGATCGAAACCACTTCATGGTATCGTGAATACCCCCGCCGTGGCGCGAACAGCGTCCGCAACCGCAGATGTTATAATATAACATCGCAGTAGCGGGTGGGATTTGTCAACCGGATACCGCAGGATCGGAGACGATCAGCGCGTTGTGTGGTTTGTGCGCCCCAGTGTCGTGGCCGCTATCGCCCTTCTCGCAACCAGGTCGCGGCCAGCGCGCCGAGCAGCAGCAACAGGCCGGCGATCCCTGCGAACATCGGCAGCACGCCGACGCCGCGCACCACGCTGGCGTCGCGCATCCGCACGCCGAGCCAGCCGTCGCCGCGATAGACGCTCGCCGCGCGCACCGGCACGATGCGGGGCAGGGCGACGCTGCCGCTCTCACTGATGCGGCGGGCGTCGCCGCCGCTCGCCTGCGCCAGCGGCTTCAGCGCGTCGGTGGTCGAGGTCACTTCCGAAAACTCTTTCGGGTTGGCCGGCCCGACGTTGATGAGCGCCTTCAGCGTGCCGTCGGTCGCCTGCCACAGGCCGAGTTCACTTGCTTCAAGGCTGGTGGTCCACAGCCCCGGCTCGCCGGCGGTCAGCGTCAGTTCGCGCCTCGCGCCGGACGGCGCGGTGACGGTGACCGGCGAAACGCTGTCCGCCATGGTCTGGCGCTCGACCGTCAGTTGCTTGCCCCGCACCGAGAGACGCAGTGCCTCCTCGTCGAGTTCGGGCTCCTTCATCAGCCAGTGCGACATCCGCCGCAGCAGATCGAGATGCGGCCCGCCGCCCTCGTAACCGCGCGCCCACAGCCAGATGTGATCCGACAGCAATAGCGCGACGCGGCCCTCGCCATAGCGGGACAACAGCAGCAGCGGTTCGTTGTCGGCCCCGGTCATCAGCGGCGGCGAGTCGGCGTTGCGGGTGGTGACGGTGCGGAAGAAGCGGCTCCAGTGCGGCGGTTCGCTTTGCGAACCTTCGAGGCCGCGCGTCACCGGATGGCGCTTGCCGATGTCGCTCAAGTGCGCGAGGTACGGCTTCTCGATAACGCCGACCGGTTCGGCCGGCAGCACCGAATCGAGCGGCGTGCGCCAGATGCTGGTGAGCGAGGCGTAGTCCGGCCCGGCCGACACCAGCATCGCGCCGCCGGCGCGGACGTAGCGCGCGATGTTGTCGAAATAGGCGATCGGCAGTACGCCCTGCCGCGCGTAGCGGTCGAAGATGATCAACTGGAATTCGTTGATCTTCTGCTGGAACAGTTCGCGGGTCGGAAACGCGATCAGCGACAGTTCGTTGATCGGCGTGCCGTCCTGCTTCTCCGGCGGCCGCAGGATGGTGAAATGCACCAGGTCGACGCTGGCGTCGGACTTCAGCAGGTTGCGCCAGGTGCGCTCGCCGGAATGCGGCTCGCCCGACACCAGGAGCACGCGCAGCTTGTCGCGGACGCCGTCGATCACCACCACCGCGCGGTTGTTGATCGGCGTCAATTCATCCGCGAGCGGTGACGCCTCGATCTCGACGATGTTCGGCCCGGCGTGCTTGACTTCGACGTCGAGGCGGACGCTCTCGCCGCTCGCAACCGGACGCTCGTCGATTGTCTCGCCGTCGCGGCGCACCGTCACGCGCGCCTGCTGATTGCTGACGCCGTGGTCTTCAAGACGATAGGTGATGTTCTGGCGCTGGCCGACGATGCCGAAGCGCGGCGCGGCGACGATGACGACGCGGCGGTCGCGCTCGTCGCTGCGGCCGGTGACCCGCGCGTGGACCGGCGCATTGAAGCCAAGCGCCGCCGGGTTCGCCGGGATGTCGTGCACGCGGCCGTCGGTGATGAGGAATGCACCGGCGACGCGGTCGGTCGGCACGTCGGCCAGCGCCGAGGCCAGCGCGCCGAACAGCTTTGTGCCGTCGGTTTCTCCGTCGGCGCGGCCGGCTTCGACGACGCGCACCTCAAGGCCCTTGATCGCCTTGAGACGATCGACCAGCGCCTGCCGCGCTTCGTCGGTCTCTTTCGCGCGCGTGCCGAAATCCTGGCTCGGGCTCTTGTCCACCACCACGGCCGCGACCGACGACAGCGGTTCGCGCTCCTCGCTGGTGAAAGAGGGATTGGCCAGCGCCAGCACGATCAGCGCCAGCGCCGCGACCCGGACCAGCGCGCCGCGCGAGCGGCTAATGAACAGCAGCGCCGCGATCACCGCGACGGCGGCAAGCGCGATCCACAAGACAAGGACCGGGACCAGCGGTGCGAAGGCGATACCGTAATTCATCATTGTCCCAGCCGTTCGATCAGCGCTGGCGCGTGGACCTGATCGGCCTTGTAGTTGCCGGTCAGCGTGTACATCACGACGTTGACGCCGGCGCGGAATGCGAAGTCACGCTGGCGCGGCTCGCCCGGCGTCAGCGGCAGCATCGGCCGGCCGTCCGGCCGCAGCGCCCATGCGCCGGCGAGGTCGTTCGAGGTGATGATGATCGGCGACACGCCGTCGCCGCCGCGCGCCGGGCGCGAGGTGGCGTCATCGTCGTTGTCGCGCGGCAGCGCCTCGACCCAGGTCTGCCCGGATTCGAAGCGGCCGGGGAAGTCGTGCAGCAGATAGAACGTCTTGGTCAGCACATGCTCGGGCGGCACCGGCTCAAGCTCGGGCACGTCGAGCGAGGACAGGATGCCGCGCAACGTCACCATGCCCGGCGTTTGCGATTGCCCGTCGGGGCCGCCAGGTGCCTCGATGGCGTCGCGGGTGTCGAACAGCACCGTGCCGCCCTGCTTCATGTAGGCGTCGATGCGGTTGAGCGCGTCCTGCGGCGGCTTCGGCGCGCCGGGCACCACCGCCCAGTAGATCAGCGGGAAGAACGCCAGTTCGTCGCGCGCCGGATCGACGGCGACCGGCTCGCCGGCTTCCAGCGCGGTGCGCTGCGACAGGAACAATGTCAGCGCCTGCATCCCCGCCTTGACGATGGCATCGACATCCGGGTTGCCGGTGACGACGTAGGCGAGGCGGGTTTCTGACACCGCCTTGACCGCGAAATCGTCGGTGGTGTTTTGCGCGTGCGCCGGCGTCGGCGGGATCGCCGCCGCACCCAGCGCCAGCGCGACGATCAAGGTGGTCGCGACGGCTCCGCGCCGTCGCAGCAGCGCTCTGATGCCGCCGCCGATCAGCGCGACGATCACCGCGTCGATCAGGAACAGCGCCAGCGCCGCCGCCAGCAAGAGGCCGCGCAGATCACTCGGCTCGGTGTTGGTGTAGGCGGCGTGCTGCGCGCGAAGGCCGGAAGTGTCGAGCGCCTTGAGGCGATCGGCCGCCGCCAGCGTGTTGACGGCGAGCGGTCCGTCGGCGGGGCCGTAGAAGCCTGGCGGATGGTCCACAGT
>JBASBO010000256.1:0-1952 GCA_049651165.1 Xanthobacteraceae bacterium | reverse complement strand
GGCCCGGCCCGCCGCCGCTGGAGAGCCGTGAATCGGAAACGCACGGGTCGCGCCGGCGGGCGCGACTGAAGGTCGCTTGGTGCAGGAACCCGATTCGCCCACAGTTCGCCACAATGATATGAATATGTGTTCATAGAACTGACGTCAACGGATCACACATGCGTAAATCGCATGTGACCCCGTCAGGTTCTCAAAAAATTGCAAGTCAAGCCATTGGTGCCATCGCACCAACGGATTAAGCGTCCCAACCTCCCTGAATTATCAATTTATAACTGTAATAGTTTGATATTACGCAATCTACAAAACGCCAAAAACCATTTCGCCCGACTTCTCTCGACTTGACCTCTAGCGATCAACCGCCTCCCCGACGTGCGATACATTTAATGATTCGTTGCTGGAGGTATGCGTATATCGATTAGCTGCATCGCAACAATTACCCTGTTGCATCGCAATCTAATCTCTATATTGCGGGTAACGGTTCGCTGCTTCCTAAAGAAATGAACCGAAGATACAGGAGACTACCATGCTGCTTTCCATCATTCGGATGATCAACTCCTTCCGTGAGTACCAGCGGAACCTGGCCGAGCTGTCGCAGCTCAGCGATCGCGAATTGGCCGATATCGGCATCGATCGCTCCGACATTCCGCGCGTCGCCGCGGGCTCCTACAACGGATGACCCGCTCACACCGGTTACCCAAAGGATGACGCCCGCCTCGCGCGGGCGTTGTCATGTCCGGGCGGCCCGTTTCGGATCGACCCGCCTCGGATTCCCGCCAGACCGCCCCTGAAACCGGCCTTGCCGATTTTCCTTTACCGGCAAAACGCGCTACCTGTGCGCCTATGACTGATCCGACCTCCCCACACCCCGTGCATGTCGTCGGCGGCGGCCTCGCCGGCTCGGAAGCCGCCTGGCAGATCGCCCAGGCCGGCGTGCCCGTTGTCTTGCACGAGATGCGGCCGCTGCGCATGACCGAGGCGCACCACACCGATGGTCTCGCCGAACTGGTGTGCTCCAATTCCTTCCGCTCCGACGACGCTTCGACCAACGCGGTCGGGCTGCTGCACGCTGAAATGCGCCGGCTCGGCTCGCTCGTCATGCGCTCCGCCGACGCCAATCAGGTCCCCGCCGGCGGCGCGCTGGCGGTGGACCGCGACGGCTTCTCCGCCGCAGTCTCCGCCGCCATCGCCGGCCATCCGCTGATCCGGATCGCGCGCGAGGAAGTGGCCGCGATTCCCCCGGCCGACTGGTCAAACGTCGTCATCGCCACCGGCCCCCTCACCTCGGCGGCGCTCGCGGAAGCGGTGCGGACGCTGACCGGGCAGGATTCGCTCGCCTTCTTCGACGCCATCGCGCCGATCGTCCACCGCGACTCCATCGACATGGAGACGGCGTGGTTTCAGTCGCGCTACGACAAGGTCGGCCCCGGCGGCAGCGGCGCGGACTACATCAATTGCCCGCTGACCCGCGAGCAGTACGACGCCTTCGTCGACGCCCTGATCGCCGGCGAGAAGGTCGATTTCAAGGACTGGGAAACCAGCACGCCCTATTTCGACGGCTGCCTGCCGATCGAGGTGATGGCCGAGCGCGGCCGCGAGACGCTGCGCTTCGGGCCGATGAAGCCGGTCGGCCTCACCGATCCGCGCAACCCGACGGTGAAGCCCTACGCCATCGTCCAGCTCCGTCAGGACAACAAGCTCGGCACGCTCTACAATCTCGTCGGCTTCCAGACCAAGCTGAAGCACGGCGCGCAGCTTCGGATTTTCCGGACCATTCCGGGGCTGGAGAATGCCGAATTCGCCCGGCTCGGCGGCCTGCACCGCAACACCTTCCTCAACTCGCCGAAGCTGCTCGACGGCAGCCTGCGGCTGCGCGCCGATCCGCGGCTGCGCTTCGCCGGCCAGATCACCGGCTGCGAGGGCTATGTCGAATCCGCCGGCGTCGGGCTCATTGC
>JBASBO010000255.1:0-3054 GCA_049651165.1 Xanthobacteraceae bacterium | reverse complement strand
GCCATCAACACGATCCTGTGGACAAGGCTGACCTGCCGACTTTGCCCTTGCGCGCGTCACACGCCTGAAATCGCAGCATTTCCGATCGACACGGTTTGAATCGCATTCGACGCTTTAACGTTACCGGACCATTTCCGTGGACCATGAGTCGAGACTCCATGATTGCGGCCCGGAGGCGACGTTAAAACCCTACCGCCAGTACGGGGAGCAAGAACAACATGACAGACTTGGCGGCTCACACCCTTTCCGTCCGGCCCACCGCCTTCGGCCGGCGCAACCTGAGGCCACGGGTCTGCATCGCCGACAACAAACCGCACATCCGCGCTTTTCTCGTCGATGCGCTGGAAGACCTCGGCTTCATCGCCTTCGAGTGCGGCCGTGCCGCCGAACTGCGGACACTGCTCGCCACCCAGCGATTCCATCTGGTGGTGCTGGGCCTGTCCGCCGGCGGCATCGAAGCCGGAAAAACTCTCGAAACGCTGGCGGAAGCCGGATTTTGCGGCAAGGTGCTGCCGATCGCGACGCCGGATTCAATCCTCGCCTTCGCCGCCCGGCAGACTGCGCGCGAACTCCGCATCGCCACGTTGCCGACTCTGCAAACGCCGTTCGGCGTCGAAAGCCTGCGCGCCAGCATCGCCGCGCTGCTGCCGACCGAAGCGCCGCCGCGCCCGGTTGTCGAGGTCGCCGAGGCGGTCAAGGCCGGCTGGCTGGAGCTGTGGTATCAGCGCAAGATCGACATTCGCACGCTGGTCCCGCGCGGCGCCGAAGCGGTGATCCGGATGCGGCATCCGACATGGGGCGTGGTGCTGCCCGCCGGCTTCATCGCCGACGACGGCGACACCGCCTTCCAGCGCCTCGCGGATTTCGTGATCGCGCGCGCCATCGAGGACTGGCAGAACTTCATCGAACGCACCGGTCCGGTCGATCTCTCGATCAACCTTCCGGCGTCGTTCCTGCTGGACGATCGCAACGTCCGCGCGCTGTGTCGGCGGATGCCGCCGCATCCCGCGTTCGGCGGTCTTTTGATCGAACTCAAGAGCGCCGAGGCGCTGGCTCATCTCGACCGCATCGTCGACGTCGCCCGGCGAGTCCGGTTCCACAACGTCGCGGTGTCGATCGAGAATGTCGGGACCGAATGGCCTGCCCTGATGGACATCGACGTTGTTCCGTTCGTCGAACTCAAGGCCGATCCGCAGCTCGTCACCGGCTTCGCCGGCGATCGCCTGAAACAGACGGTGTGCCGCGGCATTATCGATCTCGCCCGCCGTCACGGCGCGCGTGTCGTTGCCGAAGGCATCGAAAGCCGCGCCGATTTTCTCACCGCCCACCACCTCGGCTTCGACATCGCCCAGGGGAGCCTGTTCGGCAAGGCGATGGCGCCGCGCAAGTTCGCACGCGCCGCCCTGACCCGGCCGGTGACGCTGCCCGCGTAAAATCTAGCGGAACATCATATCGACGCATCTGGAGACGTCGGGACCCAACCCGGATGCCACCGTGATGCAGCCGCGAACCTTCCGCGTATTGTTGTCGCTGGCCCAGACGACATAACCGCCCTGACCGAAGAACGCGTTGGTGTTGGGCGGCTCGGTTTCGGTCGCCTCAAAAGAATAGTCGGAGTCCTGATCGAAGATGCGCGGCTTGCGCTCGCAGCCGCCGGAGGTCTGGACGTTGAGGATTTCCTTGCTGTTGCGGATCAGTTCAAGGCTGACCGTGCAGCGGAAATATTCCGACGTCCCGGCGTTGAACAGGTAGGCATAGGAGCGGCAGGTCGCGGTGTTCAGCCGGCCGGGGCTGAGCCCGCGACTGCAAGTGATCCGCTGGTTGTTGCCGAGCCTGAACTGATCGGCGGCCTCGGCCGCGCCGGCCGCGAGCACGCCGCCAAGCGCCAGTACCGCCGCCGCTTTCGCTACCATGTGCATTGCCGTCGCCTCCTTGTGGCGGCTCCAGGGTCAGGATCATGCTCTAGAATGCCGCCGCGAGTTCGCGCGCGCCCGGCTTTGCGCTGTTGGTGTCCATCCGTTCGTCGGTGATGGCGAGCAGCTTCGCCACCGTATTGTGGCGGATCGCCACCGGATTGCGCTCGTAGCCCGAACGCTGGAAGAAGTTCGAGGTCGGCACCCGCTCGCGATACGCCATCGGCATCGTCACCATATCGAAGCCGGTGCCGTCGCCGGTCAGGTTCATCATCTCCAGTTCGGCGGCGCTGAGCGGCCGCCGATAGCCCTTGTTGCGAGCGAAGATCACCGAGGTCAAGAGCTTGTGGGTTTGCAGGAGCGGCCCGACGTCGATGTCGAGCACCAGCGCATGGACGCCCCAGCCGCGCGGCGTCGCGCCGAGCTTGGCGTGCTCGCTCCAGCTATTGGGCACCGAGCGCGCGAACGCCAGCATCCGCCGGAACACCGCGACCTTGTGCTCCATCGCCTGACGCTGCGCGCCCGACAGCCGCGCCGCCTTCTCGCGCAGCGCCTTCAGGATGCCGTCGCCCTGCTCGGCGACGAGATTGAGCGTGTTGGTGGTGAGCAACTGGTTGTAGCCCACCGCCGTCGAGATCGCTTTCGCGCCGGGCCGGCCGGAGCTTAACCCCGACTGCATGTCGTGATTGCCGTTGCCGCCGGTCTCGAACGCATAGACCCGCACCGCCTGTTCGCGAGTCAGGCCATAGGCGATGGCGAGCCGCGCATAGGCGCGCTTGAACTCCAACTCGGTGGCGGGACGGGTCGGCACGAACTGGAAATGCTCGCGCGCCGCCTGAAGGAAATCCGCCACCACCGGCAGCGGCTTGCGCACGCGCGGCTCCGGCTCCTCCTCGGGCTGCGGATCGATCGGCCGCTTCGGGCCGTCATAGACCGGCGGCTGCGCCAGCACATAGTCATCAAGCGCGATCGGCTGGCCGTCGCGGCGCTTGGCGAAGCGGGCGCGCCGCTTCTCTGCAATGGCGTTCCAATAGGCTTCCGCCTCGGCGTTGTAGGCTTCGCGCGCCGCGAGATAGACCTGCAACTTGCGGCGATACTCGGCGATCGCCTGCGGCGTCGCCGCCTGCGCCCGCGCATTGGC
>JBASBO010000254.1:0-24365 GCA_049651165.1 Xanthobacteraceae bacterium | reverse complement strand
ACGCGCTCATAGGCGCGCTGCTGCATCCTGGTCGCGATCGCCTTTTGGGCCGCGAGATCCGTGGCGTGCTGATATTCGGTCTTCAGCGCTTCCGTCTCCGGATCGTCGACGAATCCGGTGTATCCCTTCGGTCCGCGCGCGTCGAAATTCGGATTGCCGAGCGGCGAGACCAGATCCATGCGATCGAACACCGCGTGCGCCAAATTCCAGCCGCCTTCCGAAATCGGAGCCGTCGACGTCCGCCGCTTCAGGAAGGTGCTCCATTCGATGGCCTGGATTTCCGACGGCATCCCGATCGAGCGCAGCACTTGCTGGGTCAGTGGCGCCAACGCCTGGAACGAGGCGACATCGCCGGGGGTGATGATGACGATCTTCTCGCCGTTGTAGCCGCCTTCCTTCAACAGCGCTTTCGCCTTGGCGAGATCGGGTTTGCCGCGATCCACCGCGCCTGCATCGGTTTCGAGCGGCGTGCCACAGCCAAAGATCGCCGGACAAATCTCGTAAGCCTTGGGGTCGCCGATCGCCGCATCCATGTAGTCGCGTTGCGTCACGGCCTGTTGCACGGCCTGACGGATCTTCTGATTATTGAAAGGCGGCTGCGACCAGTTGAAGCGGATCGTCGAGGCGTTGGGCCCCAACTCGCGGCGCAATACCACGTCGCGGCTGTTGGCAAACTGCGACTGGTGATCGGCATTGATGTTCTCGATCACGTCGATCTCGCCCTTCAGCAGCGCATTGATCGCCGTCTGCTTGTCGGGGAACCAGATCGATTCGACACGGTCGATATGAACCACCTTGCCGCCCGCCATCCCGTTTGGCGGCTCGTTGCGCGGCACGTAATCGGCATTGCGCTCGTAGGCCCAACTCACTCCGGGACGGAACTCCGCCGCGATGAACTTGAACGGCCCCGATCCGATCACCTCGGACAGCGCCTTCTCCGGCGGCGTATCCGCGATACGTTTCGGCATGATGAACAGCGGAATCGAGCTTGGCTTGGCGAACGCATCGAAGATGGGACCGAACGGCTCCTTCAACACGATCTTGAAGGTTTTCGCGTCCACCGCCGTCATCGACTCCGTGGCTTTGGCCAGTCGCAATCCAACCACATCGCGCTTGGCCCAGCGCGCGATCGAGGCGACGCAGTCCTCGGCCGTCACCGGCGCACCGTCGTGGAACTTGAGCTTGTCGCGCAATACGAAGGTGTAGGTCAGCTTGTCCGGCGTCAGCGACCATTCCTGGACCATCTGCGGCTGCGGCTTGTAGCTGCTGTCGATGGAGAACAGCGTATCATAGACAAGATAACCGTGATTGCGCGTAATATAGGCAGGCGTCGTCACCGGATCGAGCACGCGTAGCGCCGCGTGCGGCGCGAAGCGGATCACCTTCTTGTCCTGCGCGCTGACCCTGGTGGTCATCGCCAGAAGCGCTCCGGCGGAAAGCTGAAGCGCGGAACGACGGGTGAGGACGGCTGGCGTGATCGAGGTCATGATGTCTCCCCTCTGCTTGATTTGGCGCGGCCGGGCCGCTGGAAATGTCTATTGCGATCGATGACGGCGCGGATCCGGCCAGAACGACGTGTTGGCGCGCGCCAGTCCGCCGCCGATCCCGGCCGGCACCCCGTCGGCGCGCCAGCATCCCGCGCCCGTCATGGTCCCATCCGGCGCGAACAGAATGGCGCACATGCCGCCGCCGACATGATCCACCGGCACAACGTCGTGCCCGCGCGCGGCAAGCTCGGCACGGACCTTTTCGGAAAAGCCGCGCTCGACCTCGGCTTCGAGACCCCAACTGAAGACGCGCGGCGCTTCGACGACTTCCTGCACGCTCATGCCGTGATCGACGATATTGAGCACAGCTTGCAGCACGCAGGACGGAATGCGGTGCGCACCCGGCAGTCCCAGCGCGAACAGCGGCTTGCCGTTCTTCTTGCCGATCAGCGCGGAGATGCCGCTGGTGATACGCTTGCCCGGCATCAGCGACAGCGCCAGCCCGGGATGCGGATCGAACAGGAACATATAGTTGTTCGGGATGATGCCGGTGCCCGGAATAATCAGGCGCGCGCCGAACAGACTGTTGATCGTCTGTGTCGATGTCACGACGTTGCCGTCGCCGTCGGCCACCGTGACATGGGTGGTGTTGGCGGATTCGTTCGAGAGGACTTTCGAGGTGTAGGTGCCCGCGCGTTGCGGGTCGATCTCGGCGCGGCGCTGCGCGGCGTATTCCTTCGAGATCAGTTTCGCGATCGGAACGTTGACAAACGCCGGGTCGGCGGTTGCGGCGCGGCGATCAGCCGCCGCGATTTTCAAGGCTTCAAGCACCAGATGCAGCGTCTGCGGCGTCCCGAATCCTGACGCCCTGATGTCGAAGGATTCCAGCATGTTCAGGATCTGAATGGTGTGAACGCCGCCGGAGCACGGCGGCGGGGGCCCGAGAATTTCGACGCCGCGATAAGTGCCGCGCACCGGCTCCCGTTCGATGGTCCGATAACTCTCAAGGTCCTCCAGGCGGAGGAACGAGCCGGCCTTTTCCAGTTCGCGAGCGATGGTGCGGCCCAGCTCCCCGCCGTACATCACGCCGGGTCCGAACTGTGCGATCGTCCGCAGCGTTCGCGCGTAGTCGGATTGCACCAGCCAACTGCCCGCCCGCAACGGCTTGCTGTCGGGCAGGAAGATCGCGGCGATGGCGGGGTCGAGCGCGAGATCGGGAGCGGTTTCCGCGATGCAGGTCGCAAGATACGGTGTCACCTCAAAGCCGCGCTCGGCGTAGCGGATCGCCGGTTCCAGCAGCGTCGGCAAATCCAGCTTGCCGAAGCGCTCCGCGATCTGGCACCACGCCATCAGATTGCCAGGCACCGCAATCGCCTTCGGGCCGACGCGATTGGCGCGGCCTTCGGTTTCCATGTAGTCCGGCCATTGATCCGAAACCGGCGTATAGCTATCGGGGCGCGTCATCGCCGGCGCGGTCGCCAGCCCGTCGATCACCAGTTCACGCCCGTCCGCGAGTCGGATCACGGCGGTCCCGCCGCCGAAAATGCCGACCATCATCGGTTCGACCACGGTCAATGTGAACAGCGCAGCCACGGTGGCTTCGATGGCGTTGCCGCCTTGCGCCATGATCGTCAGGGCGGCCGTCGATGCGAGCGGATGATTAGTCACCGCCATGCCTCGCGACGCGGAGACGGGCGTCTTCTCGCAATCGAACGTGCTCGCGGTTCGCTCTCGCCACTGCGTCATCGTCTCACCGCCCTCCCTGACGTTTCGCGCAGACATTTTCGGCCGTCAGCACGTTATGAATCCGTCGAAACAGCAGATCGCCTCAGCGGCTGACGATGCACGGCTTCTCAAAGCCTCGCGGCTCCGCCCGACACTGCCTCCACGACCCGGTTTCAGGGTAGTATCAATCCGGCAATCCGATTGATCCAATACGCAGCTCTGCAATTTTCGATAAGTTTGTCCTATCGAAGCTGTTTTCCAGAACCTTCCCTCACCGAGTGGGGCGCAAAGCGCCGGACGTGCTGGGCGAAAGCCCGCGCCGCCGGCGACGGTTCGCTGCGGCGAAAGGCGACGGCCAGTTCGGCAAGAACTACGGCGCCCTCAATTTGCTTGAAGCGGACGCTGGGCAGTTGAATACATTTGACCGATTGGGGAACCAGTGCGACCCCCAGCCCGATCGAAACCATACTGGTAATGGTCACGAAGTCGCGCCCTTGCGGGCCGAGACGCGGGAAGAAGCCTGCGGCCTGGCATGCCTCGGTCGTGTATTTATGGAAACTCACATTCGGCGGGTGGCGCGGCGTGATGAAAATATCGCCATTGAACGCCGACAGCGGCACCCGCTCGCGCACAGCCAAGGGGTGCGTTGCCGGCACGGCCAGCAACAGCTTCTCCTGCAACACCGGAACGCAGGCAATTCCGACCGGCAACTTGACCGGTGGCCGGATGAAGCCGATATCGAGTTTTCCTTCGCTGATCTGATCGAGTTGCCGGAGCATTTCCATCTCCGAGATCTGAAGCTCCACATCGGGATAAGCCGCGCGAAACTCGTTGATGATGGACGTCAGCATGCCGGTATAGGCCGCCGATCCGACATAACCGACGGCGATACGTCCGACTTCACCACGGCCGGCCTGCCGCGCCGCCATCAGCGCCATCTCGGCTTGCGCGATGGTTTTCCGCGCCTCGTTGGCAAATAACTCTCCGGCGAGGGTGAGTTGCACCGAACGGCGCGTGCGATCGAACAGAGGCGTGCCGACGATATCTTCCAGCGCCTTGATCTGCTGGCTGAGGCCCGGTTGCGCGATCCCAAGCCGCTCCGCCGCGCGACCGAAGTTCAGTTCCTCGGCGGTCGCGATGAAATAACGGAGGTGACGCAGTTCAATGCCGCCGATCGCGGATCGTTTCCCGTTCGCCATTGAGCCTCCGTGCAAACATAAATGGAAGTTATCGAAATTCCGATTACCGCATATTGGACCTATCTCAGCGATCCGCGCAATATTGGTCAAATCTGGCGAGGTGCGCGGGGACAGGATGGTGACGCGATGCGCGGGTCGAACTCATCGGATCGAGAGCCTCCGGCCTCCACCCACAGCGCGCACTGGGGCGCGTTTTCCGCGCGCTGGGATGGCCACGACGTCACCGTGGAGCCCTATGCCGCCGATCCGTCGCCGTCCCCCATCCTCGACAATTTCAAGGGCGCACTGCGTCACAAGGCCCGTATCCTGAAGCCGATGATCAGGCGCGACTGGCTCGATCGCGGACCGGGACCGCAACCGCGCGAAATCGGCGACGCCTTCGTCGAATGCGATTGGGACACCGCGCTCGATGTACTGGCAAATGAACTGTCGCGCGTGCGCGATCGGTTCGGTCCGCAGGCGATCTACGGTGGCTCCTATGGCTGGGCCAGCGCCGGGCGTTTTCATCACGCGCAAAGCCAGATCCATCGGTTTCTCAACGTGGTTTGCGGCGGCTACGTCCGTTCGGTCAACAGCTACAGCGCCGGCGCATCGACGGTGATCCTGCCGCATGTGATGGGACCGTTCGAGAATCTGTCGCGGCGAAACGTCACCTGGGAACAGGTCCGCACCCATACCGAAACCGTGCTCGCGTTCGGCGGAATGCCGATCAAGAACTCGATGATCGCCAGCGGTGGCGTCAGCCGTCACGTCGAGCCGACGTCAATGGCTGCCGCCGTCGCGCGCGGCACGCAGTTCATTTCCATCAGTCCGCTGCGCGACGATTTTCCCCCGCAAGCCAACGCGCGCTGGATTCCGATCCGCCCCGGCACCGACGTCGCGGTGATGCTGGCGATGGCGCATACGCTTCTGACCGAAGACCTGTGCGACCATGCCTTCCTGGACCGCCATACAACCGGCTTCGATATCTTCAAGGGCTATCTGCGCGGTGACACCGACGGCCAGCCGAAGCACGCCGAGTGGGCCGCCGCGTTGTCCGGAATCGACGCGGACGCCATTCGCGAGATCGCCCGCCTGCTGGTTCGAACCCGAAGTCTCATCACCGTGGCGCACGCCTTGCAACGCGCGCAGTATGGCGAGCAGCCGGTGTGGATGGCCGCGGTGCTTGCGGCCATGGTCGGGCAGATCGGCCTGCCCGGCGGCGGCTACAACTATGCGCTGGGCGCCATGGGCCATACCGGCCGGTGCATCAACGCGGTTCCGATCCCGACGATGCCGCAGGGCACGAATCCTGTCAGCGAGTTCATTCCGGTGGCGCGGATCGTCGACATGCTGCTCAATCCGGGCGCACCCTTCGAATACAACGGCCGCACGCTGCAATATCCGGATATCAAGCTGGTCTACTGGGCCGGCGGCAACCCGTTTCATCACCATCAGGATATTCACCGGTTGCGGCAGGGATTCGCCCGGCCCGATACCATTGTCGTTCATGATCTGGCGTGGACGGCAATGGCCCGCTCCGCCGACATCGTGTTGCCGGCGACGATGACACTCGAACGCGACGACATTGGCGCAGCGGCAACCGACCCGCGGCTGATTGCGATGCGTCAGGTCGCACCGCCGATCGGAGAGGCGCGCGACGACTTCGCCATCCTCGCCGATCTCGCCGCACGTCTCGGCGCCGAACATGCCTATACCGAAGGCCGCTCCGCGCGCGAATGGCTGGCCCACCTCTATGAGCCGACGCGACGGGCGCTCCTTGAGCAAGGCTGCGACGCGCCAGGCTTCGAGGAATTCTGGGCGCGCGGCGAACTGCTGCTGCCGTCTGAGCCGGACGATGGCGGCATCCTGCGCAGCTTTCGCGCCGATCCGGAGGGCAATGCTCTGCCGACGCCGAGCGGCAAGATCGAAATCTTTTGCGAAACCATCGCCAGCTTCAACTATGACGATTGCCCGGGCCACCCGACATGGCTGCCGTCCACCGAACCGCCGACCGACGCCGCGCCGCTTTTCCTTGTCGCCAACCAGCCGGCGACGCGCCTGCACAGCCAACTCGATTTCGGCGGCTACAGCCAATCGCGCAAGGTCGATGGACGCGAAGTGGCGCGACTGCATCCGCGTGACGCCGAGGCACGCGGGATCAAGGACGGCGACACCATCCGCATCTTCAACGCGCGAGGCGCATGCCTCGCCGCCGCGCGCGTCACGGACGAGGTGATGCAGGGCGTGATCCACCTTCCGACCGGCGCCTGGTACGACCCGGCGCCGAGCAATGGCCCGCATCCTCTCTGCGTCCACGGCAATCCCAACGTCCTGACGCGTGACATCGGTACGTCGCGGCTGGCGCAGGGATGCTGCGGGCAGATCACGGTCGTCGATTGCGGGCGATTCGTTGGCTCCGCACCGGCCGTATCCGCCTATCAGGCGCCGGTCCCGGTGCGAACCGAGATCAAGCGCGCCACGCAGGACGACTGACCGCCTTTCTCAAAATCAGGTTTCAACGCAAGGCCATTCATGGGACCGCTCGAAGGAATTCGTATTCTAGACCTGACCTCGGTCCTGATGGGACCGTATGCCACCTCGATCCTCGGTGACATGGGGGCCGACGTCATCAAGCTCGAGAGTCTCGAAGGCGACATCATCCGCAAAGTCGGGCCAAGCCGCAGCGGCGAGATGGGCGGCATGTTCTTTCATGCCAATCGCAGCAAACGCAGCATTGCCGTCAATCTGAAAACCGAAGCCGGTCTCGATATCGCATTGCGCCTTGCGAAAACCGTCGACATCCTGATCTACAACGTGCGCCCGCAGGCGATGACACGGCTCGGGCTGACCTATGAGATGCTGGCCGAGCATAATCCACGCCTCATCTATGTCGGGACTTTCGGCTTCGGTCAGGACGGTCCTTATGCCGCGCGCCCCGCGTATGACGATCTGATTCAGGGAGCATCGGGGGCTGCCGCCCTGCTCGCCAGCAGCGGCGACGGTGTTCCGCGTTACGTGCCGGTCAACGTCGCCGACCGGATCGTCGGCCTGCACGCCGTCAACGCCATTCTCGCCGCGCTGCGCTATCGCGACCAGACCGGCAAGGGTCAGCGAATCGATATCCCGATGTTTGAAACCATGACGACCTTCGTGCTGGGCGACCATCTCGGCGGCCTCAGCTTCCAGCCTCCGCTGGACGACGGCGGCTATGCGCGACTGCTGTCGCAACACCGCCGCCCGTTCAAGACCGCCGATGGATATCTTTGCGTGGTCGTTTACACTGACGCACACTGGCAACGGTTTCTCAGTATCGCAGGCGTCTGGATCGCCGATCAGACGCGCTACGCAAGCCACGCCAGTCGCATGGAGCACATCGACGAGATCAATGCCGAACTCGCAAAGATCTTCCAATCCCGATCAACGGCGGAATGGGTGCGGGAGCTTGGCGCGGCGGATATTCCGTTTGCACCGCTGCACGATCTCGCATCGATCCGGAACGATCCGCATCTGCAAGCGGTCGGATTCTTCGCGAAGGCCGAACACTCCTCCGAGGGGCCGATGGTCACCATGGCCGTGCCGTCCCGCTGGAGCGAGAGCCAGCCGGAGCCGCGACGCCTCGCGCCACGGCTGGGAGAACACAGCGCGGCCATTCTCCGGGAGATCGGGTTCGACGATCGGATGATCGCGCAACTGGAATCCGATGCCGTGATACGGGCAACGACGGCAACAACATCTGCTTCCGACACGACAATGCCCGGATCGGATCCGGGCATTGCATCGTGAGCGCCTGGTGAAGCGAGGGCGCGGATCAGCGCGCGGTGAAACCACCATCCACCGGCAGCGCCACGCCGGTGACGAAGGAGGCTTCGTCCGACGCCAGCCACAGCGCGGCATAGGCGGCTTCCTCCGGCCGGCACAGCCGTCCCATCGGCACCGACGCCAATAGCCGCTTCTGGTTTTCCTCGGCCTCGACCGGATCGCCCGAGCGTCCGGTGAAACCGATCTTCATGGGTGTGTCGGCGAGGCCGGGACAGACGACGTTGACGCGCACACCATCGGGCGCGAAGCGCTGCGCCAGCGACTTGGTGAGACCGACCACCGCGAACTTCGCCGCCGAATAGACCGGGCTGAACATCGAGCCGACCAGCCCGGATACCGACGATGTAAAGATCAGCGATCCGCCGCCGCGCTTGCGCATGTGGCCGATCACCTCGCCCGCGGCCAGCGTCGCGGAAGTAACATTGAGGGTCATCGCCGCCTGATAGGCGTCGAGGTCGAGGTTCTCGACGCCGCCGGGTCCCGGAATGCCGGCATGCGCCCACATGATATCGATGCCGCCGAGGCGCGACGCCGCTTCGTTCACGGAGCCACGCATCTGTTCCGGCTTCGAAAGGTCGGCTTGAACGGTCTCGATGGGGTGACCTGCGGCCTTCATATCAGCGGAGAGTTTTGCCAGCGCGTCGGCGTTGACATCCACCGCCGCGACTCTCGCTCCCTCTTTAAGGAAGATTTCGACGCCGGCGCGTCCCATGCCGGAAGCGGCGGCGGTGATGACGGCGAGCTTGTTTGCTAGACGCATGTTTTGTCTCTTTCGTTGCAGCGTTGACT
The DNA here is from genome assembly GCA_049651165.1 of Xanthobacteraceae bacterium. Lineage (GTDB taxonomy): Bacteria > Pseudomonadota > Alphaproteobacteria > Rhizobiales > Xanthobacteraceae > 62-47. The sequence continues at coordinate 15,364 of JBASBO010000254.1, read as the reverse complement.
ATTGGGCGTAGGCGTCGGGGAAACGGCCGGTGGTGCTGATCACCGTCGTGCGCGTCTCAAGATAGGAATCGAGCGCCTCGATGCCGTTCTCGCGTCCCCAGCCGCTGCCCTTGAAGCCGCCATAGGGCGTCGACCAGCGAATGAAGCGGTAGGTGTTGACCCACACCATGCCGGCCTGAATGCGGCTGGAGACGCGATGGGCGCGGCCGACATCCTGCGTCCAAAGCCCGGCCGTCAGTCCATAGGACGTATCGTTGGCCGCCGCGATCGCTTCCTCCTCGTCGTCGAACGGAATCAGCGCCGCGACCGGCCCGAAGATTTCCTCGCGTGCGATGCGCATAGCGTTGCTGACATTGGCGAACACGGTGGGCTCGATGAAGTAACCGTCACCGAGCGCGCCTCCGGACAGGCGACGGCCGCCGGTGACGAGTTGCGCACCGTCATTGCGGCCGATGTCGATGTAGCTCAGCGTCTTGTTGAGTTGCTCCTCGTGCGCCTGCGGGCCCATATGCGTGGCCTCGTCAAGCGGAGGTCCAACCCGCACCTTGCCGGCGCGGCGGGAAAATTCCTCGACCACGCGATCGTAAATCGTGCGCTGCACCAGAACGCGAGAGCCGAGCGCGCAACTCTGCCCGCACAATGTCCATGCGGAATTGGTGGCGGCGTTGAGCGCCTGCTCGATGTCGGCATCGGCGAAGATGATATGCGGCGACTTCCCGCCCAGCTCGAAGGTGAACCGCTTCATGGTCTCGGAGCCCGCGCGGATGATTTCCTTCGCCGTCGCGCCTTCGCCGGTGAACGCGATCTTGTCCACGCCGGGATGCTTGACCAGATATTCGCCGGCACCATCGCGGCCGTAACCGGGAACGATGTTGACGACGCCCGGCGGGAAGCCCGCTTCCTCGAACAGTTTGCCGAGTTCGAGCGAGGTCACCGGCGTCTGTTCGGCCGGCTTCAGCACCACGGTGCATCCGGCGGCAAGGGCGGGACCGAGCTTCCACGCCGCTGCCATCAGCGGCACGTTCCAGGGCGTGATCGCCGCGACCACGCCGACGGGCACGCGCGTGGTGAAGGCGTGCACCGAATCGTCGATGGGGATGGTGCGGCCGGAGTGCTTGTCGGCGAGCGACGCCCACCAGTGATAGCCGTTGCTGTGACCGGAGATGTCGGCGCGCGCCTCGCGAATGGCGCGCCCGGAATCCGTCGTCTCGAGCACCGCGAGTTGCGGCGCCCGCTCCTTGTAGAGGTCGGCGAGCTTCCGCAACAACACCGCGCGCTCATGGCCGGGCATCCGGCCCCACGGCCCATTCAAAGCCTCGCGCGCGGCGACGACAGCGCGATCGACATCGATCAATCCGCCATAGGCCACCACCGCCCAGGGACGTCCCGTCGCGGGGTCGATGCTTTCCAGCAATCCTCCGTCTTCGGGCGCGACCCACGCGCCTCCAATATACATCCGGTCATAGCGAGCCAATTGCTCTACCTGTCGTGCAGGTCGCATCACGTCACCTCATTGATGTCGAAAATTATTGCGGGATCACCCGGCCGGCGCGGGGCAAGGCCCCGCGCTGCCAATGTCCATAGTCTCACTTCACCAGCGGACAGCCGCCGTCCTTCAGCGGACGAAAGGCCCGGTCGCCCGGAATGGTCGTGAGCACCTTGTAGTAGTCGAACGGCTTCTTGGATTCCTCCGGTGTCTTCACCTGAACCAGCAGCATGTCATGGAGCACGCGTCCGTCTTCCCGCAGGCTGGTCTTGCCGAACAGCGGATCGTCGAAGGTGCCCAACTCACGGATCGCCTTCACCACGGCCCGGCCATCCTTCGGCGAGCCGACCTTGGCGACCGCCGTGAGGTAAGTCAGCGTCGCCGAATAAGCGCCGGCCTGGTTCATCGACGGATACCGCCCGTTATTGCGGGCGGCGAAGCGTTCGCCGAAGGCACGGGTTTTCTCGTTGAGGTCCCAGTAGAACCCCGTCGTCAGTTGCAGGCCCTGCGCCGTCTTCAGGCCGAGCGAGTGGATGTCGGAAATGAACAGCAGCATGCCGGCCAGTTTCTGGCCGCCCTGAATGATGCCGAATTCGGACGCCTGCTTGATCGACTTGATGGTGTCGCCGCCGGCGTTGGCGAGCGCGACGATGTCGGCGCGCGACGCCTGCGCCTGCAACAGGAACGAGGCGAAGTCGTTGGCGCCGGTCGGATGCCTCACGCTGCCGATGACCTTGCCGCCATCAGCGAGGATCACCGGGGTCGCGTCCTGCTCCAGCGAATGTCCGACCGCAAAGTCCGCGGTGAGGAAGAACCAGGTCTTGCCGCCGGCTCTGGTGATCGCATCCGCCGTGCCGTGAGCCAGCGCCCAGGTGTCGTAGGTCCAGTGCACCGAATTCGGCGTACAGTCCTTGCCGGTCAAATGGGACGATCCCGATGCCGTCAGCAGGACGACCTTGTTCATGTCCCGCGCCAGCGGCGCGACCGCGAGCGAGATCGCGCTGGTCGGAATATCGACCAGCACGTCGACGCCATCGGCATCGAACCATTTCCGTGAAATCTCCACGGCGATGTCGGGCTTGTTCTGAGGATCGGCCTCGACCACCTCCACCTTGAATTTGTCGGCGCCGGGCAACTTCTTGAAATCCTCGACCGCCATTCTGGTCGCTTCGGCCGACCCCTTGCCGCCGATATCCGAAAAGATTCCGGACATGTCAGCCAAGACGCCCACTTTCACCGGGATCTGGGCGAGCGCCGTGGAAACGCCACCCAGGCCGAGGGCTGCCCCGACCGCCATTGCCAAATATCTGTGCATGCTTGCTTCCTCCGCTGGCCGTTCGACCGGTTCCTGACGCACATCGGGGACTAGCCGAAATTCTTGCTTATGAATAATAAAAACACTATTGTGAATTTTGAGTCAAGCTGGAAACCGGTTCATGCTTCCAAAACGACGCGTTCGAAAATCATCGGCATCCCCTCAAGTTGACATTGGCAGCGAGCATCGGTCGCCTGTGGTGAAGCCCGATTCGAAACAACCAACACGCTCAAGAGGCAGGATGCTGGTCAAACAAGCCGCCAACGTTCTCGAATTGATGGAGTATTTCGCGCGCCGGCGGCGACCGGCGACACTTGCCGAAATCGCCGACGATCTCGGCTGGCCACGCTCCAGCACTTTCAATCTGGTCGGCACCATCGCGGAGAAGGGCTGGCTCTATGAGCCGCGCGCCCGCGGCGGCTACTATCCGACGCCGCGCTGGCTGACGCTCGCCCGCACCGTCGCGGATGCCGAGCCGTTACCGGAAGCGGCGCATGCGCTGGCGGCCGAGATTGCTCACCGCACCGGCGAGACGACGGCGATCGGAGCCCTGGCCGGGACTTTCGTCATTTTCCTCGACGTCATCGAGTCGACGCAGTCCGTCCGTTACTTTGCCCAGGTCGGCGACCGGGTGCCGATCTACGCAAGTTCGGTCGGCCGCGCGATCCTCGCGCAGTTGTCCCATGACGAACGGCGTGCGATCTACCGCAAGATCAAGTTCGAGGGCTTTTCGCCGACCACGCCAATGAATCCCGAAACCATCGAGGAGGAGTTGCGCGCGGCGGAGCAACGCGGCTTTCATCAAAGCTCATCCGAATACATCCCCGACCTTGCCGGCGTGTCGCTGTCGCTGCCGGTCGGGCCGCGTCAATTATCCATCGTCGTCGCGGGGCCGACCTCGCGATGCCTGGAGCGTCGTCCCATCACCGCGGCGATCATGAAGGAGGCGATCCTCCATCATCAGTCCGCTCTCAAGATCAACGTCTGACGAACCGGGCCGGTTCGCAAATCGCGCCCGCAGCATGTCCGCGCGGCGCTGCCGCCAATCGACAGCATTCTTCGAATCCGATCGCGATTTCTTCGATATCGGCCAATTCAGAGCGACGCTTGAAGTCAATAATTCAGACCTATTGAAAAAGACGGAACTGCGTATTGGAATTATGCAGCCCCATCACTGACAATCGGCTTCCAGATAACGACTGCGATCCTTTTAGCACGCCGTCGCAGTCAAATAACGGGAGGTTTGGGGATGGGTATCAGCGGAACAAAATGTACTTTCGCAATCGCCGCTGCTTTTGCGCTTGGATTAAGTTCCGGTCCGGCGGCGGCGGGAGGGACGCTTCGGATCGCCATGACGGCATCGGATGTCCCGACTGCGACCGGCGCGCCCGACAACGCCTATGAAGGCATTCGCTTTCTCGGATACCCGGCATTCGAGGGTCTGGTTCTATGGGATCTGCGCCACGGCGACAAACTCGCGGAAATCCGTCCCGGTCTTGCGGAAAGCTGGGAACAGGACACGAAGGACCGGACGAAATGGATTTTCCGGCTGCGGAAGGGCGTCAAGTTTCACGACGGCAGCGACTTCAACGCCGATGCGGCGATCTGGAATCTGGATCGCTACTACAGCAAGACATCGAAGCAGTTCGATCCGCCCGGCGCCGCCGTGGCGCAGGCGCGTAACCCTTTCATCACCGGCTATCGCAAGATCGATGACTTCACCATCGAGATCAGCAACCCGCGCCCGCTGAGCTATTTCCCGAATCTCCTGCCGTACATGCTGTATTCGAGCCCGGCTCAATTTGAGAAAGCCGGATCCTGGGCTGAGTTCGCCAAGTCGCCTGCCGGCACCGGCCCGTTCAGGATCACCGAGATCAAGCCGCGCATCAGCGCGACGATGCTCCGCAACGACAACTATTGGGACAAGACCCGAATCCCGAAGCTGGACAAGATGGTCGTCTTCCCGATGCCGGAAGCGACGACCCGGCTGGCGGCGCTGCGCTCGGGACAGGTCGACTGGATCGAAGTGCCGCCGCCGGATGCGGCGCCGAGCCTGAAAAGCGCGGGTTTCAACATCGTCACCGGCAGCTATCCGCATGTCTGGCCATGGGCGCTCAATCTGGCCAAGGAAGGCTCGCCGTCGCAGGACGTCCGCGTGCGCCGCGCAATCAACTACTGCGTCAACAGGCAGGGACTGGTGACGCTGCTGAACGGGCTTGCCGAGCCTTCGGTGGGCATCTTCAAGCCGTCCGATCCGCAATTCGGCAACCCGACGCAGAAGTATGCTTACGATCCCGCCAAGGCGAAGGCTCTGCTGAAGGAAGCCGGTTATGGCCCGGACAAGCCGGTCAAGATCAAGGTTCTGATCTCCACCAGCGGCTCCGGTCAGATGCAGTCGCTTCCGATGAACGAATACCTTCAGCAGAACCTGAAGGAATGCGGCATCGAGGTGTCGTTCGAAGTCGTCGAGTACGGCACGATGCTGGTCGCCTTGCGCAACTCGCCGAACTCACCGCAAGCGCTCGGCGTCGACGCCGGTAACTTCGCGCTGCCGGCATCGACCGATATCTCCCAGATGGCGCTGTACTTCCTGTCCAACAACGCCGCCCCCAAGGGCCGCAACTGGTCGAACTGGAAGAACGAGGCATTCGACAAGCTGATCGACCAGATCGAGAAATCGACGGATCAGGCTGAAATCATGCAGCTTGCGCAACGCGCGCATGCCATCCTCGTGGATGATGCGCCGTGGGTCTTTATCGTGCATGATGGCAACGCGCGCGCGATGACCAAGAAGGTGAAGGGTTTCGTCAGCGCGCAGAGCTGGTTCCAGGACTTCACCACGATTGAAATGGATTGATCGGTTCAACCGAGCGCAGGCGGCGGACGTCACGAGGTTGTTTGAATGCTGGCCTACACCGTGCGCCGCCTGTTCTATGCGATTCCCGTTCTTCTGGGTGTCTCGCTTCTGGTGTTCTCCCTGATCCATCTCGCCCCCGGCGACGTGGTGGATATCCTGGTCCCGCCGGAGGTTCCCAAGGAGATCGCCGACAGCCTGCGCGAACGCTTCCGTTTGAACGACCCGCTTTACGTTCAATACGTCGCGTGGCTGGGACGAATGATCGTCGGCGACTTCGGCGTCTCGTTTTTCACCGGGCGGCCGGTCGCGGAAGAACTGTTCAGCGCGCTGGGGAATACACTCGTGCTGGCGCTGCCGGCCACGATCATCGGCTTCGCTCTCGGTATCGCACTGGGATCGCTCGCGGCCTACAACCATCAAACCTGGCTGGATAAAGTCTTTTCAGCGGTCGCGATCGCCGGCGTGAGTCTTCCGCACTACTGGGTCGGCATTGTTCTGGTGGCGATCTTCTCGGTGATCCTCAACGTCCTGCCTGCGCAGGGCATGGGCTTCTCGGGGCTTCCGGGCTCATGGGAGGATATCAAGCACCTCATACTTCCGGTCGTCACCTTGTCGCTGATCCCGATGGGCGTCGTGAGCCGCCTCGTCCGGGCCAATATTCTGGAGATCCTGGGTCAGGAATTCGTCGGCGCGCTCCATGCCAAAGGACTGAGGAGCCGCCACGTTCTTTATCACACCATGAAGAACGCCACGCCGTCGGTGCTGGCCCTCATGGGTTTGCAGTTCGGATATCTGCTCGGCGGTTCGATCCTGGTCGAGACGGTGTTCAACTGGCCGGGCTCCGGCGGCCTTATGAACCTCGCCATCTTCCGGCGCGACGTGCCGGTCCTGTCGGCAACGATCGTGGTGCTGGCGGCGATTTTCGTGCTCATCAACATTCTGGTTGATGTCATACAGGTTCTGATCGATCCCCGGATGCGACGCTAAGGAGGCGATGTGACTGTAGCCGATACGGCACCTGGGCAAATCATGCACGGCAAGGGCTATTGGCGCCGCGTGTGGGAACGGCTCAAGGAAGACAAGGTCACGCTGCTGGTCAGCGGGCTGCTCGCGGCGTTGATCGTTCTCGCCGTGTTTGCCCCCTTGTTTACTCCGTACGATCCATACACGGGGTCGATCCTGCGGCGCCTGAAGCCGATCGGAACGCCGGGTCACTGGCTCGGCACCGACGAAGTCGGCCGCGATCTGTGGACCCGCATGATCTATGGCGGCCGCCTGTCGCTGCTGGCCGGAATCCTTCCCGTGTTTCTGGCGCTGATTATCGGCGGCTTTCTCGGCATGCTGGCCGGTTTCGCCGGCGGATTGACCAACAGCCTGATCATGCGGGTAACCGATGTCCTGTACGCCTTTCCGTCGATCCTGCTTGCGATCGCCATCACCGGCATTCTCGGCGCGGGGATTCAGAATACGATCCTGGCGCTGACCGTGAGTTTCATTCCGCCCATCATCCGCATGTCCGAAAGCGTGACGGCGCAGGTCCGCCATCTCGACTTTGTCGATGCGGCGCGAGCGAGCGGCGCCGGCCCGCTGACGATCATGCGCTACCATGTGCTGAACAACATCCTCGGCCCGATCTTTGTCTATGCGACCAGCCTGATCAGCATCAGCATCATTCTCGCCGCGGGCCTCAGCTTTCTGGGACTTGGCGTCACGCCTCCGAACGCGGAATGGGGCCTGATGCTGAACAATCTGCGTCAGGCGATCTGGACGGCGCCGCTGGTGACCGCCCTGCCCGGCGTCATGATCTTCCTGACCTCGATGAGCTTCAATCTGTTGAGCGACGGCCTGCGCCAGGCCATGGACGTGCGCCTATGACCAGGAACGCGGCCGCGCTGCAAATTTCGCCAACGATACCCGCAGATCGTGATGCGGCGTCGCCACCGCTGCTCGCGGTTGAAGGGCTCACCAAGCACTTTCCGGTTCGCGGCGGCCTGCTGGGACGGCAGATCGCCACCGTTCATGCCGTTGACGATGTCTCGTTTACGGTTCAACGCGGTGAGACGCTCGGCATCGTCGGGGAATCCGGTTGCGGGAAGTCGACTACCGCCCGGCTGGTGATGGACTTGATCCGGCGCGACAGCGGAAAGATCGCGCTCGACGGCGCCATCGTCGGCAAGGGCGGTCTGAGCCGTCGCGATCTTTACCGGCAGATGCAGATGGTTTTCCAGGATTCCTACGCGTCGCTCAACCCGCGGCTTCCCATTGCGACATCCGTCGCGTTCGGCGCATTCGTGCATGGCGTTCAGAAGTCCGCCGCCCTCGGGCGCGCCGACGAATTGCTCGCCGCCGTCGGCCTGAACCCGCGGCTGTTCGCCAATCGCTACCCGCATGAACTGTCCGGAGGCCAGCGGCAGCGGGTCAACATTGCCCGCGCGCTCGCCCTTCAGCCACGCATCGTTCTGCTCGATGAAGCGGTGTCCGCGCTCGACAAGTCGGTCGAGGCGCAGGTTCTCAACCTGCTCACGGATCTGAAGGCCGAGCGCGACCTGACCTATGTCTTCATCAGTCACGATCTCAACGTTGTCCGCTATATCAGCGACCGGGTGATGGTGATGTATCTCGGCAAGGTCGTGGAGATCGGGCCGGTCGGCCGGCTTTATCGCCAGCCCCTGCACCCTTACACCACGGCGCTTCTGTCGGCGATCCCGTCGATGGCCCCCTCGCGACGGACGCTTGAGCCGCCTCTGGTCGGCGATCCGCCGAATCCGATCCGCCTGCCGTCCGGCTGCCGTTTCCGGACCCGCTGTCCCTATGCGGAAGCTGTGTGCGAAACCACGGCTCCCTCGTTGCTGGCCTCGTCCGCGGCGTCCTCGCACGCCGTCGCCTGTCACATGCGCGATCCGATGTCGGGACACAGCCGGGCAACCGCGATATCCGTCGATCATCCGGAGGTCACATGATGTCCGGCATCGATTCTCAGGACAACGCATCCCGCTCGCCGCCGGCGGGGCAGCAGGCCGCAGTCGATGTGAAAGACCTTCATGTGAGGTTCAACACGCGGGACGGCTCGGTCGATGTCGTCAACGGCGTCAGCTTCAGCCTCGCGCCGGGCAAGGTTCTCGCCATTCTCGGCGAATCCGGGTCGGGCAAAAGCGTCACGTTGCGCGCATTGATGCGGCTTTTGCCGCAGGACCGCACGGAACTGAGCGGAACGGTCCGCGTCGCGGGACACGACATTGCCGAGGCGACCGAGGCCGGTCTGCGCCGGATTCGCGGCCGGGAAATCGCGATGATTTTCCAGGAGCCGATGATCGCCCTCGATCCGGTCTTCACGATCGGACAACAGATCATCGAAACTATCATGTCCCATGAGGACGTTTCCCACCAGGCCGCAAGGCAGCGCGCGCGCGATCTTCTCGATCTCGTGCAAATTCCCTCGGCGGCGCAACGCCTGAAAGCCTACCCGCACGAGATGTCCGGCGGGATGCGGCAGCGGGCCATGATCGCGTTGGCCCTGTCATGCAGGCCGTCGGTTCTGCTTGCGGACGAACCGACAACGGCGCTGGATGTCACCGTTCAGATTCAGATCATCCTGCTGTTGCGGCGACTGCAACAGGAACTCGGGATGGCCGTCGTCTTCGTCACCCACGATGTCGGCGCGGCAGTTGAAATCGCCGACGACATTGCCGTGATGTATGCTGGCCGTTTCGTCGAAATCGGCGCGACCACCAATGTCATCCGTTCGCCGTCGCATCCCTATACGGCCGCCCTGTTGAACGCGACGGCTCTCGACGCTTCCTCGGGCGGCCGTCTGGATGCGATTCCGGGTATGCCTCCGGATCTGCGGGATTTGCCCGAAGGGTGCAGCTTCGCGCCGCGTTGCCGATTTGCCGAAGTGTCCTGCACACGCGGCATCCCGCCCCAGCACGCGATGGGTCCTGACTGGCTCACGCGCTGCTACCGCGTCGCCGACGGCTCGGTGACCTTGAGGGGACCGCGGCTGAGCGATCGTTCGGACGCGACATTTTGACGAGAGGGTATGATCCATGAACGATCCAGCGCATCTGTCGGTTGCCGAGCTTTCGGACAGGATCCAGTCCCGGACGCTGTCGCCGGTCGATGTTGTCGAAGCCTGTTTGCAACGCATCGCCAGGCACGACGGGAAGCTGCACGCCTTCACCGAGGTTTACGATACCGAAGCCCGCCTCGCCGCCGAAGCCGCCGACAAGGCCATTCGCTCGGGACATGCGGTCGGTCCGCTGCACGGCATCCCGATCGCCTTGAAGGACCTGATCGAGATCGAGGGTCGCGTCACCACCGGCGGCTGCGCCGTGTGGCGCGAACGCCGTTCCCGGCAGACGGCGACCCTGGCGCGGAAGCTGATCGAAGCCGGCATGATCGTCATCGGGAAAACCCACACGGTCGAGTTCGCATTCGGCGGCTGGGGCACCAATCAGCACATGGGAACGCCGTGGAATCCATGGGACACGAATATCCACCGGGTCCCCGGCGGCTCAAGCAGCGGGTCCGGCGTCGCCGTCGCGGCGCGCATGGTCCCATGCGCGATTGGAACCGATACCGGCGGCTCGGTCCGGATACCGGCCGCCTGGTGCGGCATTACGGGCCTCAAGACGACTGTCGGGCGCATCAGCACCCACGGCGTTCTGCCGCTCAGCCCATCGCTGGACACGCCCGGGCCGATGGCCCGGACTGTCGATGACGCTGCCCGCCTGCTTACCGTTTTGCAGGGAGCCGACCCGCATGATGTCCGGACCTTCGCGCTCAAGGATATTGATCCCTTCAGGGACCTGCGGCGCGGCGTCAAAGGGCTGCGCCTCGCCCGGATTCCGGCGCATGAGCGGGTCGGAATCGACGCGGAAATCCTGAACGCCTATGACCGCACGATCGATCGGTTCGCGGATCTCGGCGCCGACATCGTCGAACTGACATTGCCTCGGGCATTCCGGGCCTATGGCGAAACCTCGGGCCGGATCATGTCGGCGGAGAGTTACGCCGAACTCAGCGCCATCGTCGATGATATGGCTCTCCCGATCGATGACGACGTGCGCCCGCGCGTCCGCGCCGGCGCGTCGATCTCGTCGCATGACTATCTGAACGTTCTCGCCGAGCGGACACGATTGCAGCAGGAGTACCTCGCCGCAACCGAAGGCATCGACGCGGTGATCGTCCCCGTGACCCTGACGCCGGCGATTCCGCTTGCTGAAGCGGATCAGGGGACGACGCCGGCATTCCTTACCCGCTGGGTCAATTTCCTGAATCTGTGCAGCGCCGCAGTCCCGAACGGAGTGAGTTCGTCGGGCCTTCCGCTGTCGGTCCAGGCCGTCTGCCGTGGCGGGGACGAGGCGATGGCGCTCCGGATCGGCCGGGCGTGGCAGAATGCGACCGAGTGGCACCGGCTTTCTCCCCCGCTCGACGGCGAAATCGCGCCGAGATAAAACCCCAGCCTCGCATCGGACGGGTGAGACTGGCGGAACGCGGAAGGCGCGCGTGCATTCTCCGTTCCTGATGTACTGTGTGAGCCGACCGCCGGCCGCCTCCGCGCGGGGAACCGGCCCTGAATCGGCCTCGGAAGCAAAAGGACCCGCCATGGCGACCGCCAAGACCACCGTCTGCCTGTGGTACGACAAGGACGCCGAGGCCGCGGCCCGATTTTATGCCGCGACGTTCCCCGACAGTTCGGTGACCGCCGTGCACCGCGCGCCCGGCGATTATCCGTCCGGCAAGGCCGGCGACGTGCTGGTCGTTCATTTCACCGTCGCCGGCATTCCCTGCATCGGCCTCAATGGCGGGCCGACGTTCAAACATAGCGAAGCCTTCTCGTTCCAGATCACCACCGACGATCAGCAGGAGACCGACCGCTACTGGAATGCCATCGTCGGCAACGGCGGTCAGGAAAGCGCCTGCGGCTGGTGCAAGGACAAATGGGGCATCTCGTGGCAGATCACGCCGCGCGTGCTGACCGAAGCGCTGGCGGCCGGCGGCGACGAGGCCAGACGCGCGTTCACGGCGATGATGACCATGACCAAGATCGACGTCGCCGCGATCGAGGCGGCGCGACGCGGCTGATCCTGATGCCCCCTGTCCTATCCTAACCTTGCGGACCGGAAAGCCGCCCGCGACAATCCGGTCGCGGATCGCCGCTGTCCGACAGGCGCGCGGGTCCGCAACCGGACGGGGGGAGCGGCCATGGTGCAATATTCCGGACTGCGCTTCTGGAACGATGCCGCGACGAAAGACCGCGCCATCGACCGCCTGCTGGCGCTGCGCGCCGGCTTGAGCAAGCAGGTCACGCCCAACAGCAAGCAGGACTCCTTTCACCTCGCGACCTGGAATATTCGGGATTTCGGCGGCCACCGCCTCAACCCCTCGCCGCGCCTGCCGGAGTCGCTGCTTTACATCGCCGAAGTGATCTCCGCTTTCGATCTGGTCGCGGTGCAGGAAGTCAACGAGGACATGGCCGAGTTTCAGACGGTCATGCGCCTGCTCGGCCCGCACTGGGATTATCTGGTCACCGACCAGAGCGGCAACATGGAGCGGCTCGCCTTCGTGTTCGACACCCGCAAGATCCGCTTCCGCCACGTCGCCGGCGAGATCGTGCTGCCGCCGAAGAAGGGCAATGAGCCGATCCAGTTCAACCGCACGCCCTATCTGGTGGCGTTCCAGGCCGGCTGGTTCAAGTTCAACCTCTGCACCGTTCACATCTACTACGGCTCGGCCCGGGACACCGCGCCGCGCAAGCGCGAGATCGCCGACATCGCCGCGTTCTTCACCGCGCGGCAGAAGAAGGACGGCGAGACTTATATCCTGCTCGGCGACTTCAACATCCTCAACCCTGACGATCCGACCATGAACGCGCTGCTCGGCGGCGGCTTCGAGGTGCCGGCCGCGTTGCGCAAGCCCACCGCGCTGGCGAGCGCCAACTACTACGACCAGATCGCGCTGCGCACCCAGAACAAACTGGTGGAGATCAGGAGCGCCGGCGCTTTCCCCTGGCAGGACTACGTCTTCCGCGACGAGGCGGACTACGCCGCCTACAAGGCGCTGATGCCGACCGAGACCAAGGCCGGCAAGGCGGCGAAGACCGACCTTGCCGCTTACAAGAAATGGCGCACATGGCAGATGTCCGATCACCTGCCGCTGTGGACCGAGATCAAGATGGACTTCACCGAATCCTATCTGGCAAGCCTGAAGACCGGATCGGCGCCGCTGGCGAATTTCGCACCTGAATCGGGGCCGCGGCCCGAGGCGGGACCGGCGCCGAAGGCGTGAACCATTCGGGGGGCGCGTTGTGAGCAAGACCATCGTCATCTGCTGCGACGGCACCGGCAACGAGATCGAGGGCAATCTCTCGAACGTGCTGAAGCTGTTCCGCATCGTCCAGAAGAACGAACGCCAGCGCGTCTATTACAATCCCGGCATCGGCACCATCGGCAGCCACGACGCCTGGATGCGGCTGAAGCAGAACACCAAGGCGGTGTTCGGCCTCGCCACCGGCTACGGCCTCGACGACGATATCCTCGGCGCTTACCGCTTCATCGCCGAACAGTTCGAGGACGGCGACGCCATCTTCCTGTTCGGCTTCAGCCGCGGCGCCTACACCGTGCGCGCGCTGGCGGGCTTCATCCACATGGTCGGGCTGTTGCCGCCCGATCAACTCAATATCGCCGGCTACGCGCTGACCGCCTACAAGCGCGCCAGCGAGCAGAACGATCTCAGCATCGCCTGGAATTTCAGCCAGATCGCCGGCGGCCGCCGCGCCACCATCAAGTTCGTCGGCGTGTGGGATACGGTCGCCTCGGTGCTGGTGCCGCGCCGCGACCGCATCGTCCCGACCATGCTGATGCTGCCCTACACCCGCCGCAACCCGAGCGTCGAGGTGTTCCGCCAGGCGATGGCGATCGACGAGCGGCGGCGCATGTTCCGCCTCAACCGCTGGGCCGCGCCGCAGCCGTTCGTCGCCAACCCGTTCGACACCTCCGCGCCGCCGCGCGACCAGGACATCAAGCAGGTGTGGTTCGCAGGCGTCCATGCCGATATCGGCGGCGGCTATCCGGAAGCCGAGAGCGGCCTCTCCAAATTTCCGCTGGCGTGGATGATCGACGAGGCGGTTGCCCACGGGTTGAAGATCAACACCGCGATGAAGAACCACCTCGTGCTCGGCCGGCCGCGCGAGGGCGGCCGCAACGCCTACGTCGCGCCGGACGCAGCCGCCCCCTTGCACAATTCGCTGACGGCGGCATGGCGGTTGCTGGAATGGCTGCCGAAGTCCGCCAAGTGGATGGAATGGCCGCGCCGCGCGCTGTTCGGCTATTACATTCCCAATGGCGAGCCGCGCCTGATCGCCGACCCGGCGATGACGCCGCGGCTGCATCAGTCGGTGATCGACCGCAAGGCGGCCTTGCCCGGCTATGCGCCGGTCAATTTTCCCGACGCTTTCGCGGTCGAGCCGTAGCCGCGCGCGCCCTCCGGTGATGTATCTTGGTGGCGATTCGGGCAACGGGCGGGGACGCGCCGCGATCCGGATCAAGGCCGATCAACGGATGACCCGCGCGATGAACGAACCGACCAACCCAGCCGCCTCCCGCAGCCCCCTGCTCGCGGTCGAGGACACCGAATTCCTGTTGCGCGACGAGATGCGCGCGATCCGCTTCGGGCTCGAATACGCCAAGCCGGAACTGGCGCTGCGCGACTGGGGCATCCGCTCCACCATCATCGTGTTCGGCAGCGCCCGCATCGCCTCCCCCGAGCAGGCTGAGGCGGCGGTGGCCGCCGCGCGCAGCGACGCCGAGCGGCAGCACGCGGAGGCCATGCAGCGGCAGTCGGAGATTTATCAGACCGCGCGCGAGTTCGCCGGCATCGCCGCGCAGCGCGGCGGCTCGTTCGCGCCGAAGCACCGCTGGCGCGACAACGTCATCGCCACCGGCGGCGGCCCCGGCATCATGGAAGCCGCCAATCGCGGGGCGCATGAGGTCGGCGCGCCGAGCATCGGCTTCAACATCACGCTGCCGCACGAGCAGGTGCCGAACCGCTATATCACCCCGGAACTGAACTTCCGTTTCCACTACTTCGCGATGCGCAAGATGCACCTGGCGATGCGTGCCAACGCGCTGGCGGTGTTTCCCGGCGGCTTCGGCACGCTCGACGAACTGTTCGAGGTGCTGACGCTGCAACAGACCCGCAAGGCGCCGTCCGCGCCCATCGTGCTGTTTCGCGAAAGCTACTGGCGCAAGCTGATCAATTTCGACGCGCTGGTCGAGGAAGGCGTGATCGACGCGGAAGACCTCAAGCTGTTCGAGTTCGCCGAAACCGCCGAGGACGGCTGGGCCTCGCTGACCCGGCGCGGACTGCACGGGCACAACGGGACGGCGAGGGAGTGAGCATCTGACCGGAAGTTCGCTTTGTGCGCGGATATACAGCACGAAAACCGTCGTCCCCGCGCAGGCGGGGACCCATACGCCGCAGCGGTTCGGCTCTATCGACAAGGGCGAGACTATTTCACCACGACTCATGTCGGGGGTTATGGGTCCCCGCCTGCGCGGGGACGACGGTTTTCGTGGGTCTTCTCACAAAACGAATTTTCTGTTTGGCTCCTTGGATGACGGGACCAACTCAAGCCTCGACTCAAGCGTTCGGCGGCGTCGGCCACGGCTTCTGCGGGCCGCGCAGGCGCTCGAACGTCTTCGCC
>JBASBO010000253.1:0-2828 GCA_049651165.1 Xanthobacteraceae bacterium | reverse complement strand
CAGCATCAGCGTCGGCTTGTCGCGCAGGAAATCGCGGCCGGCGGGCGCGATCGACAGGCCGCCATGGCCGGCGAGGTCGACGTCGATGAAGCGCAGCGCGGTCAACTGGCGCAGGATCGCGCGCCATGTGCGGTTGTCGTGCTCGCCGCCGATGCCGAAGGTGGAAATCCGGTCGTGGCCGAACCGGGCGATGCGGTCGTTCTCGACGCCGAGCAGCACATCGACGATATAAGCCTGCCCGAAGCGCTCGCCGGTGCGGTAGATGCACGACAGCGCCTTCTGCGCGGCGACCGTGCCGTCGAACAGTTGCGGCGGCGCGGCGCAGGTGTCGCAATTGCCGCACGGCTCGCAGGCGTCGCCGAAATACGACAACAGCGCCTGCCGGCGGCAGCCCGCCGTCTCGGCCAGTCCCAACAGCGCGTCGAGCTTCTGGCGCTCCATGCGCTTGCGCTGGTCGGGCGCCTCCGACTGCTCGATGAAACGGCTGCGCAGCGCGACGTCCTCGGGGCCGTAAAGCATCAGCGTGTCTGCGGCCAAGCCGTCGCGGCCGGCGCGTCCCGTTTCCTGATAATAGGCTTCGATGCTGCCCGGCAGGTCGATATGGGCGACGAAGCGCACATCCGGCTTGTCGATGCCCATGCCGAAGGCGATGGTCGCGACCATGACGACCGCCTCGCCGTGCCGGAAACGCATCTGGCCGGTTTCGCGCGCGGCCCTGTCCATCCCGCCGTGATAGGCGACCGCATCATAGCCTTGTTCGCGCAGCCAGGCGGCGGTTTCCTCGGTCTTGCGTTTCGACAGGCAGTAGACGATGCCGCTCTCGCCCGCGTGGCGCTTGAGGAAATCCTTCAGTTGCGCGCGCGGATTGTCCTTTTCCTCGATGGCGTAGCGGATGTTGGGGCGATCGAAGCCGGCGATGAAGGCGCTGGTTTCGGCGATGTCGAGATGCGACAGGATTTCCGCGCGCGTCGGCTCGTCGGCGGTCGCCGTCAGCGCCATGCGCGGGATGTCGGGAAACCGCCGGACCAGCGCGTCGAGCTGGCGGTAGGAGGGACGGAAGTCGTGTCCCCACTGCGACAGGCAATGTGCCTCGTCGATGGCGATCAGCGACAGCCGCGCCCGGCCAAGCCCCGCAAGCACGTCATCGCGCAGCAGCGTTTCCGGCGCGACGTAGAGCAGATCGAGATTGCCGGCGTGAATATCGCGCCACAGCGCCCGCCGCTCCTCTAGCGGCAGGTCCGAATTGAGAGCGGCGGCGCTTACGCCGGCCTGCCGCAAGGCCGCCACCTGATCGGCCATCAGCGCCAAGAGCGGCGATACGACAAGCCCCGTGCCGGGCCGGACGATGGCGGGGATCTGGTAGCAGAGCGACTTCCCGCCACCGGTCGGCATCAGCACGAAGGCGTTGTTGCCGGCAATGACATGATCGACAATGCGCGCCTGCGGCCCCCTGAACGCATCGTAGCCGTAGACGGTCTTGAGGATTTCGAGGGCGGTTGAGGTCATCGGCGTCGGCATGGGGAATCATCGAACCACCCCTTATAGCAACTTTACCGTGACGATGACCCTCGACGCGCCGTTCCGCCGCTCCGCGACGAACCCGCGGTCACAGCGCCTCGACCACCTTGCGCAGCATGTCGCGCACCTTGCCCGCCACCTGATGCAGCGTCGGGTTCGGCACCGCGGCCATCGACGCCACCGGATCGATGGCGGCGATCTCGATGGCGCCGCCGCCGATGTCCTGAACGATCACGTTGCAGGGCAGCATGGTGCCGATCTTGTCCTCGATCTCCAGCGCCTCGCGGGCCATGCCGGGATTGCACGCGCCGAGAATGCGATAGCCGCGGAAGTCGACGCCGAGCTTCTGCTTGAACGTCGCCGTCACGTCGATCTCGGTGATGATGCCGAAGCCGGCGGCCTTCAGCGCGTCGGTCGTGTGCTGCACGGCCTCGTCGAACGAGCAGTGAAGCGTCTTGGCGAAGTAATAGCTCATGGCAGACTCCTCTGGTTCAGGATGATGCCGCACCGGCCTCGGCCGTGGACGACGGGGACGGCGGGGTGCGTCGGCCGCCGCGCAGCACGACGTAGATCGCCGGGATGACCAGCACGGTCAGCGCCGTGGAGGACGCGAGGCCGAACAGCAGCGAGATCGCCAGCCCCTGAAAGATCGGGTCGGTGAGGATCACCGCCGCGCCGATCATCGCCGCGATGGCGGTCAAAAGGATCGGCTTGAAGCGGATCGCGCCGGCTTCCAGCAGGATATCGCGCAAGGGCTGATCGGGCCGGCGCGCGTGGCGGATGAAATCCACCAGCAGGATCGAGTTGCGCACGATGATGCCGGCCAGCGCGATGAAGCCGATCATCGAGGTCGCCGTGAACGGTGCGTTGAACAGCCAATGTCCGAGCATGATGCCGATGAAGGTGAGCGGGATCGGCGTCAGGATCACCAGCGGCAGCTTGAACGAGCCGAACTGCGCGACCACCAGGATGTAGATGCCGAGGATCGCCACCATGAAGGCCGCGCCCATGTCGCGGAAGGTGACCCACGTCACCTCCCATTCGCCGTCCCACAACAGCGTCGGGCGGCTCTCGTCGGCGGGCTGGCCGTGCAGCGCAATTTCGGGCTTGGGCAGGTTGCCCCAGTCGATCCGCTCGATGGCGTCGCGCACCGCGAGCATCCCGTAAATCGGCGCTTCATAGGCGCCGGCGAGTTCGGCCATCACCATCTCGGCGGGGCGGCCGTTATGGCGGAACACCGGCCACGACGCCGGCTCGCGCGACACGCCGACGACGTCGCCAAGCTCGACCACGCCGCGGCCGCCGGGCAG
>JBASBO010000252.1:0-6181 GCA_049651165.1 Xanthobacteraceae bacterium | reverse complement strand
GCCCTATGTGGTGATCGAGGCCGCCGCCGCCGGCGTGCCGATGATCGCCGCCGATGTCGGCGGCATTCCCGAAATCTTCGGGCCGCACCGCGACGCCCTGTTCGCGCCCAACTCGCCGGCCGCGGCCGCCGCCGCGATCCTCGCCGCGATACAGGACGAGGACGCCGCGCGGGAGCGGACGAAAACGCTGCGCGAGCGCATCTTCCAGCACTTCTCGCAGAAAAGCATGGTCGAGGGCGTCATCGCCGGCTATCGCGAGGCGTTGACAAAGCGTTAACCATTCGCGACGGCCCCGCTCGAATCCGCGCCCGCGTTCACCAAACAATCGGGGCGCGGCCCCTATATTTACCGGCAACAGCGTTCATGCGAACCCGTGGACCTTCGCCGTGACACTCCTCAACGCCCGCTCCGTCATCGAAGACGCCGCCAGCAATGGCGGCGACGCGCCTCGCATCGAGCGTCGCCGCCGGCTGTCGCCGGCCGCGCTCGAAGTGACCAACCGCAAGGTCAGACAAGCCTATTCGCCGGTGGTGATCGCCGGGTTGGTGCGGCTTGCCGACGTCGTCATCATCGCGACCGTCGGGTTCGCGCTCTATCTCGGCTACGTCGCGCGCATGGATAATTTCAACTGGTTCTACCCGACCGCCATCGCCGCCATGACGCTGACCGCAGTGACGATGTTTCAGGCCGCCGACATCTATCAGGTGCAGGCGTTCCGCGGCCAGTTGCGGCAGATGACGCGGATGATCTCGGCGTGGGCGCTGGTGTTCCTGCTGTTCATCGGCGTGTCGTTCTTCCTCAAAATCGGCTCCACGTTCTCGCGGCTGTGGCTGTCGGCCTTTTTCACCGTCGGCCTCGCCGCGCTGATCGCCAGCCGTATCTTGCTGCGCAGCCTGATCCGCCAGTGGGGACGCGAGGGCCGCCTCGACCGCCGCACCGTCATCGTCGGCGCCGACGAGAACGGCGAGAAGCTGATCCGGCTGCTCGGCGAGCAGGACGATTCCGACCTCGAAATCCTCGGCGTGTTCGACGACCGCGCCGACGACCGCGCGCTCGACACCTGCGCCGGTCTGCCGAAGCTCGGCAAGATCGACGATATCGTCGAATTCGCCCACCGCACCCGGCTCGATCTGGTGCTGTTCGCGATGCCGATCTCGGCCGAGACGCGCATCCTCGACATGCTGAAGAAGCTTTGGGTGCTGCCGGTCGATATCCGCCTTTCGGCGCACACCAACAAACTGCGCTTCCGCCCGCGCTCCTACTCCTATCTCGGCAAGGTGCCGACGCTCGACGTGTTCGAAGCGCCGATCACCGACTGGGATCAGGTGATGAAATGGCTGTTCGACCATGTCGTCGGTGGCATCCTGCTGGTGCTGCTGGCGCCGGTGATGGCGCTGATCGCGCTCGCCATCAAGCTCGACAGTCCGGGGCCGGTGCTGTTCCGGCAGAAGCGCTTCGGCTTCAACAACGAGCGCATCGACGTGTTCAAGTTCCGCTCGCTGTATCACAACCACGCCGATCCGCTCGCCAGCAAGGTGGTGACCAAGAACGATCCGCGCGTCACCCGCGTCGGCAAGTTCATCCGCAAGAGCAGCCTCGACGAACTGCCGCAGCTTTTCAACGTGGTGTTCAAGAGCAACCTGTCGCTGGTGGGGCCGCGCCCGCACGCAGTGCAAGGCAAGCTCAAGAGCCGGCTGTTCGACGAAACGGTGGACGGCTACTTTGCCCGCCACCGCGTCAAGCCGGGCATCACCGGCTGGGCGCAGGTCAACGGCTGGCGCGGCGAGGTCGACAGCGAGGAGAAGATCCAGAAGCGCGTCGAGTTCGATCTCTATTACATCGAGAACTGGTCGGTGCTGTTCGATCTCTACATCCTCATGAAGACGCCGATCGCGCTGTTGAAGGCGGAGAATGCGTACTGATTCCCGTGCGGACGAGTGGATGTATCGCGTAAGAGCGTGAGCGTGTGATGAGCGATATCGCGGCGAGCCATGGCGCTTTCTCCCCGGCCCTCGCCGCGCCGCGCGTCGCGTCGTTGCAGCGCGCCCTGTTGTGGCTGACGGGCGTGGCCGGAGCCGTGGTGTTCGTCGAGCCGAGCCCCTATGAACTCGCGACCTTTCTCGCCATCGTCGTCATGGTCGCGACCGGCCTGCGGCTGAAGCTCGCGCTCCTGCCGCTGGCGATGCTGCTGTTCCTCATCAATATCGGCTACACGATCTCGGCGGCCGGCCTGATGGGAGAGAGCCGGATCGTGATGTGGGTGATGACGTCGTGGTACATGGCGATCACCGCGGTGTTCTTCGCCATGGCGATCGCCGACGACACCGCCGCGCGGCTCGACGCGCTGCGGCGCGGCCTGATCTGCGGCGCGGTGATCGCCGCGCTCGCCGGCATCGTCGGCTATTTCAGCCTGATCCCCGGCACCAACGCGCTGTTCACGCTGTACGGCCGCGCCATGGGGCCGTTCAAGGACCCCAACGTGTTCTCCGCCTTCCTGGTGCTGCCGGCGCTGTTCGTGCTGCAAGGCGTGGTCAGCAACCGCTTCGGCAAGGCGCTACGCGGCACGCTGATCCTCGGCGTGATTACATTGGCGCTGTTGCTGGCGTTCTCACGCGCCGCCTGGGGGCTGTTCATCCTGTCGGCGGCCTTCATGCTGTTGATGATGGTGCTGACCAGCCGCACCAATGCGGAACGTTCACGCATCGTCGTCATGGCGATGGTGGCGCTGGCGGCGGGCGTGGCGCTGCTGTTGATCCTGCTGTCGCTGGATTCGGTGGAAGCGCTGTTCCGGCAGCGCGCCAGTTTCGACCAGAGCTACGACGAGGGCCGCTTCGGCCGCTTCGGCCGGCACATTCTCGGCGCGCGCATGGCGCTCGACCTGCCGTTCGGCATCGGGCCGTTGCAGTTCACCCGCTACTTCCCGGAGGACACGCACAACTCGTTCCTCAACGCCTTCATGTCGGGCGGCTGGATCAGCGGCGTGTGCTATCCGGCGCTGATCCTCACCACGATCGCGTTCGGCTTCCGCTACGCTTTCGTCCGCGCGCCGTGGCAGCGGCTTTATCTGGCGGTGTTCGCGGCCTTCGTCGGCACCGCCGGCGAAGGCTTCGTGATCGACACCGACCACTGGCGGCACTTCTGGATGATGACCGGGGTGATGTGGGGACTGTTCGCCGCCAACCAGCGCTGGCTCGCTAGAGCCCGTTCCGATCAAATCGGAACGGGGCTCTAGATTCTTATTTTGACGCGTTTTCTTTACGCGAACCGATATCCATTTCGCTTGAAAACGCTCTAACCGCGCGGCGCGCCGCGGCCTAACCCTCGATCGCGAACGTCATGCCGGCGTGATCGCTCAGGCGCTTGACGAGGCGATGACCGAGCGCCGCGCCCGGCGTCCAGAAGCCGCCCGGCACGTTGTCCGCCTCGAACACCAGACAGATCGCGCTCTCTGCGATCATCTTCGCGGTGCTGCCGTAACCGGGGTCGCGGTCACCGGTCACCACGGCGCGCATCTGCCGGCCATCCGGCGCGACGCCGAGAAAGAGGTGATCGAAGGAGCCAGCTTCGCGCTCCGCCTTCGATGGCCCCTCGCCGGGCCTCGGGCCGCCCTGCGCGCCCATCTTGTTGTTGGCGGCGACGAGAGCTTTCGCCGCCGCCTCTCCGGCATCGCCGGGACCGGCGACCATCATCTCGTCGTAGACGAAATCCTGCCCGTAGGGAAAACCCATCAGGAAGTTCGAGCGGTGGACGTTGCGGGTGTTGATGTTCGCCATCACGAACGGCGCGAGCCAGACGTTGAGGTCGTCGTCGAACAGCGGCTTGTTGCCGGGCGGCTGCTTCGGCCCGACAAAGCCCGGCGTCAGCACGAACGGATCGCGCAGCATCGGCAGCAGGCTCGGGTCGTTGGCGGCGGCGGAAAAGATCGCCTTCATGCTGGCGGCGGTGCCGCCGGAGAACGTGCCCTTCATCTCGCGCACGCGGCCCTTCACGCGAGGAAACGGCACGCCGAACGCTTTTTTCGCGGCGTCCTGAAGCAAGAACACGCCAAGCTCGGAGGGAATCGAATCGTAGCCGCAGGAGAACACGATGCGCGCGCCCGACGCCTGCGCCGCCGCCTGATGCGCGTCGATCATCTGCCGCATCCACACCGGCTCGCCGCACAGGTCGAGATAGTCGGTGCCGCTCGCCGCGCAGGCCGCGACCAGTTCGGTGCCGTAAAGCTGATACGGCCCGACCGTGGTCAGGACCGCGCGCGTCTGCTTCAGCATGGCGTCGAGCGAATCGGGATCGGCGGCGTCGGCGGCGATCAACGGAATATCTTTCGGCGCGCCGATCTCGTCGCGCACGGCGGCGAGCTTGTCGCGGCTGCGCCCCGCCATCGCCCATTTGACGTCGCGCGGCGCGCCGCTGCGGGTCGCCAGATATTCCGCGACCAGCCGGCCGGTGAAGCCGCTGGCGCCATAGACAACGATATCGAATGCGGCCGAGGGCTTCATCGTCACTCCGTCCATTGACCCGGCGCGCGCCGGCGATCCACCTTCTTTGAAGATGGATGGGCGCGCGGGTCAAGCCCGCGCACGACACAAAAATTTGCGGCGGCGAAATGCACAGCCCCTCACCCCAACCCTCTCACCGTAAACGGGAAAGGGAGCGCTGAGCGTATCGCGCCTGCCGCCGTCGCACGAGGGCGCTTACTTGTTGGCGTAGGACACGCCCATGCCGGCGCGCACGTCGCTCTGGATGCCGTATGGCGCGATCGGATAGCGCAAGCCGTTCTTGGCCAGCGCCTTCATCCCGACGACCGCCTTGGCGAGGTGCGCGGGAGAGAGCGCCATCAGCATCTCCTCGTCCGGCACGCCGCCGTAGCGGCGCTCGGCGAAGCATGGCAGCGACAGGCTGGGCTCGCCGGTGGCGAGCGCCCGTCCCCACGAATCAGCGCACGCGGTTTCGCCGACCACGCTCCACTCGAACTTCTTGTAGCCGGTATATTGCAGGCCGTTGACGAGGATAATCATCTGGCCCGGCGTGGCGTAGACCAGACAGATGTCCGGCGGATCGAGCCGGCCGCTGGCGATCGGGCTCACCGCCATCGCCTGATAGCGGCCGTAAGGCACCGTGCAGAGCGCCTCCTGCCGCGCTTGCGCATCCGGTTGCGTGCCGTGCCAGACCCCGACATAGGCTTCGCCGGCGAGAAACTTGTCGTCCACAGGCGCCAGCCCGATCACCGCGCGGCACTGCGCGCCGACGAGGTCGGCGGAGGTGATGCCGACGGTCCAGCCCAGCCGCGACGCCATGCTGACGATCTGGTCGGTGGTGTGGATCGCGGTGGGACGGCGGATCTTCGGGATCGCCTCCATCTCCGCCACGGTGGCGAACATCTTCATGCCGATCACCGTGGTCTTGAGGCGCAACAGCGCGTTGAGATCCGCGGCCAGCATCACGAGATCGATCCTGTCGTCCGGCGCGGGGCTGCGCGCCATCACATCCTGCTGCATCGTCTGCACTCCCATGGCTCGCAAGCCTGCCTCGCAAGCCTGTCCTGTTTCCTCCCTAGTTTAGAACAACAATAAACAATAGGAACGGTAATTTGCGGCGGTGCCGGCGTGCCGCACGGCACTACTTGGTGGTGTAGCCGCCGTTGACCAGAATGGTCTGCCCGGTCATCCACCAGCCGTCCGACACCAGGAAGCGAACGAACGGCACGATGTCCTCGATATCGGTCAGTCCGGTCTTCGAGAATTTCGACAGCGCCGCCGCCGTCTTGTGATAGGCGACCGCGTCCGCGCCCTCGGCCGGATAGAAGAACGGCGTATCCATCGGACCGGGGCCGATCGCGGTGACCGAGATACCGCGCTCGCCGAACTCCTTGGCGGCGGCGCGGGTGAAATGCTCCACGGGAGCCTTGGTGCCGGCATATGACGCATAGAACGGGGTGAACGCCCCGAGCAGCGACGTCACCACCGTACAAATCCTGCCGTTATCGTTGAGATGGCGGCCGGCTTCCTTGAGGAAGAAGAACGCCGCCTTGGCGTTGACCGCGCTCATCTCGTCATATTCCGCTTCCGAGATGTCGAGGATCGGTTTCTTCAGCACCTTGCCGACGGTGTTGATGGCGATGTCGGGCCTGCCGACCGTCGCGCTCACGTCGTCGAACAGCTTCGCCATCGCCGCCGCCGTGGTG
>JBASBO010000251.1:0-5733 GCA_049651165.1 Xanthobacteraceae bacterium | reverse complement strand
TCGTGGCGCAACGGATGTGTGATGCGCCACCGGCGGCGGACGGTCGGGTTCGATCATGGGCGGCGTCGCCTGTCGGGTTCGCAAAGGGACTTACTGGCTCGACGCCGTCTTGTTCTGCATGTTGACGACCTGCACGCGGCGGTTGGCGGCGTCGCGCGGCGCGTCCGGCTTCTTCAGCCGCGTCTCGCCGTAGCCGGCGGTGACCAGATCGGTGGCGGGAATCGCGAATTTCTCGACCAGATACTGCTTCACCGCGTCGGCGCGGCGCTCCGACAGCGTCTGGTTGTAGGCATCGCTGCCGGCCGCGTCGGTGTGGCCGGCGAGCAGGAAGGTCGAGCCTTTCAGGTCGGGATTGGTCAGCGCCCGCCCCAGCGCCTCGACCGCGGACCGGGCCTGCGCGCCGATGGTCGCCGAGTTGTAGTCGAAGTTGATTTCGAGATCGATGCTCGGCCGCTGGTCGGCGATCGTCGCGATCTGCTGGCGTTCGCCGGAGGACAGCGAGCGGGTGGCGCGGTTGCGCACCGTGTCGATGAAGCGGGCGTCGGTGGGCGAGGTCGCGGTTTCGCGCGGCGGGGCCATCGACAGGCTGCGGGTCAGCGGCCTGGCCGCCGGCTTCAGGGCTTGCAGGATCTGGCTCTCGCTGACTTCGGCCGCGGTCGCGATGCCGCCGCCGAGCGCCGCCAGCATCCCGAGGGCCAATAAGGAGCGGAACGCGCCGCGATGGTGTCGCTTCGACGGGTTTGCCATGATGAAATCCTCCGCTTGCAACCAGAACAAAAATGCCAGCACCGCCGGCTCGATGAAATGGCGACGCGCCGGGAGCGCGTCGCGGGCTGATAATTCAGGTGCGGCCGATCCGCCCGGCGGGGCGGTGGCGCGCCACGATCAATTCACGCCATAGCCGGCAAATTCCTTGACGATATTCGGGTCCATGGCGCGGGCGTTGGTCATGTCCAGTTCGCCGGCCGCCGCGTTGCCGCTGCGCTGCCGGGCGAGGCCGCGGCCATAGAGCGACGAGGTCAGGCGCGGGTTGATTTTCAGCGCGGCGTCGAAATCGGCGATGGCGTCCTTCGGCTTGCCGCTCTTGAGATGGAGCAGGCCGCGGCTGTCCAGCGCATCGACGAAGCCGGGCCGCAGCCGCAGCGCCTCGTTGCAATCCTTGAGCGCGGTCGCGAGGTCGCCGACCACGGTGCGGGTCCAGCAGCGGTTGTTGAGCGCCTCGACGTCACGCGGATTGAGCTTCAGCGTCTCGTCGAAATCCTTGATCGCCGCGCTGTAGGCCCCCTTGCTGGCGTAGACCTGCCCGCGCCGGTAGTACGAATTGGCGTCCTTCGGGTCGGCGGCGAGCTTGCTGTTGAGGGCCTTGACGGTGGGGTCGTCGGCCAGCGCCGCGACCTGCGTCTCGGGCTTCGCCGGCTCGGTCTTTGGGGGCTCGGATTTGGCGGGCGGGGCGACCGGTTCCGTCTTGGCGGTGACCTGCGGCTTGGCGGCCTCCGCGGCGGGCGGCTTGCCCTCGGGCTCGACCCGCGCCTGGTCGATCCGCGCCGGCTCGATCGCCGCTTCGGCCTTCGCCGGTTCTGTGGTCGCGACCTTGGGGCTGCCCGGGACGAAGGCGAAATCCTCCGCCAGCGACGACGAGATCCACGGCACCTGCTCGCTGCGCGAGGCGCGGGTGACGCCGACGCGGGTGCGGTTCAGCGTCTCCTCGGCGGTGAGGTCGGGGACGCGGATCTCCTTCAGCAGTTCGCCGACGAACAGGCTGCGCTCGGCGCCAGAGTCGCTGACCACCGAACTCAACGCGGCGGAATACATCACCAGCGTGCCGCTCGGCGCGATCACCGGCGCGAGGCCGGCGGAAAAGCTGCGGAAGCGCCGCTCGAACGGGTTGCGGCGCGAGGCGTCGAGCAGGGCGATCTTGACGCCCGCGCCCCGGCTGTTGATCTCGCCGAGGATGGTTTCGAGGCTGAAGCCGTCGCGGCGCACGTCGGCCTCGGTCCAGATCTGGGCGTCGACCGGCAGGATGTAGCTCTGCCGCGCCGACTGGATGCCGAAACCGCTGAAGAAGACCAGCGCCGCCGAGCCCGGCGTGATGCGGCCGTAGAACGCATCGAGGGCGCGGCGCATGGCGTCGCCGGTGAGGTTCTCGCCGATCTCGACGTCGAAGCCGTCGCGCTTCAGTTCGTCGGCGATGTCGCGGGCGTCGTTGACCGGCTCCTTCAGCGGCGCTTCGTTGTCGGGATATTTGGCGTTGCCGATCACCAGCGCGACGCGGTCGCCGGCGGCGTGGACCGGAATCGCGGCGACGACGGGCGTCACCAGCATCGACAACGCGGCAAAAAGGGCGATGCGCAATCTCATGAGGCGGCGGTCCGAAGAACGTGACAATCCAAAACCAAGAGCGTGCGCGCGACCGTACCTTACGCCTCCCGCATTTTCAAATCGCCGCCCGGCGCCGGCAACGCGGGCGGCGGCGACTTGAGGATCACTTGAGGATCATTTGGCCTCTTGCCTGCTCTCGGCCTGATCCTTTTCCGCGACGTTGACGATCTCGACGCGGCGGTTCTCGGCGGCATAGGGATCGTCGGCGTTCTTGAGGCCCGATTTGCCGTAGCCCGAGGTCAACAGCAGGTCCGGGGCCAGCTTGTAGTTCTCGATCAGGAAGCGCTTGACCGTCTCGGCGCGGCGCTGCGACAGTTTCTGATTGTAGTCGTCGCCGCCCTTGGCGTCGGTGTGGCCGCCCAGCATGACCACCCCCCCGGCCAGTTCCGGGCTGGTCAGCGCCTGACCCAGGCTGTTGAGCTGCGGCTCTGCGGCGGGCGTCACCTCGGCCGAGTTGAAGTCGAAATTGATCTCGACGTCGATCTTCGGCCGCTTGGCCGCGATCTCCGCCATCCGCTGGCGCTCGCCCAGCGACAGCGACCGGCTCTGGCCGCGCACGCGGTTGATAAAGGTGGCGTCGGCGGCGTTGAGGCCGGAACGCGCCGATGAACTCAGGCTGCGTGTCTTCGGCTTCAGGCCGTCGATGATCTGCTGCGTCGACAGTTCGCCGGCCATCGCCGGCAGCGGGGCGGACGTCATGACGACGCCGCCAGCGAGGAGCGCGAGGGCGAGGGTGGTGCCCAGATAATTCCGCCGGCTCATCATCTTCGTCTCCATTCGGTTTGAATTGCGATGTCCGCCATTATCGCTCGCGTCGCGGAGAAGAATGTGATGTCAGTCACATAGAGGCCGGTCGGTCCGCGCGGCCCGAAATCAGGCGGCTCACGCAATAGGACGCGGGCCGGATCGGCGAGGTTCAAACCGGGAGCCTTCGAACCGGGACATCGGGGCTTTTGACATTTGCATCCCTGCCGGCCTCAATGGGGGAAGAAAAGAAACGCAACGAGAGGATCGCCGGTGTCGCAGCAATACGAAATCTTCGCCATCCGCTATGCGACGATGTCGCCGCGCACGCCGCAGATGAATTTCCTCAGCCCCGATCCGCACGAGACGACAGCGTCCGATCTCGACTATTTCGTCTGGCTGATCCGCGGCGGCGGCCGCGACATTCTGGTCGACACCGGCTTCAGCGCGGTCGCGGCGAAGGCGCGCAGCCGCACGCTGACGCTCAACCCGGTCGATGCGCTGGCGGCGTTCGGCGTTTCCGCCGACGGCATCCGCGACGTAGTGGTGACGCACCTGCATTACGACCACGCCGGCAACCTCGACCGTTTTCCCAACGCGCGCTTCCATTTGCAGGATCGCGAGATGAGCTACGCCACCGGGCGCTGCATGTGCCACGGCGCGCTGCGTCATCCGTTCTCGGTGGAGGACGTGACGCTGATGGTGCGCCACGTCTACGGCGAGCGCGTGGTGTTTCATCGCGGCGCTGGCGAGGTCGCGCCGGGGGTGACGCTGCACCACGTCGGCGGCCATTCCGACGGCTTGCAGATCGTGCGGGTGGCGACCGCGCGCGGGACGGTGGTGCTGGCGTCGGACGCCGCGCATTACTACGCCAACCTGCATCGGCGCAGCCCGTTCCCGATCGTCTACAACGTCGGCGACATGATCGAGGGCTGGGCCACCGCCGAGCGGCTGGCCGGGCATCCCGACCGCGTCATCCCCGGACACGATCCGCTGGTCTGCGCGATCTATCCGCGCGCCAGCGACAAGGCCGACGCCTTCGCGCTGCACCTCGCCCCGTCGCGCTCGTTCGCGACGGCGGACTCTGGCGATTCTCGTTCCAGCGGAGCATGATCCTGTCCGGCCCGCGGGGCCGCGCAATGCAAACCTCGGGAGCGCGTACGAAAGCGGCAATGACGCAGCACACCCTTCAGTTCGGCTATCGCCGCCATCCCGATCAGGACCGGGCGGCGTCGGACGTCGTCCGTCACCCGGTGGTGGTGGTCGGCGCGGGGCCGGTCGGGCTGTCGCTGGCGATCGATCTGGCGCAACGCGGCGCGCCGGTGGTGCTGCTCGACGACGCCGACCGCATCGGCGAGGGCTCGCGCGCCATCTGCTTCTCCAAGCGCTCACTGGAATACTGGGACCGGCTCGGCGTCGGCGGCCGCATGATCGAGAAGGGCGTGGTGTGGAGCGTCGGGAAAATCTTCCACGGCGAGCACCAGCTCTATCAGTTCAACCTGCTGCCGGAAGACGGCCACAAGATGCCGGCCTTCATCAACCTGCAACAGTATTACGCCGAAGCCTATCTGGTGGACCGCGCGCGGCGGTTGCCGGGGATCGACCTGCGCTGGCGCAACCGGGTGACCGCGCTGGAGCAGCGCAACGACTATGTGCTCTTGAGCGTCGAGACGCCGGAGGGGCCGTACCGTCTGGCGGCCGATTACGTCGTGGCCTGCGACGGCGCGCGCTCGACGCTGCGCGCGCTGGTCGGCGCGGATTTTCGCGGTCAGGCGTTCGACGATCAATTCCTGATCGCCGACGTCAAGATGACCGCCGAATTTCCCACCGAGCGCTGGTTCTGGTTCGATCCGCCGTTCCACAGCGGCCGCTCGGCGTTGCTGCATCGCCAGCCCGATAACGTCTGGCGCATCGACCTGCAACTGAGCCCGCAGGCCGACGCCGCGATCGAGCGC
The DNA here is from genome assembly GCA_049651165.1 of Xanthobacteraceae bacterium. Lineage (GTDB taxonomy): Bacteria > Pseudomonadota > Alphaproteobacteria > Rhizobiales > Xanthobacteraceae > 62-47. The sequence goes on along the minus strand of JBASBO010000251.1, from coordinate 655 downwards.
CGCCCCGAGACCGTGCGGCCGCGCATCGCGCGGATGCTGGGGCATGACAGCTTCGAGTTCGAATGGATCTCGGTCTACCGGTTCCAGTGCCGCCGCATGGATCGCTTCGTCCACGGCCGCGTGCTGTTCGCCGGCGACTGCGCGCATCAGGTGTCGCCGTTCGGTGCGCGCGGGGCCAATTCCGGTCTTGAGGACGCGGAGAATCTGGCATGGAAACTGACGCGGGTGCTGCGCGGCGAGTCGCCCGAGGCGTTGCTGGAGAGCTACCACGTCGAGCGCAGCCTCGCGGCGGACGAGAACATCCGCGAATCGACCCGCTCGACCGATTTCATGGCCCCGGCGACCAGGCAGGAGGCGCGGCTGCGTCAGGCGGTGCTGGCGCTGGCGAAAGAAACCGAGTTCGGCAAGCGCATGATCAACGGCGGCCGGCTGTCGGTGCCCTCGCGCTACGCGACGCCGCTCTCGACGCCGGATGCGGATACGTGGAACGGCGGGCCGCCGCCCGGCGCGTCGATGCCGGACACGCCCTTGCGGACCCGCGACGGTGGCCACACGTTTCTCACCGAGGCGTTCATCGGCGCGGAGCGGGGTTTTACGCTGCTCGCGTTCGCCAACGGCGCGGCCGTCGACGCGCCGGATGCGGTGCGGACGATCC
>JBASBO010000250.1:0-6751 GCA_049651165.1 Xanthobacteraceae bacterium | reverse complement strand
ATCGGGCAGCTTGTAGTCCGGCTCCAGGCCGCGCGTCTGCGCCTCAAACGCCGCGCGCGTCACGCCGGCCTTTTGCGCGTCCGGCCAGACCGAAGCGATGAAGCGCGCGAAGCCGGCATCGGCGGCGCGGGCTTGCGGCATCGTCACGCACAATGCCACAAGCGCCGACAGCGCCAACGCAAGCCGGCGGCGTGGCGACGCGCGGTTCAATGATGCGCGCCGGCGGCTTGAGCCGCGTGCTCGGTCTCGCTCAACAGGCGATCGACATAAGCGATGCCGACCGCCGAAACAATGAAGACGAGATGGATGATGGTCTGCCACATCACGCCGGTCTCCGTGTAATTGGTCTTGCCGCTGCCGAGGCCGCCGGCCTCGATGAAAGTGCGCAGCAGGTGGATCGAGGAGATGCCGATGATGGCCATCGCCAGCTTGATCTTGAGCACGCTGGCGTTGACATGGTTCAACCATTCCGGCTCGTCGGGATGTCCTTCAAGATTGAGGCGCGACACGAATGTCTCGTAGCCGCCGACGATCACCATCACCAGAAGGTTGGAGATCATCACCACGTCGATCAGGCTCAGCACCACCAGCATGATCTGCTGCTCGGAGAAATCGAAGGCGTGGGCGACGAGGTGCCAGAGTTCCTTGAGAAACAGCACGGCATAGACCGCCTGCCCGATGATGAGCCCGACATAGAGCGGCAATTGCAGCCAGCGCGAGCTGAAGATCAATAGCGGGATCGGCCGCAGCCGGGCGGGGCCGGGCGGCGGCAGCGGCGTCTCGGGAGTCATGGACATGAAAATGGCTCTGGGTTGAAAATCGATCGGGCGGGACGCTCAATATGAGACGCGAGCCGCCGTTGTCGAGCCCCCCATCAGTAATTCACAGGACGGGATCCTGTTCCTTTCGTCCATGCTCGCCGCTCAACTCAGCGCACCGCGACGATGAAAATCCTCGGAAAGCGCAGCAGCACCTTGCCGTCAGCCTGCGGCAGATAGGCGGCCGCCACCCGCGCGGCGTATTCGGCGAGGTAGAGCTTGCGCTCGGGCATTTGCAGCGGATCGAGGAACGGCCGCAGGCCGGTGCCCTTGACCCATTCGACGATGGCGTCGGCGTCGTCGAGCACATGGTTATAGATCGTGTGCCAGATGTCGAGGCGGGTGCAGAGCGGTTTCAGGGCGTCATAATAAATGCGCGGCCGCGGCAGCGCGTCGCGCAGCCGCACCGCGTTGGCGAGCACGTCGCGGAACGGCTCCTCGTGCGCCACCTCACGCATCAGGATGTGCGACGGCTCGTCGAGATTGTCCGGCATCTGCACCGCCAGCACGCCGCCCGGCGCCAGCGTGCCGACGAGGCGGACAAGTTGCTTGAGGTGATCGGGCACCCACTGGAACACCGCGTTGGCGAACAGCACGTCGGCGCCGGCGGGCGGCAGCCAGTGCGCCACGTTGGCCTCGATGAAGGTCTGCCCCGGCAGCCGCGCCCGCGCCTGCTTGAGCATGTCCGCCGAGGTATCGATGCCGGTGATCGCCGCCTGCGGCCAGCGCCGCGCCAGAAGCTCGGTGGAATTGCCAGGCCCGCAGCCGATATCGACCACGGTGCGCGGATCCTCCGACGGAATCTGCGCCAGCAGATCACGCGCCGGCCGCGTGCGCTGGTCCTCGAATTTCAGATATTGCTGCGCGCTCCAGTCGGCCATGGGCGGATTCCAGTCTGTTGGTATGGCTCTCCCGCTTCAATAATGAACCGGGAGGCGGATTGCAAAGGAGCGGAAGGTCTATGAGCAAGCCTAAGCCCATCCCCGCCTTCAAGAGCGAGGCCGTGGAGCGGAAATTCTGGGAAACGCATGACTCCACCGACTATGTCGATTGGAGCAAGGCGACGCGCGCACGCTTCCCGAACCTGAAGCCTTCGACGCAGTCGATCTCGATCCGCCTGCCGATCGGCCTGCTGGAGCAGATCAAGATCGCCGCCAACAAGCGAGACGTGCCGTATCAGTCGCTCATCAAGATGTGGCTGGCGGAGAAGGTGGGGTAGATCGACCTGGTTCAATTCTACCCGCAGCTTCAAACCCAAGCTGCCAAAAATAGATATCAACGACTCTCATTAGTGGATAGTCAACACCGCCATTCTGAGTAAGCGAGCGCTGCGCTTTCTCAAAATCACCCAATTCGTCTTTACAAAATTTCAGCACCTCGCAGTACTTCTTCTTCGAAAAAGATTGTGGCAATCCACACTCCTTCAAACCAATACATAGATAGCGATCGAACGCTGGCACGCATCCTAACGCACCCATCATAATTTTTGTGATAAGAACATCAGTTGCCGCACGAGTGTTTATCTCGGTAGCATAAGAATCCTTCAATCTACTCTTCAGCGAAAACACAGCATCCAGCCGTCCTTCCAAATTGAGCAGGGTAACGCTTCGCAAGCAATCAGAGTAGTCATCAAGTTCTTTGACAGCTCTTTCATGAGCCCTGTATTCCATGGTGCTCAAAAAGCTTGAGCCCCGATACATGCCGAAATTGGCTAAGTAGGCTGCGAGATGCAGACATGCCAATTCACGATCGATCGGTCGTCGTCCAAAAAAGTGATAGCAATGCTCCCACGAACGGAAGGTGTGATACCGGTTACACCAATCTCGTCGGTGCCTTTCTATTGTACCGACGATATCGAAATAATCTGACATTTACATCTAGCTCAACGTAGCTTTTCTACCGCGTCAGCTTCTTGTACTTCACCCGGTGCGGGATGATCGAGTCCTGGCCGAGGCGGCGCATCTTGTCCTTCTCGTAGTCCTGGAAGTTGCCCTCGAACCATTCGACGTGGCTGTCGCCCTCGAACGCCAGAATATGCGTGGCGATGCGGTCGAGGAACCAGCGGTCGTGGCTGATGACCACGGCGCAGCCGGCGAAATCCTCCAGCGCTTCTTCCAGCGCGCGCAGCGTATCGACGTCGAGATCGTTGGTCGGCTCGTCGAGCAGCAGCACGTTGGCCCCGGACTTGAGCATCTTGGCCAGATGCACGCGGTTGCGCTCGCCGCCCGACAGCGCGCCGACCTTCTTCTGCTGGTCCGCGCCCTTGAAGTTGAACGCCGAGCAATAGCCGCGCGAATTGACTTCCTTCTTGCCAAGCAGAATCTGGTCGTTGCCGCCGGAGATTTCCTCCCACACCGTCTTCGAGCCGTCGAGTGCATCGCGCGACTGATCGACATAGCCCAGATGCACCGTCTCGCCGATGGTGATGGTGCCGGCGTCGGGCTTCTCCTGCCCGGTAATCATGCGGAACAGCGTGGTCTTGCCGGCGCCGTTGGGGCCGATGACACCGACGATGCCGCCGGGCGGCAGCTTGAAGGTGAGGTTGTCGATCAACAGTCGGTCGCCGAACGATTTCGACAGCCCGTCGAAATCGATGACGTTGTTGCCGAGACGTTCGGCGACAGGAATAACGATCTGCGCGGTCAGGGTCTGCTTCTCGCTGGCCTTGGCCAGCAGTTCCTCGTAGCGCTGGTAGCGCGCCTTGGATTTCGCCTGCCGCGCCTTGGGCGAGGCCGCGATCCATTCCTGCTCGCGCGCCAGCGTCTTCTGGTGCGCGGCGTCCTCGCGGCCTTCCTGCTCCAGCCGCTTCTGCTTCTGCACCAGCCAAGACGAGTAGTTGCCCTCGTAGGGGATGCCGCGGCCACGGTCGAGTTCGAGAATCCAGCCGGTGACGTTGTCGAGGAAGTAGCGGTCGTGGGTGACGATCAGGATCGCGCCGGGATAGTTGCGCAGGTGCCCTTCCAGCCACGACACGCTTTCGGCATCAAGGTGGTTGGTCGGCTCGTCGAGCAACAACAGTTCCGGCTGGTCGAGCAGCAAACGGCACAGCGCGACGCGGCGGCGCTCGCCGCCGGAGAGTTTGGTCACGTCCGCGTCGTCCGGCGGACAGCGCAATGCGTCCATCGCCTGATCGACCTTGCTGTCGAGATCCCACAGGCCGGCCGCCTCGATCTCGTCCTGCAACTTGGTCATCTCGTCGGCGGTCTCGTCCGAATAGTTCATCGCCAGTTCGTTGTAGCGGTCGAGAATCGCCTTCTGCTTGGCGACGCCCTCCATCACGTTCTCGCGAACCGTCTTGCCGGCGTCGAGTTGCGGCTCCTGTTCCAGATAGCCGACGCGCGCGCCTTCCGCGACCCACGCCTCGCCGGTGTAATCCTTGTCGAGGCCGGCCATGATCCTAAGCAGCGTCGATTTGCCCGCGCCGTTGACGCCGAGCACGCCGATCTTGGCGTCCGGGTAGAACGACAGATGAACGTTATCGAGCACCTTGCGGGTCGGATAAGCCTTGGTGAGGCCCTGCATGAAGTAGACGAACTGGCGCGCCATCGTGGTCCTTGAGCCCTTGACTGTCGGGAATTTGGGGGGATTGCCGGGAGATATCCGCCGCTCATGTAGCCATGCCGCGCCGAAAGGGCAACCGCGGCGTTAAGTCTTTGCAAACCCTGGATGAAGACAGGCTGGCGCGGGTCCATTTCTTACCAGGTTTTAATCATTTTCAACGAAACTGCCGCCTTGCGTTCACCCGCCGCCCGCGCCTCCGTGACGAAGCGCACAGAACGGCGCGATGAACGGCGTCAGAGTGCGTCCCATGAGCACGATCATCACATCGAAGCCGGCCGGTCCGGCCCTCCTCACCCAGCGGCCCGCCTCGGGACCGTGGCGCGAAATCGTCGATTTCTTCCGCCAGTTCATCGTCGCGGCGTTCAGCCCCTATCACCCCGAGCGCCACTACATGCGCGGCCCCGGCCCCGCCTGTCAGGCCAAGCGCGAACCGCTGACGCATCGCCACCTGATCTGAGCTAAACCGTCACCGTCGCACTGGCGGTTGCATCCGTGCGCGTCGCGCGCGACGATAGCTGCTCCATGCCATCCCCCGACGGACCTTTGCCATGACCCGGCTGCGCTGCGCGATCCTCGACGACTACCAGAACGTGGCATTGAGGCTGGCGGACTGGCCGCGCCTCGCGGACCGCGTCGACGTTACCGTATTCGACGAGCCGTTCACTGATGCTGCTGAAGCCATCGCCGCGTTGCAGGACTTCGACATCGTCTGCGCCATGCGTGAGCGCACGCCGTTCCGCGCCGATACGCTGGGCGCGCTGCCGAAACTGAAACTGCTGCTGACCTCGGGGATGCGCAACGCTTCCATCGATCTCGCCACTGCCAAGACGCGCGGCGTCACGGTATGCGGCACCGCTTCGATGGGCGGCCCGACCGCGAGTCTCGCCATCGGCCTGATGCTGGAACTGACGCGGCACATCGGTTTCGAAAGCGCGCGCATGAAGGCCGGCGAGCGCTGGCAGACCACGCTCGGCGAGGACATCGAGGGCAAGACGCTCGGCATCGTCGGCCTCGGCAAGCTCGGGCGCAAGGTCGCGGGCATAGCTCAGGCAATGGGCATGAAGGTGATCGCATGGAGCCAGAACCTCACGCTAGAGGCCTGCACGGCGGAAGGCGTCGCTTACGCCGGCAAGGAGGAATTGATGGCGACGTCGGATATCGTCAGCATCCACGTCATCCTCAGCAAGCGCACCCGCGGGCTGATTGCGCGCGACGACCTCGCCCGGATGAAGCCGACCGCCTATCTGGTCAACACCGCGCGCGGGCCGATCGTCGATGAGGCGGCGCTGCTCGACGCCCTGCAACGCCGCGCCATCGCCGGCGCGGCGCTCGACGTATTCAGCGAGGAGCCGCTGCCGCGCGATCATCCGCTGCGCAAGCTCGACAACGTGGTGCTGACGCCGCATCTCGGCTACGTCACTGCGGAAAATTACCGCTGCTACTATCGCGAGATGGTGGAAGACATCGAAGCCTGGCTCGCCGGCGCGCCGGTGCGGGTGCTCGGCTGAAGTGATAAGTTGAAGCCGCCCACACATCAGAGTCTCACTCTGAATGGAGTTGGTGGAATCAAACAACCTCGGCGTCGTCCTGCGCGGGCAGGGACCCATAACCCCAGACTTGGTCATCACAGAATAAACTCGCTCCGGTGTATGAAGTCGAACCGCTGCGGCGTATAGGTCCCTGCCTGCGCAGGGACGACGTTTTCGTGCTGCGAAATCCGCACACCAAGGGAATTTTGAGTCAGACTCTCGCGGTAGCGGCTTTGAATTCGACATCGGATCACCGCCCCTAGGTTGTTTACCGAATATCCCGCGCCGGCCCTTCGAGATAATTTTGAATCGATGTGCGGACGTTGATCGTCCGCGCTCAAGGATCGACGACGCAGCAGGCGTCGCCGCATAGCCGGGGGCATTTCATGACAACATCCTGTTCCTATCACGACACGGAACCCGATTCCGCGGCGACGCTGCAATACGCGGTGGTCAAGCGATCGGTGATGATCGGCGGCCGCAAGACCAGCGTCAGCCTCGAAGACGCGTTCTGGGACAGCCTGAAGGAAATCGCCACACGGCACGGCGTTACGCTGGCCGCGCAGTTGACCAGCATCGATACGCAACGCAAGACCGACAACCTGTCGTCGGCAATCCGCCTCTTTGTGCTCGATTACTTCCGCACCCGCGCCGTCAGCCTGGTGATGATCGGCGAAAGCCGGCCCCAAGTGCCCGCCGCCGTGCCGCCACAGCGCTTCAACGCCGTCGCGTGGCGATAGGATTACGTCTCTCGCTCAAAGACCCGGCCGCTGCTCGCGCGCGACCGGCGGCGTCAGCACCAGCGGCGCATGGGGACGGGCGGCTTTCGGACCAGGAGCCGGC
>JBASBO010000249.1:0-3854 GCA_049651165.1 Xanthobacteraceae bacterium | reverse complement strand
CATGGTGGTGGCGCAGGAAGCGCTCGCCGCGCGAGTCGGCCGCGACGTGCTGGTGCGCGGCGGCAACGCGGTCGACGCCGCCGTCGCCACCGGCTTCGCCATGGCGGTGACCTATCCGCGCGCCGGCAACATCGGCGGCGGCGGCTTCATGCTGATCCATCTTGCCGACGGCCGCGACATCGCCATCGACTATCGCGAGACCGCGCCCGCCGCCGCGACGCGCAACATGTTTCTCGGATCCGACGGCAAGCCGGACCCGGCGAAGTCGCGCAATTCGGCGCTCGGCATCGGCGTACCCGGCACCGTCGCCGGATTGACGCTGGCGCTGGAACGATACGGCTCCGGCCGCCTTTCGCTGGCGCAACTGCTGCAACCGGCAATCGCGTTGGCGCGCGACGGCATCACCGTCGCCGACGACACCGCCGATACCTTGCCGCAGTGGCACGCCCGGCTGGCGCGCTGGCCGGCGAGCGGAAAAATTTTTTCCCGCGCCGATGGCTCGCCGCTGCGCCAGGGCGACCGGCTGGTGCAACGCGACCTCGCCGCGACGCTGGAAGCGATCGCCGCGCAAGGCGCGCGCGGCTTCTACCATGGCGCGGTGGCCGACAAGCTCGCGCAAGGCATTCAGGCCGCCGGCGGCATCCTCACACAGGACGATCTTGCGCAGTATCGCGCGATCGAACGTGAGCCGATACGCGGCAGCTATCGCGGTCACGACATTGTGGCGATGCCGCTGCCGTCCTCCGGCGGCGTGGTGCTGCTGGAGACGCTGAACATCCTCGAAGGCTTCGCGCTCCGTGACCTGAAGCAAGGCTCCGCCGACTCGCTGCATCTCTTGATCGAGGCGATGAAGCGCGCCTATGCCGACCGCGCCCGCTTCCTCGGCGATCCGGCCTTCGTCGATGCGCCGATCGCGCGCCTGACCTCGAAGGACTACGCCGCGCGCCAGCGCGCCACCATTTCGCTCGACCGCGCCACGCCGTGGGGCGACATGCTGCCGCTGACGCCGCCGCGCGAGGGCGACAACACCACGCACTTCTCCATTGCCGACAGCCACGGCAACGCGGTCAGCAACACCACCACGCTGAACTTCAGCTATGGCGTCGGGCTGGTGGCCGAGGGCACCGGCGTGCTGCTGAACAACGAACTCGACGATTTCACCGCCGCGCCGGGCGCGTCGAACGCCTACGGACTGGTCGGCTTCGCCGCCAACCTGCCCGGCCCCGGCAAGCGGCCGCTGTCGTCGATGTCGCCGACCATCGTGCTGAAGGATGGCAAGCCGGTGCTGGTGACCGGCTCGCCCGGCGGCAGCCGCATCATCTCGACGGTGCTGCAAGTCATCGTCAACGTGCTCGACTACGGCATGGATATCGCCGCCGCCGTCGATGCGCCGCGCCTGCACCATCAATGGCTGCCGGACGAGGTGCGCGCCGAGCGCGGCTTGCCGCCGGACGTGATCGCGGGACTGACGGCGAAAGGCCATCGCGTCGTCGTGCCGATGGGGCAGACCTCCGCCAACTCCATCGCGATCACGGCGGACCATATCGAAGGCCACCCCGATCCGCGCACCCGCGGCGCGGAAGCGGCGGGGTATTAAGGCCACACATCGGCGCGCAGACGTCCGGACCGCGGTTTCGTCCTTGCTCCGCCCGCGCCCTGTCGCCATATGGAGCGCTCGCAGATTCGAGAACAAGCCCGCCCGGTGCTGGGCCCCGCCGCCCGCAAGGACCGTCATGCCGCCCGTGGTTCCCCTGTGGAGGACGTATGTCGTCTTCCTGCTGCCGATGATGCTGAGCAACATCCTGCAAGCGCTGTTCGGCACCATCAACAGCATCTATCTCGGCCAGATGATCGGCGTCGACGCGCTGGCGGCGGTGGCCGGATTCTTTCCGGTGATGTTCCTGTTCATCTCCTTCATCATCGGCCTCGGCGCGGGCGCGTCGGTGCTGATCGGACAAGCCTGGGGCGCGCGCGAGCCGGAGCGGGTGAAGGAAGTCGCCGGCGCCGCGCTGACGCTGGCGCTGCTCGGCGGCGTCGCCATCGCCGTAGTCGGCGGCGTCTTCACCCGCGACCTGCTGATCGCGCTGGCGACCCCCGCCAACGTGCTCGACGCCGCCACCGCCTATGCGCGCATCATGATGATCGCGATGCCGGCGACGTTCTCCTTCCTGCTGCTGACCTCGATGATGCGCGGCGTCGGCGACACCGTGACGCCGCTGTTCGCGCTCGTCTTCTCAACCGCCATCGGCCTGGTGGTGACGCCGGCGCTGATCCGCGGCTGGCTCGGGCTGCCGCAGCTCGGCGTCGCCAGCGCCGCCTGCGCCTCCGCCACCGCCTCCGTCGTCACGCTGTTGTGGCTCGCCGTCTACATGCGGCGAAAGAACCACGCGCTGGCTCCGGACCGGGCGCTGCTGCGCGGCATGGTCCCCGATTTCATGCTGCTGCGCAAAGTGCTGCGCATCGGCCTGCCGACGGCGGTGCAACTGGTGGTGATGTCGCTGGCCGAACTGGTGCTGCTCGGCATCGTCAACGGCTTCGGCTCCGACGCCACCGCCGCCTATGGCGCGCTCAATCAGGTGCTGGCCTACGTGCAGTTTCCGGCGATCTCGATCGCCATCACCGCCTCGATCTTCGCCGCGCAGGCGATCGGCGGCGGGCATACCGACCGCCTCGGCGCCATCGTCAGGACCGGCCTCTGGCTCAATCTGTGGATGACCGGCGCGCTGGTGATCCTCGGCTAGCTGTTGTCGCGGCTCATCGTCGGCCTGTTCATCATCGACGAGAGCGTGCTCGAACTGGCGCAGCACGCGCTGCATATCGTGCTGTGGAGCACGGTGCCATTCGGCATGGCCGGGGTGTTCTCGGCGACGATGCGCGCCAGCGGCACGGTGATCGTGCCGACGCTGCTGTCGATCGTGGCGATCGTCGCCATCGAGGTGCCGGTGGCCGTGGTGGCCAGCCGCCTCATCGGCCTCAGCGGCGTGTGGATGGCCTATCCGGCGGCGTTCTGCGCCATGCTGCTGTTGCAGATGACGTTCTACTGGTTCGTCTGGCGCAAGATCAAGATCGAGCGGCTGATCTGACGCGCGCCGCACGCCATCTTATATGATGCACATCATAAAAAGAGGTGGACGCGGCTCCTGGACCGGGTCACAATCGGCAGCGACCGTCGCCGTCCGAGGAGAGCCCCATGAGCCAGCCGCCCCGCCCGCAGTTTCTGTTCGATTTCGGCAGCCCCAACGCCTATCTCAGCCACCGCGCCATTCCGGCCATTGAAAAACGCATCGGCGTCACGTTCGATTACGTGCCGATCCTGCTCGGCGGCATCTTCAAGGCCACCAACAACAAATCGCCGGCCGAGACGCTGGCCGGCGTCAGGAACAAGCGCGAGTTCATGGAGCTTGAGACGCAGCGCTTCCTGCGCCGCTTCGACGTCAAGCCTTACGTCTGGAATCCACATTTCCCGGTCAACACCCTGATGCTGATGCGCGGCGCCATCGCCGCGCAGGCCGAGGGCGTGTTCGAGCAATATGTCGAGGCCGCGTTCCATCACATGTGGGAAGAACCGAAGAAGATGGACGATCCCGAGGTGCTGGCGAGCGCGCTCACCGCCTCCGGGCTCGACGCCGCAAAGCTGTTCGCCCGCGCGCAGGAGCCGGAGATCAAGAACGGATTGCTGGAGAACACGCAAAGCGCGGTGGCGCGCGGCGCGTTCGGCTCGCCGACGTTCTTCGTCGGCGACGAGATGTTCTTCGGCAAGGAGCAGTTGCGCGAGGTCGAGGAATTGTTGGCGGGGAGGTGACAATCGCACCGTCGTCCCCGCGCAGGCGGGGACCCATACGCCGTGTCGCTTA
>JBASBO010000248.1:0-7155 GCA_049651165.1 Xanthobacteraceae bacterium | reverse complement strand
GCGATTAAAGCAACCGATGCGGATCAAGCCACCGCACGATCCGAACCCGATTGATCGAAAGCAGCCAGCAATTCTGCTTCCGTGCGCGCCGCGGCATCCATGCCGGCTTGCTTGATATGACCGTAGCCACGGATCCCGTCCGGGATTTCTGCAATCTTCATCGCAAGCGCAGCATTGTCAGCCGTCAAATGGGCCGCGACATGCCCGATGACGGTTTCATAACGGGCGATGAGCGCACGTTCGGCGCGCCGTTCCTCGGTATAGCCGAATACGTCCAGCCTGGTGCCGCGCAGGCCCCTGGCGCGTGCCAGAACCCGGAACAGCGGCATCACCCACGATCCATAGGTCGCTTTCGTCAATTGACCGTTTTCGTTCCGGCGCGCCAGCAGCGGCGGCGCAAGATGGAAGCTGAGCTTGAAATCGCCCTCGAACTGTTCGTTGAGCTTCTTCAGAAACTCCCCGTCAGTATAGAGACGCGCGACCTCGTACTCGTCCTTGTACGCCATCAGCTTGTAGAAATTGCGCGCCACCGCTTCGGCGAGCTTGCCGCTTCCCTTCATCGCCTTCTCGGCCGCGACCGCACGATCGACGAGCGTCCGATAACGCCGCGCGTAGGCGACATCCTGATAAGCCGTCAACCGCTGCTCGCGATCGCGGATCAGCCAGTCGAGGCCGCTTTCCTCCTGTCGCAGGGTGACCGGCTCAACGCTCCTGGGCAGCGCCGCCGGATTATGAGCCGCGAGGCGTCCCCACGCGAACGCCTTGCGATTGGCCGCAACCGAGACGTTGTTCAATTCGATCGCGCGATCCAGAGCCTCGAAGCTGATCGGGATGAACCCTTTCTGGAACGCATACCCCAGCAGGAAAAGGTTGCTGGCGATGCTGTCCCCGAGCAGACGCGTCGCAAGGCGGGTCGCGTCGATGAAGTCCGTCCGCTTGTCGCCGGCCGCATCGAGAACGGCCTTGCGCATGTCGGCGCCGGGAAACTCCAGATCGGGATTGGTGATGAAGTCCGTCGTCGGCTGCTCGTGGGTGTTGACGATGGCGTTCGTCACCTCGCGTTCCGCCAGCGAAAGAACCGCGGCGCTCGCGGTAACGACCAGGTCGCATCCGAGCAGGAGATCGGCCGCGCCGCTTCCGACCCGGACCGCCTTCAGATCATCGGGCGACGGCGCGATACGAATATGACTGGTCACCGCGCCGTTCTTCTGCGACATGCCGGTGAAGTCGAGAACCGAGATGCCCTTGCCCTCAAGGTGCCCCGCCATGCCCAGGAGCGCGCCGACCGTGAGCACGCCGGTGCCGCCGATGCCCGCGACAACGATATTGTAAGACTCGCGGAGTTGCGGAACCGGGGGCGGCGGCAGTTGCTGCAACGGATCGGCGGACACCGCCTGCGCCGCCACCTTCGCCTTGCGGATACTGCCGCCGTGAACAGTGACGAAGCTCGGGCAGAACCCCTTCACGCAGGAGAAATCCTTGTTGCAGGACGATTGATCGATCTGCCGTTTCCGTCCCAGTTCGGTCGCGAGCGGTTTGACCGAGATGCAGTTGGATTGGGTCGAGCAGTCGCCGCATCCCTCACACACCGCATCGTTGATGAAAACGCGCCGCGGCGGGTCGGGAAACTCCCCGCGCTTGCGCCGCCGCCGCTTCTCCGCGGCGCACGTCTGGTCGTAGATGATGACCGTCAATCCGCTGGTATCGCGCATCCGCCGCTGAATGGCATCCAGTTCGTCGCGATGGGCAATGATCGTCTTTGGCGGGAAGACAGCCGGGTTCGGGTACTTCTCCGGCTCGTCGGAGATCACCGCGATCAGCTTCGCCCCCTCGGCCGCGACCTGATGCGCGATCTGCGGCACCGACAACCCGCCTTCCGCGGGCTGGCCGCCGGTCATCGCCACCGCATCGTTGAAAAGAATCTTGTAGGTGATGTTGACGCCCGCCGCGGCGGCGGCCCGCAGCGCGACGGAGCCGCTATGGGTATAGGTGCCGTCTCCGAGATTCTGGAAGACGTGCTTGTCCTGTGCGAACGGCGCCTGTCCGATCCACGTCGCGCCTTCCCCGCCCATCTGCGTGAACGTCACCGTCCTGCGGTGCGGCATGAATATCGCCATGCCATGACAGCCGATACCGGCAAGCGCCCGGCTGCCTTCGGGCACCACCGTCGAGGAATTGTGCGGACACCCCGAGCAGAAAAACGGCGAGCGCTGCAACTTGGCGACGTTCTGCACGCGCTCGAACGACTCCAGCCGCGCAATGCGTTGCCGCAGATTGGGATTGGATACCCCGAAGCGCTCAAGGCGCGAGACGATCGCCTTGGCCACCATGGTCGGGGTGATCTCGCCCTCGCTTGGCAAGAGCGGCGCTCCCGCCTCATCGCGCTTGCCGACGACCGAAGGGCGGCGGTCCGCGGGCATGTTGTAGAGAATCTCGAGCAACTGCCGCTCGATGAAGCCGCGCTTCTCCTCGACCACCAGCACGTCCTGAAGCCCCTCGGCAAACCGGCGGGCCCCCGCGCGTTCAAGCGGCCAGGTCAGGCCGACCTTGTAGACCCGGATTCCGAGCGCGGCCACGGCATCGGGCGTGAGGCCGAGATCGTCGAATGCCTGCCGGACATCCAGATAGGCTTTGCCGGTGGTGATGATCCCGAACCGGGGATGACGCGGCTCGACGATGATCTTGTCGATTGCATTGGCCCGCACGAAGGCGGCGACCGCCTCCATCCGCGGACCATGCAGCCGCCGCTCGGCTTCCATCGGCGGATCGGGCCAGCGGATGTTCAATCCGCCGGCAGGCATCGCGAAATCGGTCGGGATATTGATGACGATTCGCGAATTTTCGATCTCGACCGACGCCGCGCTTTCAACCGTTTCGGCAATCGCCTTGAAGCCGACCCAGCACCCCGAATAGCGCGACAGCGCAAAGCCGAGCAGACCGAAGTCGATATATTCCTGAACGTTCGCCGGGTTGAGGATCGGCATCAACGCGGCCTCGAACAACTGCTCGCTTTGATGCGGCAGAGTCGAGGACTGGCAGCCGTGATCGTCGCCGGCGATGGCGAGAACGCCGCCATGGCGGGCGGTCCCGGCCATGTTGGCGTGTTTGAACACATCCATGGTGCGGTCGAGGCCCGGCCCCTTGCCGTACCAGATGGCGAACGCGCCCTGCACCCTGGCCGGATGCAGCGCGACCTGCTGGCTCCCCCAGACGCTGGTGGCGGCGAGATCTTCGTTCAAACCGGGCTGAAACGTAATCCCGTTGCGTTTCAGCATCGCCTGAGCGCGCCACAGCTCAAGGTCGAGCGCGCCAAGCGGCGAGCCGCGATATCCCGAAATGAACCCCGCCGTGTCGAGGCCGGCGGCGCTGTCGCGCTCGCGCTGCATCATCGGCAGGCGAACCAGGGCCTGGATTCCGGAAATATAGACGCGGCCGGATGTCTGCTCGTACTTGTCCGCCAGCGTCACGTCCCGCAACGTCACATCCTGCATCGCCATGCCGCGCTCCTTTTTACCGTGAGGGCCGCCAGACAGACCATCAGGCGTCCGGATCGAAGCCGGTGCGAAAACGGTATCTCCGCCGCGCAGGCTGACGCCAACAGGCCAATCGTCGGCCTCTGTTTCTCCCAGCGCGGTCCCTGCGGCGTCTCCGAAAATCGGCGGCGGCCCCGAGCGGTCGAGGCTTCTGCGTGTCAGCGCTGGCGCGAACCTGCCATAGTTCTCAACCGGAGAAATCGTCGGTTCCGACGACGAATCGCGGCGGCGATCCTCTTAAGTTATCCGGTATATTGCGCCCTTCTCCCCAGGGACCTCCACCATGAATGCGCCTGTTATACCGCCCACCCCGTTCACGCTCGACAGCAAGTTCACGCAGGGCAGCGGGCCTGTCTACCTGAACGGAATGCAGGCGTTGCTGCGCCTGCTGCTGGATCAGCGCCGGCTCGACCAGCGTAACGGGCTCAATACGGCCGGCTTCGTCTGCGGCTATCCCGGTTCGCCTGTCGGCGGCGTCGATGCCGAGATGGCTCGAAACAGAAAGCTGCTCGACGAGCATCACATCGTCCACCGCCCCGGATTGAATGAGGAGCTTGCCGCCACGGCGGCGTTCGGCACCCAGACGCTTCATCAGGTTCCCGGCGCCAAATACGACGGCGTGTTCGCCATGTGGTTCGGAAAAGCGCCCGGCGTCGATCGCACCGGGGACGCGTTTCATCACCACAATTTCCGCGGCACGGCGCGGCATGGCGGCGTGCTGGTTGTCGCCGGCGACGATCCGCACGCCAGATCGACCATCTTCCCGAGCGACTCGAACGCGGCCTTCTACAAGTTCTTCATGCCGGTTCTGGCTCCCGGCAATATTCAGGACGTGCTGGACTTCGGTCTTCACGGCTATGCTCTGTCCCGCGCGTCCGGATTGTGGGTCGGCTTCAAGTTCGTCACCGACGTTGCCGACAGCGCCGCGCTTGCCGTGGTCGGGCCGGATCGCGTTGTCCCGATCTTTCCCGAAGTCACCTATGACGGCAGCATCCTGCGCCCGACGGTGCGCCCGAACGAGGCCGGCCCACCGCTGATCGAAGGCGAGCGCCGCATTGTCCACGGACAGTTGGAGATCGCACGGCGCTACGCCGCGCTCAACAATCTGAACCGGATCGTGGTTCGTCCGCCGAACGCCAAAATCGGCATCATCACCGGCGGCAAGACCTATTTCGACGTGCGGCAGGCTCTGCTGGACCTTGGCCTTGACGAGGCCCGGCTGCACGATGCGGGCATCGCCATCCTCAAGATGGGAATGCTCTATCCGGTCGAACCGACGATCGTCGAGGAATTCGCCAAAGGGCTCGACGAAATCTTTGTCATCGAGGACAAGCGGCCGTTCCTCGAACTGTTCATCAAGGAGCTTCTCTACAATTCGCCGCACCGGCCACGGATCGTCGGCAAGACCGACGAAACCGGTCAAACGCTCCTGCCCTCGCATGGCGAACTGTCGGCGGACGCCATCGCGCGCGCCCTGTTCCAGAGGCTGGGAGACCGTGTGCGCAACGCGCAGGCCGACCGGCGTCGTCAACTGCTCGCCGCGCCCAAAGCACCGCCGGTCGCGCCAATCGCGGCGCGCACGCCGTATTTCTGTTCGGGCTGCCCGCACAATACCAGCCTGAAACTCCCCGACGGGGCCATCGTCGGCGCCGGCATCGGCTGCCATATCATGGCCCTGTGGATGGGCCCCGGCCACGGCGAGGTGACGGGTTACACCCAGATGGGTGGCGAAGGCGCGCAATGGGTCGGGCTCTCGCCGTTCACCGACACCAATCATTTCTTCCAGAACCTCGGCGACGGCACGTTCGCCCATTCGGGTAGCCTCGCGATCCGTTTCGCGATCTCGACCAACACCAACGTCACCTACAAGCTGCTCTACAACTCGACCGTCGCCATGACCGGCGGTCAGCACATTCTCGGCGGCATGACCGTTCCGAACATGGTCAAGATGCTTGAGGCGGAAGGCGTCAAGCGCATCATCGTCACCACCGACGAACCCGAGCGCTATCCGGGCGGCAAGGTCGGCAGCGCCGACGTCTGGCACCGCGATCGCTTGATCGAGGCCGAGAAGGAACTGGCCGGCATCTCCGGCGTGACCGTGCTGTTGCACGATCAGCAATGCGCCACGGAGAAGCGGCGGCTGCGCAAACGCGGCAAGATGGAATACAAGCCGCGCTTCGCCTTCATCAACGAACGGGTCTGCGAGGGATGCGGCGATTGCGGCGTCAAATCCAACTGCCTCAGCGTGCAGCCGATCGAAACCGAATTCGGCCGCAAGACCCAGATCCATCAATCGTCCTGCAATCAGGACCTGTCGTGCATCAAAGGGGATTGCCCTTCATTCGCAACCGTCGAGCCGGTGGAAGCGCCCCGCCGCAACGTGAAACCGCGACGGGCGGCGTTTCCCGCCGACGCCGTGCTGCCTGACCCGACGCCGATCGTGCCATCCGACCTGTTTTCCATCTGCCTGATGGGAATCGGCGGAACCGGCGTCGTCACCGTCAACCAGATTCTGGGCACGGCCGCCTTCCTGAGCGGCCAGAACGTGCAGACCTATGACCACACCGGTTCGAGCCAGAAGGCGGGACCGGTGATATCCCATCTCAAGGTCCTGCCGACCGGCCTCGAAAATGCCCCGACGGTCGGCACCAGCAGCGCCGACCTCTATCTGGTGTTCGATCCGCTGGTCGGCGTAAGCGCATCGAACATCGCGTTGACGTCGCCGGATCGCACCGTTGCCGTGGTCTCGACCACCAAGGTTCCGACCGGCGAGATGGTGTCGAACAAGTCCCGGCACTATCCGGCCATGGACCAGCTCCGTTCAACGATCAACGGATCGACCCGGTTGCAGGACAACGTCTTTATCGACGCGCAGCGCGTTGCCGAAGCCCTGCTGGGCGACCACATGGCCAGCAATCTGCTGCTGGTCGGCGTGGCTTTTCAGGTCGGCGCATTGCCGATTTCGGCAGCGGCGATCGAGGACGCGATCCGCCTCAACGGAACCGCGATCGACATGAATATCGAAGCCTTCCGCTGGGGCCGCCTTCTGGTCAGCGACCGCGCGCGCGTCGAAGCGATGATGCCGACTGCCGCGGCTGATGCCGACCATCGTCCCGCGCCGGTTCTGACCACCGAAGCTCGCGGCCTGATTGCCCGCATCGACGCCACGGATGAATTGCGCGCGGCGCTCGAATTGCGCATCCTCGAGTTGATCGCATTTCAGAACGCTGCCCTTGCGGAAAAATACGTGGCGCTTGTCGGCAAGGTTCGGGAAGCTGAAAAGAGCCTCGGCACCGACAGGACCGCCCTGTCGGTCGCGGTCGCCAAGAACCTCTACAAGCTGATGGCCTGCAAGGACGAGTATGAAGTCGCGCGGCTTCTCCTCGACGATGCCGCGCAGGTGCGTTTGAAAAACGCCTTCGGTCCCGGCGCGAAGGTGACATGGCATCTTCATCCGACCTTTTTGCGCAAACTAGGTTTCCGCAATAAAGTTCAGCTTGGCTCCTGGTTCACCCCGGCATTGAAGTTTCTGCGCTGGGCCAAATGGGCGCGCGGCACGCCGCTCGATCTGTTCGGCCGCACCCGGATCAGGGCGCTCGAGCGCGCGCTTCTGGCGCACTAC
>JBASBO010000247.1:0-2236 GCA_049651165.1 Xanthobacteraceae bacterium | reverse complement strand
GGCCGAGCCCGGACGCGCCGATCGACAACCGATAGCCTAGCGCCGCCTGTCCGATGATTTCGAGATCGGCGTCGAACACCGCGTCGATGATAGCGGCGCGCACGCCCTCGCCCGCAAGCGCCGCAAGTCTTGCGCGCACAGCGTCCACGCCGCGCGCGACCGTCGCGAGATCGACCAGGCCGATCCGCGATCGGCTCTGCCGCGCGAGCACGCGCATCAGATTGGCGTCGCGCATCGGGTTGAGCGGATGGTCCTTGAGCGGACTCTCGTCGAGCGGCACGGTGCCGACGAACAGGTTGCCCTGATAAACGGTGCGCGCGGTGCCGGGGAACGCCGGCGTCACCGCCACGATGGCGTCGCCGGAGTCGGCTTGCAGCGCGTCCATCACCGGGCCGATGTTGCCGGCGTCGGTGGAATCGAAGGTCGAGCAGATCTTGAACAGGACATGCGCCGCGCCGCGTCCGCGCAGCCAGCGTTCGGCGGCGCGCGATCTGGCAACCGCGTCAGGCGCGGCGATGGAGCGGCTTTTCAGCGACACCACCACCGCATCGACATCCGGCAGGGAGAAGTCGTCGGCTGGCACGCCGATGGTCTGCACCGTGCGCAAGCCGCAGCGCGTCAGCGTATTGGCGAGGTCGGACGCACCGGTGTAGTCGTCGGCGATAGAGCCCAGCGCCAGCGTCACGGTTTCGCTCCGCGCGGCTTCGCATACGGCGCAAACCAGCCGAGGCCATCGACGGTGCCGCCGCGCGGACGATATTCGCAGCCAATGACGCCGCGATAGCCGAGACGATCGAGTTCGTCGAACAGGAACCGATCGTTCAGTTCTCCGCTGCCGGGTTCGTTCCGCGACGGCACGCTGGCGGTCTGTATATGGCCGATCATCGGCATCATCTCGCGCAGCCGCAGCGTCACGTCGCCATGGACGATCTGGCAGTGATAGATATCGAACTGCAATTTCAGGTTCGGATGATTCAGCTCAGCGATGACATCGCGGGCGAAGGCGAAATCGTTGAGGAAATAGCCCGGTACGTCGCGCGGATTGATCGGCTCGATCACGGTGTCGATGCCGTGGCGGCCGAGTTCTTCCGCGACCCACGCGACCGACTTGCGGAACGCGGCCACCGCCTGCGCATCGCGGCGATCCGCGAGCCCCGCCATCAGGTGCAGCCGCTTGACGCCGGTCACAGCCGCATAGGGCAACGCGATACGCACGCCGTCCTTCACCTGCGCGAAGCAATCCGGCCGCGCCGCGAAGCCGCGTTCGCCGGCGTCCCAGGCGCCCGGCGGCAGGTTGAACAGCGCCTGCGTCAGGCCGTTGCGGCGCAGCCGGTCGCCGATGTCCTCCGGCGCGAAGTCGTAAGGGAACAGAAACTCGACCGCGTCGAAGCCGGCTTGCGCCGCGGCGTCGAAGCGGTCGAGGAACGGCCATTCGGTGAACATCATCGAGAGATTGGCGGCGAACCGGGGCATAGGTGTCTTCTTTCGGATGTCGTTCAATCATGCTTCTGCGCACCGGGCAGCGGCACGCCGGTGACGCGGGCATACATCTTCGCCACCGCGATGTCGTCGTCGCGGCCCATGCCGGCGGCGGAAGCCATCAGAAACATCTGCAACGCCGCCGCCGACATCGGCACCGGGAATCGGGCGTCGCGCGCCATGTCCTGCACGATGCCCAGATCCTTGACGAAGATGTCCACCGCGCTGCGCGGGGTGTAGTCGCCGTCGAGCACATGCGGCACGCGGTTCTCGAACATCCACGAGTTGCCGGCCGACGCGGTGATGACCTCGTAGACCTTGCGGATGTCGAGCCCCTGCTTCGCGGCGAATGCGATCGCCTCGGAGGCGGCGGCGATATGCACGCCGGCCAAGAGCTGGTTGATCATCTTGAAGGCCGAGCCCTGGCCCGGCGCGTCGCCGAGTTCGTAGAGCCTCAAAGCCATCGCATCGAGCGCCGGCCGCGCTTTGGCGAACGCCGCCGGGCTGCCGGACGCCAGTATGGTCAGTTCGCCCTGCGCCGCGCGCTGCGCCCCGCCGCTGATCGGCGCGTCGAGATAGAGCCGCCCGGCCGCCTCGACCCGCGCCGCCAGACGCCGCGCGATCTCGGGATCCATGGTGGCGGCGGAGACGAACACCGCGCCCGGTGTCATCGCATCGCACGCGCCGTTATCGCCGAACAGCACCGCCTCGGTCTGCGCGGCGTTGACCACGACGCTGACCACGACATCGGCGCCCC
>JBASBO010000246.1:0-5495 GCA_049651165.1 Xanthobacteraceae bacterium | reverse complement strand
GGTCACGGCGGCTGAATATGCGCGCTGCGTCGATGACGGCGGCTGCCAGCGCATCGCCGGGAGCGCCGCGGCCGAGGACCGGCCGATGGTCGGCGTGAGCTGGCGCGACGCGACTGCTTATGCACGGTGGATGACGGCGAAAACCGGACGGCTGCACCGGCTGCCGACCGACGAGGAATGGGTGTTCGCGGCCGCCGAGAAGGCGACCGACGACGTCCTGCCGGTGACGGCAACCGCCGACCCGGTGCGCGCCTGGATCGCGCGCTACGAGGCGGAAGCCGGGCGCGAGCGCCCCGTGGTGCTCGAACCGCAGCCGATCGGCGCGTTCGGCCGCAACCGCAACGGATTGCAGGACGCGGCGGGCAACGTCTGGGAATGGACCGACACCTGCTTCATCCGTCACGACGTCGATGCTTCGGGCGCGACGCGGGTGACCAACACCAATTGCGGCGTCCGCGTCGTGCAGGGCGCGCACCGCGCCTACATGACCGACTTCATCCGCGATCCGAGCACCGGCGGCTGCGCCGCGGGCGTGCCGCCGGCCAACCTCGGCTTCCGTCTGGTGGTCGAGCAGGAGCGCTGGCCGGGCCTGCGCCGGATCATCGAGCGGGTGGCGGACCGGATGCTGTCGCGGTGGCTGTGACGCCGCCGCCCGAAAACCGGTGACCGTTTTTCCGGTCATGCTCCAGAAGCAAAAAGCCCCGGCGGGCATCTCCCGCCGGGGCTTTTCGATTGGGCCGGTCCAGGGCCGATCAGTACTTGGCGACCACCGGGGCGTTGAAGTGATAGTTCAGGCCGGTGCGGAAGATGTGCTCCTGCACGCGGGTCGAATACACTATCGGCGCGCCGCCGGGGTCGAAGGCCGTGGTGGAGCGGCCGAGATCGACATAGAGATATTCGGTCTTCGACGTCCAGTTGGGGCCGAACAGGCCGAGCAGCGTGAACGGCGTCTCGATGCCGGCGCCGACGGTCCAGCCGGTGCGGGTCTCCGACAGGCCGATGCTGCCGACGGGCGTCTCGAAGGTGGTCTTGACGCCGCCGTAAGCGAAACCGCCGGTGGCGTAGAACAGCGAGGGGCCGACCGCGTAGCCGAGGCGGCCGCGCACGGTGCCGAACCACGGCAGCTTCGAGTTGACGGTCAGGCCCGCGGGGCCGCAGCCAAAGCAGGTCTTGTTGTCTTCGAGCGAGGCGCCCTGGATGTCGGTCTCGATGCCGAACACGGTGTTGCCGGTCTGCCAGTTGTAGCCGGCCTGCACGCCGCCGTTGATGCCGTCGGCCGCCAGGTTGAAGGTGCTGGTGTCGTTGTTGGTGACATCATACACCGAGCTGCGGTTGCGCGCGGTGCCGGAACCGAAGTTGCCGCCGAGGTAGAGGCCGGTCCAGTTGGCCGCGACGGTGGGCATATAGGTGCTGTTGCCGCCGATGCGGTAGTTCAGGCCGACGCGGAAGATCTGCTCGCGCAGTTCGGTGCGGATCGCCTGCGCGCCGCCCCCGTAGACGAGACCCGGGTCGCCGAGATCGACGTAAAGGTATTCGATCTTGCCGGTCCAGTTGCCGCCGAGCGCGGCTTCGACGCCGCTGCCCCAGGTCCAGCCGCTGCGGCCGCCGCCGAAGGCGAACGGCACGCCGCTGGTCACCCCGGAGGTCTTGACGTCGCCATAGGCGTAGCCGGCGGTGACGTAGCTCAGCGTCGGGCCGGTGACGAGGCCGATGCGGCCGCGAACGGTGCCGAACCAGTCGAGCCGCTGGTTGAAGGTGTCGGTGCCGATGGTGTTGAGGCTGACGTAGCCGTCGCGCATGTCGGCGCCCTGGATGTCGGCCTCGATGCCGAACACGATGGGGCCGAGGAAGGAATTGGTCTGCCAGTTGTAGCCGGCCTGCACGCCGCCGATGGCGCCGAGCGGCGACAGGTACGTCGAGTTGACGTTGCCGGTGTCGAAATGCTGGGTGCGGTCGCGTCCGAGACCGATGCCGGCGTTGACGCCGAGATAGAACCCGGTCCAGTCATAGACCGCAGTCATTGCCGGGGCCTTGGTGTAGGGAGCCTTGACGGACAGGTCGGCGGCCTGTGCGCTGAAAGCGGTTCCAACGAGCGCGACACCGGCAATAAGCTTCTTCATCATCGATCCCATTCTTATGACGACTCAAGTTTAACCCGGCGGCGGTGGGCTGTCTGTGGTTTGTCGGCCACACCCTTCCGGATAGCAGGCCAGGGTTGACGGAACCTTGCCGTCGAAGCGGGCCGCACAGCGCGGCTTCTGGCGCGCACCATCGTCGCGACGGCCTCGACCGCGGCCACCGGAGGACTTACCTCTGTCGGGTGCCGTCCAACGATCCCGATTCGCCGGCCGCGCCGCTGCCGGAGAGGTTCTCGCGCTGGTTCGTCCGGCGCGGCTGGTCGCCGCGCGCGCACCAGCTTGCGCTGCTGGACAAGGCGCGCGCCGGCCGCTCGACGCTGCTGATCGCCCCGACCGGGGCCGGCAAGACGCTGGCCGGCTTCCTGCCGACGCTGGTGGAACTGGGCGACGGCGGCAGGGCGAGGGGCCTGCACACCCTCTACATTTCGCCGCTGAAGGCGCTGGCGGTGGACATCGCCCGCAACCTCGAAACCCCGATCGCCGAGATGGGTCTGCCGATCCGGGTCGAGACCCGCACCGGCGACACGCCCGCGGCGCGGCGACAGCGGCAGCGGCGCTACCCGCCGGATATTCTTTTGACGACGCCGGAGCAGTTGGCGCTGCTGCTGGCGTCCGACGACGCGCCCTACCTGTTCGCTTCGCTGAAGCGGATCGTGCTCGACGAACTGCACGCGCTGGTGACCTCGAAGCGCGGCGACCTGCTGGCGCTGGCGCTGGCGCGGCTGTGGCGGATCGCGCCGCAGGTGCGCGCCATCGGTCTCTCCGCCACGGTGGCGGAGCCCGAGTCGCTGGCAAGGTTTCTGGTGCCGCAGATTATCTCCGCTCCCTCTGCGAAGCGGCGGGGAGGGGCTGGGGGTGGGGGGGCCTTCGGCGGAGACAACGCCGATGTTTCCTCCGTCGCTTCCCCCCACCCCCGACCCCTCTCCGCCACGCAAGAGCGTGGGGGGAGGGGAGAAGAAGCCGCAAGCGAGGACGAGGGCAGCACAGCCGCCGACATCGTGGTGGCGGGCGGGGCTGCGGCGCCGGTGGTGGAGATGCTCGACAGCCGCGAGCGGCTGCCATGGGCCGGCCATTCGGCGCGCCACGCGCTTGGCGAAATCTACGACCTCATCAAGCGCAACAGGACGACGCTGGTGTTCGTCAACACCCGCAGCCAGGCCGAGATGTTGTTTCAGGACCTGTGGCGGATCAACGACGACAACCTCGCCATCGCGCTGCATCACGGCTCGCTCGACGTCGGCCAGCGCCGCAGGGTCGAGGACGCGATGACCGCCGGCAAGCTGCGCGGCGTGGTCTGCACCTCGTCGCTCGATCTCGGCGTCGACTGGGGCGATATCGATCTGGTCGTCAATGTCGGCGCGCCGAAGGGAGCGTCGCGGCTGATGCAGCGGATCGGCCGCGCCAACCACCGCCTCGACGAAGCCTCGCGCGCGGTGCTGGTGCCGGCCAATCGTTTCGAGGTGCTGGAATGCCGCGTCGCCATCGACGCGGTGAACGAGAACGCGCAGGACACCCCGCCGCTGCGCGCCGGCGCGCTCGACGTGCTGGCGCAGCATGTGCTGGGCTGCGCCTGCGGCCAACCGTTTTTCGCCGACGATCTTTATGACGAAGTGCGCACCGCCGCGCCGTACGCTTCGCTGTCGCGCGCCGATTTCGACGACGTGGTCGATTTCGCCGCCACCGGCGGCTACGCGCTGAAAAGCTACGAGCGCTTCGCGCGCATCAAACAGGACAAACAGGGCCGCTGGCGCGTCGCCAATCCGAAGGTGCGGCAGACCTACCGGCTCAACGTCGGCACCATCGTCGAGGAATCGATGCTGAAGGTGCGGCTGGTGCGCTCAAGGCGCGGCGGCGCGGGCGCGACCGGCGCGATCGCGCGTGGCGGCCGGATGCTGGGCCAGATCGAGGAATATTTCATCGAGGGTCTGGTGCCCGGCGATACGTTTGTGTTCGGCGGCGAGATCGTGCGCTACGAGGCGCTGGTGGAAGACGAGGTCTACGTCTCCCGCGCCCATGATACGGATGCGAAAGTGCCGTCCTACATGGGCGGCAAGTTTCCGCTCTCGACCTATCTCGCCGAGCGCGTCCGCCTGCTGCTCGCCGACAGGAGCGCGTGGACCGGGCTGCCCGATCAGGTGCGCGAATGGCTGGCGTTGCAGGCGCGGCGCTCGCGGGTGCCGGGCGCGCGCGAGATGGTGGTGGAAACCTTTCCGCGCGCCGACAAGCATTATCTCGTCTGCTATCCGTTCGAGGGGCGGCTGGCGCACCAGACGCTCGGCATGTTGCTGACGCGGCGGCTGGAGCGCGCCCGCGCCCGCCCGCTCGGCTTCGTCGCCAACGAATACGCGCTTGCGGTATGGGCGCTGGGCGACATGTCGGCGATGATCCGGCAGCGGCGGCTCGGCCTCGACGCGTTGTTCGATCCCGACATGCTGGGCGACGACCTCGAAGCGTGGCTGGCGGAATCGGCGCTGATGAAGCGCACCTTCCGCAACTGCGCGATCATCTCGGGGCTGATCCCGCGCCGCTTCACGGGGGCGGAAAAGAGCCGGCGGCAGGTGCTGTTCTCGACCGACCTGGTCTACGACGTGCTGCGCAAGCATCAGCCCGATCATGTGCTGTTGCGCGCCGCGCGGGCCGACGCCGCCTCCGGCCTGCTCGATCTGCGCCGCCTCGGTGATATGCTGGCGCGCATTTCGGGGCGAATCACCCACAAGGACCTGACGCGGATTTCGCCGCTCGCGGTACCGGTGATGCTGGAAATCGGCCGCGAGGCGGTCTACGGCGAAGCCTCCGACGAATTGTTGGCGGAAGCCGCCGAGGAACTGGTGCGCGAGGCGACGGGGACGTGAGACGATGCACATCGCAGACATGACTGTTTCCGGTGTGAACTTCGCCGCCGATCTCGCCGGCGCGCTGTACTGGGAGGACGAGCGGCTGCTGATCGTCTCCGACCTGCATCTGGAGAAGGGATCGAGCTTCGCCATGCGCGGCGTGCTGCTGCCGCCGCACGACACCGCCGAAACGCTGGCCCGGCTCGACGCCGTGATCGCGCGTTACCGGCCGCGCCGGGTGATCGCGCTCGGCGACAGTTTTCACGATTCCGAGGCGCATGGCCGCCTGTCGGTCGCTCATCGGGCGACGCTCTCGATGCTGCAAACAGGGCGCGACTGGATCTGGATCGCCGGTAATCACGATCCCGACCTGCCGCGTGATCTCGGCGGTCAGGTCGCGCAGGAAGTCGCGATCGGTCCGATCACCTTTCGCCACGAGCCGACCGGCGCGGCGGGCGAGATCGCCGGCCACCTGCATCCGAAGGCGCGGATCAGCCGGCGCGGCCGCGCGGTGGAGCGGCGC
>JBASBO010000245.1:0-12051 GCA_049651165.1 Xanthobacteraceae bacterium | reverse complement strand
CGCCGGATCGACCACGCCGAACACGCCTTCGCGCGCGAACACGTAGGCGGCGCGCGCCAGCCGCGCGACATGAGGCAGTGCGGAGATCACAAGCGCCAGCCCGAATGCAGCGCGACGATGCCGCCGGACAACGGCTGCCAGCTCACCCGCGCGAAGCCGGCGGCGCGGATCATGTCGGCGAAAACGGCGGGACGCGGAAACCTGCGGATCGATTCGACGAGGTACCGATACGACTCGGCGTCGCCGGTGACACGGCGGCCGAGCGGCGGGATCACCTTGAACGAGAACAGGTCGTAGATTTTGTCGAGGCCGGGCACGTCCACCGCGGAAAATTCAAGACACAGGAAGCGCCCGCCGGGCCGCAGCACGCGATATGCCTCGCGCAGCGCCGCGTCGATGCGCGGCACATTGCGGATGCCGAAGGCGATGGTGTAGGCGTCAAAAGCGCGATCGGGGAACGCCAGCGTCTCGGCGTTGCCCTCGACGAACGACACCCGGTCGTCGAGATGCTGCTTCAGGGCCCGCTCGCGGCCGACCGCCAGCATGTCGGCGTTGATGTCGCAGACGGTGGCGCGGAAGCCGTAGCCGGAGGCTTTCGCCGCGCGGAAGGAAATGTCGCCGGTGCCGCCGGCGACGTCGAGCAGCGCGAACGGCGCATCGGTGCGCGGCGGGTTGAGCGCCGTGATCATGGCGTCCTTCCAGAGACGGTGCATCCCGCCCGACATCAGGTCGTTCATCAGGTCGTAGCGCGAGGCGACGCTGTGGAACACGTCGTTCACCAGCGCCTGCTTGTCGTCGAGGGCGACGTCGCGATAGCCGAAATGCGTGGTCTGGTCGGTTGATGCCATGCCAATGCTCTCCGGGCCGGACCATAGCCTGCCGCGCTGCGGTACGCCACCGGCGAGGCGCGGCGGCGGCCGGGTCCGGCTCGCCGTCGTGGTTAACCCGGCCGGAGACGTTGGTCGGCCGTGTCAGCCGCTCTCAAAGAGGCTTGGTTCGCGTGCCGAAGATCGCCGAGCCGACCCGCACATGGGTCGCACCGAGCGCGATCGCGGCGGCGAAATCGGCGCTCATGCCCATCGACAGTTTCGTCAGCCCGTTGCGCGCGGCAATCTTCGCCGTCAGCGCGAAATGCGGCGCGGGCGCCTCATCCGCCGGCGGGATGCACATCAGTCCGGCGATCGACAGCCCGTAAACCTCGCGGCAGCGCGCAATGAAGTCGTCGGCATCCTGCGGTGCGACGCCGGCCTTCTGCGCCTCCTCGCCGGTGTTGATCTGCACGAACAGCTCCGGCCGCCGATCCTGCCGGGCGAACTCCTTGGCCAGCGCCTCGCACAGGCTGTCGCGATCCACCGAATGGATGGCGTCGAACAGCGCCACCGCGTCCTTCGCCTTGTTGGATTGCAAGGGCCCGATCAGGTGCAGCCGGACGTCGGGATGCGCGGCGGCGAGATCCGGCCACTTCGCCTTGGCCTCCTGCACCCGGTTCTCGCCAAACACCTTTTGTCCGGCATCGATGACCGGGCGGATCGCTTCCGCGTCAAAAGTCTTCGACACCGCGACCAGCGTGACGCTGTCGCGCGGACGGCGCGCGTCGGCGCAGGCGCGCGCGATCTCCTGCTCGACGGCTGCGAGTCCGTGAGGTGAAGGCGCGGTTAACGGCGTGGCGGCGGACGGCGACATGGTCGAGGGCTGGCTCCGGGATTCGACGCGGATCGTTCAAATTTTACGCAATTCGGGAAAAGCTCCTTGAAGCGTCCCTGCTAAGGAAGCATCGGGCAGGGACAGATCATGGCGCGCACCAGTTACAACCGCCGCAAAATGAAACTCAAGCGGCTTTTCGGCATCCGCGGCCGGCTGGTGCTGCTGGCGCTGATCCTGGTCGGGCCGCTGATGTTCGACCGCGCCCGCTCGCTGGAAGACGCCCGCGCCCGGCAGGTCGCCGCCATCGCCAACGAATACAGGGCGCTGACCGACTACGCCATCAATGCCCAGCGCCAGGCGATCTCGTCGGTCGAGGCGGTGCTGAAATCGTCGTCCTACATCTACGCGCTGGGCACCGAGGTCGGTCAGCCCTGCATGGTGATGCGCGACAGCTTCAGGGTCGATCTGCCGTGGATCCGCAGCCTGTCGGTGGTCGACCGCGACGGCCGCATCGAATGCTCGACCCTGCCCGGCCTGACCGGCCTCGACCTCAGCGACCGGCCCTACGTCAGGGACGCGCTGACCTCGGGTTCGCTGGTGCTGAGCGATTACATCTTCAGCCGCGCCACCCGGCAGCCGACCATCATGGCCGCCTATCCGCTGCGGGCAAGCGGCGGCGCGCGGCTCAACTCCGTCATCATCGCGGCCGTCAACCTGCGCTGGATGTCGTCGGTGATGAACGAGTTCGGCGGTCGCCCCGGCGTCACCGCGCTCTTGATCGACAGCCAGGGGGTGGTGCTGGCGGCTCCGGACGACCTCGCCGGCACCGTCGCCCATCCGCTCGCCGACGACACCTTGCTGGCGGCCATCGTCGGCCACGAGGCTATGAACGGCGCGGAAAGCGGGACGTTCATCCACCAGGTCCCCCATAGCGGCCGGCGCACGGTGTCTTATACACGGCTGCCGGGCACCGGCGCGCGGATGGTGGTCGCCATCAACGAAACGACGGTGACCACCGGCATCAACCGCGAGATCCATCTGGCCTATGTCCAGCTTGCCTTCGTCTGCCTGCTGGTGCTGCTCGGCGCGCTGCTGCTGGTGGAGGGGCTGATCATGCGCCCGATCCAGATCCTGACCCAGACCGCCAAGCGGCTCGGCCGCGGCGAGCACGACAGCCGCGCGGCGCGCAGCGAGCTTCCCACCGAATTCGTGCCGCTGGCGCGGGCGTTCAACATCATGGCCACCCAGCTTGCCGGGCGCGAGCGCGAACTGCTCGCCAGCAACAACCGGCTCAGCGTCATGGCCTCGGTCGACGTCGTCTCCGGGCTGGCCAACCGACGCGGTTTCCAGAGCCGGCTCGACTTCGAGTGGCACAAGGCCGACCTCAACAACGGCGAAATGGCGCTGCTGATGGTCGATGTCGATCACTTCAAGCTCTACAACGACAGCTATGGCCATCCCGAGGGCGACGCCTGTCTGGCGAAGCTCGGCGAGGTGCTGGCCGACATCGCGACCCGGACCGCGGGCTTCGCCGCGCGCTACGGCGGCGAGGAATTTTGCGTGCTGCTGCCGGACACCGACGTCACGCGCGCCGCCGAGATCGGCGAGATGATCCGCTCAAGCGTCCGCGACCTCGCCATCCCGCATCGCGCCGCCGCCACCCCCTTCGTCACCCTGTCGATCGGCGTCGCCGCCGCCCGGCCCACCCCGGTGTTGCGGCCGTGCGATCTGCTCGAGGCCGCCGACGCCGCGCTCTACGCCGCCAAACGCGACGGCCGTGATCGCGTGATCCGTCACGGCGGGATCTTTGATGCCCCGGCGAAGGAATCTCCGATGCCGCTGGCAGGCTGAGGCCGGCAGCCCGGTTCGCGCCCAAAACGTCCAAGACATTGACCCGGCGCGGGCTTTGCCGCTATCCATCGGGGGCGCGGGCCCGTGCTTTGCCCGTGAACCGCTTTCCGCCTGACCCGGCGAGAAAGCCGCCTTGCTCCGCCTCCAAGTTTGCGCACCCTTTCGGTCGCCTTTCGCGATCCAACCAGCCGGATATTTTTCGATCCTCACGATGACCAACGAACGCTACAACGCCCGCGAGTCCGAACCGCGCTGGCAGAAAATCTGGGACGAACAGGCGATCTTCACCACGCGGAACGACGATCCGCGGCCGAAATACTACGTGCTGGAGATGTTCCCCTACCCGTCCGGGCGCATCCACATGGGCCACGTCCGCAACTACACCATGGGCGACGTGGTGGCGCGCACCATGCGCGCCAGGGGTTACAACGTGCTGCACCCGATGGGCTGGGATGCCTTCGGCTTGCCGGCGGAAAACGCCGCGATCCAGAACAAGACCGACCCGGCGAAATGGACCTACGCCAATATCGCCGCCATGAAGAAGCAGCTCCAGACCATGGGGCTGTCGCTGGACTGGAGCCGCGAGATCGCGACCTGCGATCCCTCCTACTACAAGCACCAGCAGAAGATGTTCCTCGACTTCCTGAAAGCCGGCCTCGCCGAGCGCGAAAAGCGCAAGGTCAACTGGGATCCGGTGGACATGACCGTGCTCGCCAACGAGCAGGTGATCGACGGCCGCGGCTGGCGCAGCGGCGCGGTGGTCGAGCAGCGCGAGCTGAGCCAGTGGGTGTTCAAGATCACCAGATACTCGCGGGACCTGTTAGAGGCGCTCGACACCCTCGACCGCTGGCCCGACAAGGTGCGGCTGATGCAGCGCAACTGGATCGGCCGCAGCGAGGGTCTGCGTTTCGAATTCAGCCTGATCGGCGCACCTGGCGGCTTCGAGAAGCTGCCGGTGTTCACGACCCGCGCCGACACCATGTACGGCCCGACCTTCGCCGCCGTCTCGCCGGACCATCCGCTGGCGAAGGCGCTGGCCGCAAAGGACCCGAAGGTCGCGGCGTTCATTGAGGAATGCCATCGCATGGGCACCTCGCAGGCCGAGATCGACACCGCCGAGAAGCTCGGCTTCGACACCGGCATCAAGGCCCGGCACCCCGGCGATCCCGCGATCGAGCTGCCGCTCTACATCGCCAATTTCGTGCTGATGGATTACGGCACCGGCGCCATCATCGGCTGCCCCGCGCACGACCAGCGCGACCTCGATTTCGCGCGCAAGTATGGCCTGCCGGTGATCGACGTCTTCGTTCCGCTCGCGACCGGCGAGCGCGTCAAGGACATCGCGTTCGTGCCGCTGAAGACGGACACCGTCCGTTACGTGCAATGGGCGGGCGAACCCGGCGTGATGACCTGCGAGGAAGCGATGAAACGCTCCCTCGATCTATTCGAGCGCGAAGGCTGGGGCCAGCGCGAGGTCAACTACCGCCTGCGCGACTGGGGCATCTCGCGCCAGCGCTACTGGGGCTGCCCGATTCCCGTGGTCCATTGCCCGACATGCGGCGTGGTGCCGGTGCCGGACAAGGACCTGCCCGTCACGCTGCCGGCCGACGTCTCGTTCGACAAGCCCGGCAACGCGCTCGACCACCATCCGACGTGGAAGCACGTCAAATGCCCGCAATGCGGCGCCGACGCGCAGCGCGAAACCGACACCATGGACACCTTCGTGGATTCGTCGTGGTACTTCGCCCGCTTCACCGATCCGTGGAACGCGGACGCGCCGACCACCCGCGCGGTGGTGGACCGCATGTTGCCGGTGGACCAGTACATCGGCGGCGTCGAGCACGCGATCCTGCACCTGCTCTATTCGCGCTTCTTCACCCGCGCCATGAAAGCCACCGGCCACATCGGCATGGATGAACCCTTCAAGGGCATGTTCACGCAAGGGATGGTGGTGCACGAGATCTACCGCAAGGCCGACGGCACCTACGCTTCGCCCGCGGAAGTGACGATCGAGGCCGACGGCGAGGACCGCCGCGCCACGCTGATTGCGACCGGCGAGCCGGTGGAGATCGGCCCGATCGAGAAGATGTCGAAGTCGAAGCGCAACACCGTCGATCCCGACGACATCATCGCGACCTACGGGGCCGACACCGCGCGCTGGTTCATGCTGTCGGATTCCCCGCCCGACCGTGACGTGATCTGGAGCGAGGAGCGGGTGCAGGGCGCCTCCCGTTTCGTCCAGCGGTTGTGGCGGCTGACCGGCGAGGCCGCCGCGATCGCGACATCCGCCCCGGCCGAGCGGCCCTCGGCCTTCGGACCGCAGGCGCTGGCGATCCGCAAGGCCGCCCATACCGCGCTCGACAAGGTTTCGACCGGGGTCGAGAAGCTGCACTTCAACGTCTGTCTGGCGCAAATCCGTGAATTCTCGAACGTTTTTGCCGAATTGCTGGCTCCGCTCGGGGCCGGCGGGGCGGCGGTCGCGCCCGACGCCGCCTGGGCGGTCCGCGAGGCCGCCGGCATCCTGGTGCAGTTGTTCGCCCCGATGATGCCGCATCTGGCGGAAGAATGCTGGCGGGCGCTGGGCCGCGACGGGCTGGTGTCCAACGCCACATGGCCCGGCGTCGAGCCGGACCTGCTGGTCGAGGACAGCATCACCCTGCCGGTGCAGGTCAACGGCAAGAAGCGCGGCGAGGTCACGGTGGCGCGCAATGCCCCGGATCCCGAAATTGAGGCTGCCGCTTTGGCGCTCGATGCGGTAAAACAAATACTAGGGGACAAGCCGGTTCGAAAAATCATCGTGGTTCCGCAAAGGATCGTCAATGTCGTGGTTTAACGCGCGCATCGCCGCCCGGCTGGCCGTCATTGCCGCACTGGCGGCGCTGACGGCGGGCTGCTTCCAGCCGATGTATGCCGAGCGCAACGACGGAACGCCGGCGCTGCGCGAAAAACTGATGGGCGTCGAACTGGTGCCGCTGGACGTGCCGAACGCCTCGCGCGCGGCGCGCATCGGCGTCGAGATCCGCAATGCGCTGGCCTTCAAGCTCTACGGCACCGCCACCGGCCTGCCTCCGACCCATCGCCTCGAACTGCGGCTCACCTCCGCCCGCTCGTCGCTGCTGCTCGATCAGGTTTCCAAGCTGCCGTCGGTCGAGGGCTACAAGCTCGACGTCAGCTACAAACTGACCGAGATCGCCACCGGCAAGGTCGCCCTGACCGGCTCGACCTTCTCCAACGTGTCCTACGACATTCCCGGCACCTATCAGCGCTTCGCCCGCGCCCGCGCCTTCCGCGACGCCGAGGATCGCGCCGCGCAGGAGATCGCCGAGAACCTCAACGCCCGGCTGGGGTCGTATTTCTCCGCCGGGATTTGAGGCGGGATCGTCGTCGGAAACTGATTGGAAGTTGGTTTTGTCGGCGGATTTTCAACACGAAAGCCGTCGTCCCCGCGGAGGCGGGGACCCATACGCCGCATCGGTTCGGCTCGATCACCAAGGCGAGTTTCTTTTACAACAACCAACGCCAGGGGTGATGGGTCCCTGCCTCCGCAGGGACGACACCGAGGCATTGGAGCATGATCCCGAAAAGTGGAAACCGGTTTTCGGAAAAGATCATGCTCAAACAAAAAGATAAGCGACGAGCCTGATTCAACGCAGTTGAAACAGGCTCGTCGCGCACCCGTCTCGTTCGCTGACTTGAGGACCCACATGGTCGCGCTGCGCGGCAGGGACATCGACAGCTATCTGGCGCGGCCCGATCCGGCGCGGCCGATCGCGCTGCTCTACGGGGCCGACGCCGGGCTGGTGCGCGAGCGCGCCGACGCGCTGATCGCAAGCGCCGTCGACGACCCCAACGATCCGTTCGCGATGGTGCGGCTCGACGGCGACGAACTGGCCGCCGAGCCGTCGCGGCTGGTGGACGAGGCGATGACGGTGCCGCTGTTCGGCGGCCGCCGCGCCATCCGCGTCAAGGCCGGCGGCCGCAGTTTCGCCAGCGGCGTCGAGACGCTGTCTTCGATGACGCTGACCGATTGCCGCATCGTCATCGAGGCCGGCGAGCTGCGCCCCGACTCGCCGCTGCGCAAGGCGTGCGAGCGCGCCAAAAACGCCGTCGCCATCGCCTGCTATCCCGACACCGAGCGCGACCTTGCCAAACTGATCGACGACGAGTTGCGCGCCGCGAACCTGCGCATCGCGCCGGACGCGCGCGCGATGCTGGTCGCCTCGCTCGGCGGCGACCGCCAAAGCTCGCGCAACGAGTTGCGCAAGCTCGCGCTCTACGCCCACGGCGCGCATGAGGTGACGCGCGACGACGTGATCGCGGTGATCTCCGACGCCTCCGACCAGAAACTCGATCCGATCGTCGACGGCGCATTCGCCGGCAACGCCGCGCTGGTGGAGACGGAGTTCGCCAAGGCGCTCGCCGCCGGCACCTATCCCGGCGTCATCATTTCCGCCGCGCAGCGCCACGCGGCGGCGCTGCACAAGGCCACTCTGGCGATGGCCGAGGGCGCGCCGCCCTCCGTCGCCGCCGAGAGCGGATTCCCGCGCCTGCATTTTTCACGCAAGACCAGCGTCGAGATCGCGCTGCGCAACTTCACCACGGCGCGGCTCGCGCAACTGATCGAGCAACTCGCCGGCGCCGCGCTCGACTCGCGCCGGCACGCCGCGCTCGCAGCCTCGATAGCCCAGCGCGCGCTGATGGCGATCGCCGTCAACGCCCGGCGGCGGGGATGATGACTTCAGCAACGGATACGCCGTCCCCGCCCCTCACGCCCCCAGCCGCCGCATTACGTCGTCGAGCTGGTCGAGATCGTTGTAGCGGATCTGCACGGTGCCGCCGGGATCGCGATGCGTCACCGTCACCTTCAACCCGAGCGCATCGCTGACGCGCTTTTCAAGATCCCGCGTGTCGGTGTCCTTGGGCGAAGCCGCGCCGCGCGGCTTCATGCTCTTGCGTTCCGGCGCGCCCTCGGCGTGCGCCAGCGCCTCGGTCTGCCGCACGTTGAGCCCCTCGGCGATCACCCGCTTCGCCGCGCTCGACGCATCGGGCACGTTGATGAGCGCCCGCGCGTGACCCGCCGACAACTCGCCCGAGGCGATCAGCGCCTGCACGTCGGCCGGCAGCTTGGTCAGCCGCATCATGTTGGCGACGTGGCTGCGGCTCTTGCCGACCAGCTTGGCGATGTCGTCAGCGGCGTGCTTGAAGCCGTCGGCCAGCGCGTGATAGCCCAGCGCCTCCTCCATGGCGTTGAGGTCGGCGCGCTGCACGTTCTCGATGATGGCGATTTCCAGCGCCTCGCCGTCGCCGACCTCGACCGGGACGATCGGCACCTCGTGCAGCCCGGCCAGTTGCGCCGCGCGCCAGCGCCGTTCGCCGGCGATGATCTCGAAACGGTCGCTCGCGCCCTTCACCGCGCGCACCACGATCGGCTGGATCACGCCGCGCTGCCTGATCGAGTCGGCAAGCTCGCGCAGCTCGGCGTCGGCGAAGGTGCGGCGCGGATTGCGCGGATTGGGTTTGAGATACTCGATCGGCGCCTTGCGTTGCGCGCGCGGCCGCTCGGCATGGGCGGCCTCGCCGCCGACATCGCCGATCAGGCTCGCCAGACCGCGCCCCAGTCGCGAACGGGTTTCCTCGGCCATCGCCAGCTCCCTTGGATTCACGCGTGATTACTCCGGATTCTTTTCGTCGCGCCTGCGCACACAGGCGCCCATAACCATCGGCCTGCGCTTCCGAACGCGCGCATCGCCTTCATTGGAAACGCCGCGGCGTATGGGTCCCTGCCTTCGCGGGGACGACGTAGATAAATAAAAAGGCTCACCCCGCCGCGCGCAATTCGCGCTCGCGCTGGATCACCTCGGTCGCCAGCCGCAAATAGGCTTCGCTGCCGGCGCATTTGAGATCGTAGACCAGCACCGGCTTGCCGTAGGACGGCGCTTCCGAAATCCGCACGTTGCGCGGGATCATCGTCTCGTAGACTTTCTTGCCCATGAACTGGCGCACGTCGGCCACCACCTGGTTCGACAGGTTGTTGCGCGAGTCGTACATCGTCAGCACGATGCCGTGGATCGACAGCTCCGGATTGAGCGTCGAACGCACCTGCTCCACCGTCTTTAGTAATTGCGACAAGCCTTCGAGCGCGAAGAACTCGCACTGCAACGGCACCAGGATGGCGTCCGACGCCGCCATGGCGTTGACGGTCAAAAGGTTGAGCGACGGCGGGCAATCGATCAGCACATAGGTGAAGTCGCTGTCCGGCGAGACGTTGGTGTTGAGCGCGCCGATGGCGTTGCGCAACCGGAAGGCGCGGTCGCGCGCCGCGCCAAGCTCCAGTTCGAGCCCGGAGAGGTCCATGGTCGAGGGCGCGATCGAAAGCCGCGGCACCGCGGTCGGCACCACCGCCTCGCGCAGCGAGACCTCGCCGGTCAGCACGTCGTAGGTCGAGGCGTTGCGGTCGCGGCGGTCGATGCCGAGCCCGGTGGAGGCGTTGCCCTGCGGGTCGAGGTCGATAATCAAGACCCGCTCGCCGATCGCCGCCAGCGCGGTGCCGAGATTGATCGCGGTGGTGGTCTTGCCGACGCCGCCCTTCTGGTTGGCCAGCGAAATGATCCGCGGTTCTCCGAAGGGCATCGCCGCATCACCTCTAAAGCCTTGATAAGTCTCGTCCATCACTGTCATCGGTACGCCATATTGCACTGCAACATCATCACGGCGTCAATGGGATTGCGCCGGCACGATGCGGTCGATCTCGACGATCCAGCCTCCGCCACCGCTGCGGCTTCGATGCAAGACCGGCTCAACTTTCCAATATTTGGTAGCTTCCGTCAATTCAGACTCTACATCTTGACCCTTGAGCAGCAAGGCTTTGGCGCCCTGCCGCACCAGCGGCTCAACATGCGTCAGCAACTGGTGTAGCGGAGCCAGCGCCCGCGCGGTGACGCAATCCGGCGGCGGCCGCACGCTATCCACATAATCCCCAATATCGGTGGAAAAAACCTCGCCACGCGCGCCGGTGACGCGCAGCGCCTCGCGCAGGAACGCCGCCTTCTTGGCGTTGCGCTCGACCAGATCGACCCGCCCGCCGCGCTCCGTCAACGCGCAGGCCAGCACCACGCCGGGAAATCCGCCGCCGCTGCCGAGATCGGCCCAGCGGGTCGCGGTCGGCGCGAGGTCGAGAAGCTGCAACGAATCGGCAACATGACGGGTCCAGAGCTGCGGCAGCGTCGAGGGCGCGACCAGGTTGGTGGTCGCCTGCCAGCGCAGCAGCAGATCGACATAGCGCTCCAGCCGCGCCTCTATTTCACGTGAAACGGGGGTGAGCGCCAGCGCGGCGGTCTTGTCGTCGGCGAGTTGGATGGGAAGGTCTTTGGTCACGGTTGATGATCGTCATTTTCGGCTGTGCAGCGAGAGTGCCCAACCTTTGCGGCCCGATTGTTCGCGTGCGGCATCTTTCAAGGCAGATGGATTGCCGGGTCAAGCCCGGCAATGACGCTGGAAGGATTTGGCGGCGATTTAGCCATTTCGAGTCCTTATCCAGTCATGGCCGAGGCTGATTCCCGGACGCTGTCACTCGGGATTCGTGTTCACACGGCAGGAGGGCGGTTCCCCTCCCCCTCTGCGGGGAGGGGTCAGGGGTGGGGGAGGCTTTGAATGTTAGAGTCGATCGAGATGCCCCTGACCTTTCGACCACCCCTCCCCAACCCTCCCCCGGGAGAGGGAGCAGGCCGCACCTTGGAGCTGATGTCCGCTTAATCTTTCGGAGGTTGCAGGCCAACAAGCATTCGCCGGCCGCCGCCCCGTTTCACGTGAAACACCTCACGCCGCCCCGGCTGCATCCTTCCTTCGCGCCTTGCGGCGCAGATAGGCGGCGAGGATGCCGAGCGCGGCGGGCGTGATACCGTCGAGCCGGCCCGCCTGCCCTACCGTGCGCGGCTGCGCCTGTTCCAGCCGGTTGCGCGCCTCGTTGGATAGCCCCGGCACCGCGCGATAGTCGATACCCGCCAGCACCAGCCCCTCGTCGCGGCGGAACGCCTCGACATCCGCCACCTGACGCTTGAGATAGACGTCGTACCTGGCGTCGATCTCGACATGGGTGGCGATGGATGGGTCAATGGCCGACAGTTCGGGCCAGACCCGGCACACCTCGCCCCAGCCGATCTCCGGATAGGACAACAGGTCGAAGACCGAGCGGCGATGGCCATCGCGGTTGAGGTTGAGGCCGTGCTTCGCGGCTTCGGTCGGCGTTAGCGACAGCGATTGCGCCAACCCCTTGGCGGCCTCCAACGCCGCCATCTTGGCGCTGTGGTGCGCGGTGCGCTCAGCGCCCACGCAGCCCAGCGCGATGCCCTTGCCGGTGAGCCGCTGGTCGGCGTTGTCGGCACGCAGCGTCAGGCGATATTCGGCGCGCGAGGTGAACATCCGATACGGCTCGCTGACGCCGCGCGTCACCAGATCGTCGATCATCACCCCGAGATAGCCGTCGGCGCGGTCGAACACGACAGGCGCGCCGCCGCCCGCCGTCAGCGCCGCGTTGAGGCCGGCGACGAGGCCCTGCGC
>JBASBO010000244.1:0-3538 GCA_049651165.1 Xanthobacteraceae bacterium | reverse complement strand
CGCCCGGCTCGCGCGTGCTTTCCGGCTTCGGGATATAGTCGGCAGCGCCGAGCGACAGCGCCTTCAGGCTGATTTCGGCGTTCCGCCGCGTCAGCGTCGATGCCATGATGACGATGAGGTTGCGCTTCTTCGCCAGCATCTGCGGCAGCGCCGCGATGCCGTCGAGGTCCGGCATCTCGATGTCGAGCACCGCGACGTCGGGATCGATGCTTTCGACCTGATTGACGGCGTCGCGCCCGGTGCGCAGCGAGGCCACCGCCGCCATGTCGGGCTCGGCCTCGATCCAGCGCGTGATCATCCCGCGAATGATGGCGGAGTCGTCCACCACCATGACCCGCAGCGGCGCGGCGCCGCTCCGGGAGGCTGTGGTCGGCTTGGTGAGGGCGACTGTCATTGCTGCTTCAACGCGATCTGAGGAAGCCGCGCGCGGCGGCGGGCTGGGGCGCGCCCGGACCAGCGGGCGGCGGACGAACGAACGGCGGACGGCTGATAACGATCAGATCAGACCGACCTCATGAAACTTCGCCGTGACGATATCCTTGTCGAACGGTTTCATGATGTATTCGTCGGCGCCGGCGTGCAGCGCGCGCGCGATGTGAGCCACGTCGTTCTCGGTGGTGCAGAACACCACTTTGGGCTCGTCGCCGCGGTGCATCTGGCGCAGATTGCGCAGGAATTCGTAGCCGTCCATCACCGGCATGTTCCAGTCGAGCAGGATGCCGTCCGGCAGGCCGCGCTTGCACACCGCGAGCGCCTTCTCGCCGTCCTCGGCCTCCACGATCTCGAAGTCCAGACTTTCGAGAATGCGCCGCGCGACCTTGCGAATGACGCTTGAATCATCGACCACCAGACACGTTTTCATTTCCAGCCTCTGTTCAATTGTCTGTTCCGCAAAAGCATTTTACCTGGATCGCCGCCGCGCTCACGCGGCGAGGCGGTCCGACGACAGTTCCAGCACGCGGTCCACGTCGAGAACCACCATCAACTGCCCGTTGAGCCGATGCACCCCGGCGGCGACGCGCGCCAGGCCCGGATCGAGATTGACGGGATTCACCTCGCGGCTGTCGTCGGCGAGTTTCAGAACCTCGCCGATGGAATCGATCAGCAGCCCGTAGGATTCGCCGCGCAGATTGACGCCCACCGCCATCGCCCGGCGTTCGGCATCGGCCGGCAGCCCAAGCCGCGCGCGCATGTCGACGGCGGTGACGATGCGGCCGCGCAGGTTGAGCACGCCCGCGATCTCGCGCGAGGCCAGCGGCACCCGCGTCAGCCGCTCCGGCATGAAGACGTCCTGCACGCGCGCGATCGGCAGTCCGAACAATTGCTCGCCGATCATCACCGTCACGTATTCGGTGAGCGCGCCTTCGGAAACGGAATTGTCATTCGCTGTCATGGTGTCACGCCGCCCGGTCGAGGTCAGAGATTTGTTCCTTGAGCACCGCGATCAGTCCGGGCCGGTCGAACTTCGCGACGTAGTCATGGAAGCCGGCCTGCCGGCCGCGCTCGATCGCCGCCGGCGACACCATCGACGACAGCCCGATGATCGGCACATAGTCGAGGCGCTGGTCGGCGCGGATGGTTTCGGCGAACTCGAAGCCGTTCATGTCCGGC
This sequence comes from Xanthobacteraceae bacterium, assembly GCA_049651165.1. Taxonomy (GTDB): domain Bacteria; phylum Pseudomonadota; class Alphaproteobacteria; order Rhizobiales; family Xanthobacteraceae; genus 62-47. Next base: position 1,927 of record JBASBO010000244.1, on the reverse strand, counting down.
ATCTCGATGTCGGTCAGCACCACGTCGAAGGTCTGCCCGGAGCGCAGCGCCGCCAACCCCTCCCTGGCGTCGCTGGCGAGATGCACGCGATAGCCGGCGGCTTTCAGCACCGGCGCCAGCATGTTGCGGAAGAACGCGGAGTCGTCGACCAGCAGCACCTCGCGCGAGGCGGCCGATGGCTGCATCTCGCCGCGCTTGAACCAGTCGGAGAACGCCATCGGCAGGAAATGGCCGACGTCGATGACCTCGGTGGCGCGGCCCTTGATGACCGCCGAGCCGAGAATGCCGTCGCGATCGCCGGCCACCTCGATGTCGAGTTTCTCCTCGACGATGTCGATGATCTCGTCGACGACCAGCCCCATGGCGCGGCCGTCGTCGGCGAACACCAGGATCGGCTGCACGCCGCTCTCGACGATCTCGACGCCGTCGATGCGCACCAGCGGCATCAACTGCTCGCGGTACTGCACCATGTGGCGGCCGTTCGACATTTCGATCCTGTCGGCGGCGACTTCCTCAAGCCGCGTGACCAGCGCCAGCGGCACCGCCTTGGGTTGCTCCGAGCCGGCGCGGAACACCAGTAGCGACGTCAGTTGTTCGGCCGCGCCCTGCGCGGCGGCGCTCTCGTCCACGAGGTCGTGCTGACCCGCGACCGAGGTGCCGAGCGCCTGGGCGATGCCGTTGGGATCGATGATCATGATCACCGCGCCATCGCCGAGAATGGTGTTGCCGGAGAACATGCTGATGTGGCGCAGCCGCGTCGACATCGGCTTGACCACGATTTCCTCGGTGTGGAACACGCCGTCAACGACGATGCCGAAGGTCTGGTTGCCGACCTGGGTGACGACGATGAAGCCGTTCTCCGGATCGATCGGAGCGCCGTCGTCGAGCTTGAGCAGCTTCTTGAGATGGAACAGCGGCAGCAGCTTGTTGCGCAGCCGCAGCACCGGGGTGTCCTTGATGCGCTCGATGCGATGTTCGGAATTGGATCGCGCCCGCACCAGTTCGACCACCGCGAGTTGCGGGATCGCGAAGCGCTCGCCGGCGGCCTCGACGATCAGCGCCGAGACGATGGCCAGCGTCAGCGGAATCTTCACGATGACGCTGGCGCCCTCGCCCGCCACCGACTTCACGTCGATGGTGCCGCCGATCTGGTCGATGTTGGTGCGCACCACGTCCATGCCGACGCCGCGGCCCGACACGCTGGTGACCTCAGCCGCCGTCGAAAAGCCCGGCGCAAAGATGAACTTGTGGATCTGCGCTTCCGTCATCCGCTCGATGTCGGATTCGGTGGCGATGCCGTTGGCGATCGCCTTGGCCTTGATGCGTTCGGTATCGAGGCCGCGGCCGTCGTCGGCGATGCAGATGATGATATGGCCGCCCTCGTGATAGGCGGACAGGCGGATGGTGCCCTGCTCCGGCTTGCCGGCGCGCTCGCGGTCCTGCGGACTCTCCAGCCCGTGATCGGCGGAGTTGCGCACCATATGGGTGAGCGGGTCCTTGATGAGATCGAGCACCTGGCGGTCGAGTTCGGTGTCGGCGCCGTGCATCTCCAGTTCGATGCGCTTGCCGAGTTCGGCGGCAAGGTCGCGCACCACGCGCGGCAGCTTCTGCCACGCATTGCCGATCGGCTGCATCCGCGTCTTCATGACGCCTTCCTGCAACTCGGCGGTGACGTTGGAGAGGCGCTGCAACGGCACCTTGAACTCGGTGTCCTCGTTGCGGCGGCTGATTTCCAGCAACTGGTTGCGCGTCAGCACCAGTTCGGACACCATCGTCATCAGGTGTTCGAGCGTATCGACGTTGACGCGGATCGACTGGTTGGCGACGCGCTCGGCCTCGGCGGCGTCGACCTCGACGGCGGTTTTCTTGCCGGCGGCGGGCTTGTTCGCCGCGGGCTTCGCGGCCGGCTTGGCCGGCGCGGAAGCGG
>JBASBO010000243.1:0-9934 GCA_049651165.1 Xanthobacteraceae bacterium | reverse complement strand
GCTCAAGCGGGACGGGTTGTCCCGAAGCCTGTTGCGCGAGGCCGGGCCGGGCAATGAGGCTTGCGGCGAATGCCCCGAGCAGGGCGCGGCGGTCGATCGGCAGGGCGGTGCGAAAGGCGCGTGTCATCATCCATGCGGACCATGTCCGGCGCGCGCCGGCAAGCGTCACAAAAGCACATCCCGGGCCATTTTTTTGCTGTGCTCCGGCGTTCGCGTGCTATAAGCCCGCCGCGCGGTCGAACCGGGATTTTCAGCGCGGGCGTGGCGGAATTGGTAGACGCGCCGGATTTAGGTTCCGGTGACGAAAGTTGTGGGGGTTCGAGTCCCTCCGCCCGCACCACGCCCGAATCGAAGCGGGCCGCGCCGAACGATTTTCCGGGGGACGTGTTTTCCGTCAGGGAGCCCGGTCCGCCGAACCACCGACGCCAGGCGTGCCCAGCGCCGGGCATCGCCAGATTGACAACGACCGGCCGCCGGCCGGCCAAGCGGGAAGAAGATTGACGCCATGCAGGTGAACGAAACCGTCGCCGACGGTCTGAAGCACGAGTTCCAGGTCAGCATTCCGGCCGCCGACATCGGCGCCAAGGCCGATGCGCAGCTTGCCGATCTCAAGGGCAAGGTTCGCCTGAACGGGTTTCGTCCGGGCAAGGTGCCGACCGCGCATCTGAAGAAGCTCTACGGCCGCTCGGTGATGGCCGAGACGGTCGAGAAGACCATTCAGGAAACCAACAGCCAGATTTTCACCGAGCGCGGCTTCAAGCTCGCCACCGAGCCCAAGGTGACGCTGCCGACCGAGGAGAAGGCGGTCGAGGAAATCCTCAGCGGCAACGCCGACCTGACCTACACCGTCGCCGTCGAGGTGGTGCCGGCGATCCAGCTTGCCGATTTCAAGAGCTTCGCCGTCGAGAAGCCGGTGGCCGAGGTCGGCGACGCCGAGATCGACGAGGCGGTCAAGCGCATCGCCGATCAGAACCGCGACTATGCCGACAAGGGCGAGGGCGCCAAGGCCGAGTCCGGCGACCGGGTGACGATTTCGTTCAAGGGCACCATGGGCGGGACGCCGTTCGAGGGCGGCTCGGGCGAGGGCATTCAGGTCGCGATCGGCTCCAATACCTTCATTCCCGGTTTCGAGGACCAGTTGATCGGGATCGCCAGGGACGAGACGCGCACCCTCAAGGTGCAGTTCCCGAAGAACTACGCCAGCGCCGAACTGGCCGGCAAGGACGCCGAGTTCGAGACCACCGCGACCCTGATTGAAGCGCCGCAGGACAAGGCGATAGACGACGCTTTCGCCACCTCGCTGGGGATGGAGTCGCTCGACAAGCTGAAAGAGGCGGTGCGCGAGCGCCTGACGGCGGAATATGCCGGGGTGTCGCGCCAGCGCGTCAAGCGGGCGCTGCTCGACCGCCTCGACGAGGCCCATCAGTTCCAGGCCCCGCCGTCGCTGGTGGACGAGGAGTTCAACCTGATGTGGAACTCGATCAAGGCCGAGATGGAATCAACCGGCAAGACCTTCGCCGATGAAAATACCACCGAGGAAGCCGCGAGCGCCGAGTACCGCAAGATCGCCGACCGCCGGGTCCGTCTCGGGCTAGTGCTGTCGGAGATCGGCGAGAAGAACAAGATTTCGGTGACCGACGACGAGGTCAGCCGCGCGGTGGTCGAGCAGGCGCGGCGGATGCCCGGGCGCGAGAAGGAAGTGTGGGATTTTTATCGCAGCAATCCCACGGCCTTGGCGCAGATTCGTGCACCGATTTATGAAGATAAGGTGGTGGACTTCCTGCTCGAACTTGCCGCCGTCACCGAGAAGAAGGTGTCGCGCGAGGACCTCTACAAGGACGATGAGGACGCCGACAAGACAGCGGCCTGAGCCGGTTTGAGGCGGCGGCGGCGCGGCCTTATGCCTCCGCCGCGCCGGGACCTCAGTCCGGCCGTATTCTGACCACCACGTCGACACGGACCGTGAGCAGCGGCTTGCTGTGGTCGCTGTCGTTGACGATGGTGCTCTGCATCGTAAGGATCGCGTCGTTGCGCTCGGGGCGCGGGGCGATCTCCACGACCTCCGCCCGTCCGGTGAGGACGAAGCCGGGCCGCACCGGCCGCTGCATGTCGATCTCGAATCGCTTGCCGGCAATCCCGGCCACCTTCGACCACAGCACCTCGGCGATCAGCCGCTGATACACCGCCATGGTGTGCAGGCCGCTTGCGATCAGTCCGCCGAACGGACCTTTTGCCGCAGCCTCCGGATCGACGTGAATGAACAGCGGATCGTAGCGGGTTGCGAATTCGATGATTTCGGCTTCCTCCATCCGATAGGTGCCGAACGGGAAGCGCTGACCGACAGTGAAGTCCTGGGCGTGGAGCATCTTGAAACGTTCCTTTGTAGACCGGGCCATGCTGGCAGCTTTTCACGCGCGCCGCCATGACCCTAGAGGTCAAGGCCCAGCCGCCGCGACAGGAGCGCCAGCCCCGCCCGGCGCGACAATGTCGCGTTAAGGTTGCCGGACAAAAGCCGGGGCGGCGGGCGTTGCGCCGCTATGCCATGCGCTGCGAATCGGCTTGAACTAGGCGGCCGATCCCCAGGCGGGGGATTGTCCCCGAGGGGCTTGATCCCAGTGGGGCTTGCCGCCGCCGGATCGGGACATATCTGTATGCCGCTAATACCATTTTGCCTCCGGGGCAACCGCGGCGCGGCGGCGAAGGGCAAGGTCCCGCCGCGCCGCACGCCGAGTGCCCCGCTCGAACCTTCAGGTGATCAATGCGCGATCCGGTGGAAACCTACATGAACCTCGTCCCCATGGTGGTCGAGCAGACCAACCGTGGCGAACGGGCCTACGACATCTTCTCGCGCCTCCTGAAAGAGCGCATCATTTTCGTCACCGGCCCGGTCGAGGACGGCATGTCCACGCTGGTCGTCGCCCAGCTCCTGTTCCTCGAAGCCGAGAACCCGAAAAAGGAAATCTCGATGTACATCAACTCGCCGGGCGGGGTGGTGACGTCGGGGCTGGCGATCTACGACACCATGCAGTTCATCCGCCCCCCGGTGGCGACGCTGTGCACAGGGCAGGCAGCCTCGATGGGGTCGCTGCTGCTGGCGGCGGGCGAGAAGGACATGCGCCACGCGCTGCCCAACGCCCGCATCATGGTTCACCAGCCCTCCGGCGGGTTCCAGGGCCAGGCCACCGACATCATGCTGCATGCGCAGGAAATCCTCAATCTGAAGAAGCGCTTGAACGAAATCTACGTCAAGCATACCGGCCAGACCTACAAGGCGATCGAGGACGCGCTGGAGCGCGACAAGTTCCTCACCTCGGAGATGGCCAAGGACTTCGGCCTGATCGACAAGGTGATCGAGAAGCGCGCAGAGGAGCCGGCGGTGGCCAAGCCGGCCTGACCGGCCGGCCGGCGTTGAGCCCGATCCCGTCGCACGGCGTTATTGTGATGGCGGATTGCCCTGTCAGGGGTCGCGTTCAGGCCGCAAATCACGCTATTGTCACGGCGTCAGACCAATGGCCGATTAGCGAATTCTTGATAGTCCGCTGTCACCATGGTTGGCTGAGAGCGGCGGCCCAATATAGTGAAGAATCGAACTGGTCGCGACTATTCGCGACCAACGCAGTACAAGGTCTTTTTGGTACGGATATTGCTCCACGATCTTGATGCCCGGCGCGCGTGCCGAACTGGAGCGATTTCGATCGACGGGATCGAACGGTAGACGGAGACAGGAATGAGCAAGGTCGGCACCAGCGACTCCAAGAACACGCTTTATTGCTCGTTCTGCGGCAAGAGCCAGCATGAAGTCCGCAAACTGATCGCCGGTCCCACCGTCTTCATTTGCGACGAGTGTGTCGAACTGTGCATGGACATCATCCGCGAGGAGAACAAGTCCTCGCTGGTGAAGTCGCGCGACGGCATTCCGACGCCGAAGGAAATCTGCAAGGTGCTGGACGACTACGTGATCGGCCAGGGCCACGCCAAGAAGGTGCTGTCGGTCGCCGTTCACAACCACTACAAGCGGCTGAACCACCAGACCAAGCACAACGACGTCGAACTGGCGAAGTCGAACATCCTGCTGATCGGCCCGACCGGCTCCGGCAAGACGCTGCTGGCGCAGACCTTGGCGCGAATCCTCGACGTGCCGTTCACCATGGCGGACGCCACCACGCTGACGGAGGCCGGCTACGTCGGCGAGGACGTCGAGAACATCATCCTCAAGCTGTTGCAGGCGGCCGACTACAACGTCGAGCGCGCCCAGCGCGGCATCGTCTACATCGACGAGATCGACAAGATCTCGCGCAAGTCCGACAACCCCTCGATCACCCGCGACGTGTCGGGCGAGGGCGTGCAGCAGGCGCTGCTCAAGATCATGGAAGGCACGGTGGCGAGCGTTCCGCCGCAGGGCGGCCGCAAGCATCCGCAGCAGGAGTTCCTGCAGGTCGACACCACTAACATCCTGTTCATCTGCGGCGGCGCCTTCGCCGGCCTTGAGAAGATCATTTCCGCGCGGGGCCGCACCACCTCGATCGGCTTCGCCGCGCAGGTGATGGCGCCGGAGGATCGCCGCACCGGCGAGATCTTCCGTCACGTCGAGCCGGAGGACCTGCTCAAGTACGGCCTGATCCCCGAGTTCGTCGGCCGCCTGCCGGTGGTTGCGACCCTGGAGGACCTCGACGAGGCGTCGCTGAAGAAGATCCTCACCGATCCGAAGAACGCGCTGGTCAAGCAGTATCAGCGGCTGTTCGAGATGGAGAACATCGAACTGACCTTCGCCGACGAGGCGCTGGGCGCGGTGGCCCGCAAGGCGATCGAGCGCAAGACCGGCGCGCGCGGCCTGCGTTCGATCCTGGAGAGCATCCTGCTCGAAACCATGTTCGATCTGCCGGGCCTTGAAGGCGTCGAGGAAGTCGTCATCTCGCGCGAGGTGGTCGAGGGCACCGCTCGCCCGCTGTATATCTACGCGGATCGCGCCGACCGCGCCGGCGAAACCAGCGCCAGCGCCTGAGCCGATTCGCGGCACGAAAAAGCGCGGCCGCCGCAGCCGACGGCGGCCGTTTGCGCATAGCGGATGCTGCACGGGATTGCGCTGTGCGCAGAGCCGTTTGGCCGACTTGACACCATGCCGGACGATAGCCACCTAATGCTTCCGGCGAACCGGTTTTTTCAGGATTCGTCTCGACTTCGTTCCTGACGGGTAGGCCGCGCCACGGCCGATTTTTCCGGAACATCTCGGCACCTTGTGGCGGTGGCGCGTGATGCGGACCGCGTGCAAGGGGGCACAGCAAAGGAAACGGGCCATGTCTACCACCAAACCTCGGCCGTCGATCGTTTACGGCGAAAGCCACCTCTATCCGGTGCTGCCGCTGCGCGACATCGTCGTCTTCCCGCACATGATCGTGCCGCTGTTCGTCGGCCGCGAGAAATCGATCAAGGCGCTGGAACAGGTGATGAAGAACGACGGGCTGATCATGCTCGCGACGCAGAAGAATGCGTCGGACGACGATCCGAGCCCCGACACGATCTATGAGATCGGAACGCTCGCCAGCGTGTTGCAGTTGCTCAAGCTGCCCGACGGCACCGTCAAGGTGCTGGTCGAGGGGCTGACGCGCGCCCGCGTCGGGCAGTATTCCGACCGCGCCGATTTCTACGAGGCCAACGCCACCGCGCTCGCCGACACCGATGCTGTAAGTGTCGAGGCCGAAGCGCTGGCGCGCTCGGTGGTCGCCGACTTCGAGAGCTACGTGAAGCTCAACAAGAAGATTTCGGCGGAAGTCGTCGCGGTGGTGCAGTCGAAGACCGACTTCGCCGAACTGTCCGACACCGTCGCCTCGCATCTCGCGGTCAAGATCGCGGATCGTCAGGGGTTGTTGGAAACGCTGTCGGTCACCGCGCGGCTTGAGAAGGTGCTCGGGCTGATGGAAAGCGAAATCTCGGTCTTGCAGGTCGAGAAGCGCATCCGCTCGCGCGTCAAGCGCCAGATGGAGAAGACCCAGCGCGAATATTATCTCAACGAGCAGATGAAGGCGATCCAGAAGGAACTCGGCGACGACGAGGGTCGCGACGAGCTGGCCGATCTGGAAGACCGCATCGCCAAGACCAAGCTCTCTAAGGACGCGCGGGAGAAGGCGCAGCACGAGCTGAAGAAGCTGCGCCAGATGTCGCCGATGTCGGCGGAAGCCACCGTCGTGCGCAACTATCTCGACTGGCTGCTGTCGATACCGTGGAACAAGAAGTCGAAGGTCAAGAAGGACCTCGCAGCCGCGCAGGCGACGCTCGACGACGATCACTACGGACTGGAGAAGGTCAAGGACCGCATCGTCGAGTATCTCGCGGTGCAGTCGCGCGCCAACAAGCTGACCGGCCCGATCCTGTGCCTGGTCGGCCCTCCCGGCGTCGGCAAGACCTCGCTCGGCAAGTCGATCGCCAAGGCGACCGGCCGCGAGTTCGTGCGCGTGTCGCTCGGCGGCGTGCGCGACGAGGCGGAGATCCGTGGCCATCGCCGCACCTATATCGGCTCGATGCCCGGCAAGATCATCCAGTCGATGCGCAAGGCCAAGACCTCGAACCCGCTGTTCCTGCTGGACGAGATCGACAAGATGGGCGCCGACTTCCGCGGCGATCCGTCGTCGGCCCTGCTTGAGGTGCTCGACCCCGAGCAGAACGCGACGTTCAACGATCACTACCTTGAGGTCGACTACGATCTCTCCAACGTGATGTTCATCACCACCGCGAATACGCTGAATATTCCCGGGCCGCTGATGGACCGCATGGAGATTATCCGCATCGCCGGCTACACCGAGAACGAAAAGGTCGAGATCGCCCGCAAGCATCTCATCCCCACCGCGCTCGCCAAGCACGGCCTCGACTCCAAGGAATGGTCGATCGACGACGACGCGCTGCTGCTTCTGATCCGCCGCTACACCCGCGAGGCCGGCGTGCGCAATCTCGAACGCGAGATTTCGACGCTGGCGCGCAAGGCGGTCAAGGAACTGATGCTGTCGAAGAAGAAGGCGGTGAAGATCACCGAGAAGTCGCTCGAAGGCTTCCTCGGCGTGCCCAAGTTCCGCTACGGCGAGATCGAGAACGACGATCAGGTCGGTGTCGTCACCGGCCTGGCGTGGACCGATGTCGGCGGCGAACTGCTCACCATCGAGAGTGTCATGATGCCCGGCAAGGGCCGCATGACGGTGACCGGCAACCTGCGCGACGTGATGAAGGAATCGATCTCTGCGGCGGCGTCCTACGTCCGCTCGCGGGCGATCACCTACGGCATCGAGCCGCCGCTGTTCGAGAAGCGCGACATCCACGTCCACGTCCCGGAGGGCGCGACGCCGAAGGACGGCCCGTCCGCGGGCGTTGCGATGGCCACCACCATCGTCTCGGTGCTGACCGGCATTCCGATTCGGCACGATGTCGCGATGACCGGCGAGATCACGCTGCGCGGCCGCGTGCTGCCGATCGGCGGCCTGAAGGAGAAGCTGCTGGCGGCGGGCCGGGGCGGCATCAAGACGGTGCTGATCCCGGAAGACAACGCCAAGGATCTCACCGAAATCCCCGACGCCATCAAGGGCGGGCTGGAAATCATTCCGGTCTCGCGGATGGACGAGGTGATCGCGCGGGCGCTGGTGCGCAAGCCTCAGCCCATCGAGTGGGAGGAGGACACCACGGTTCCGGCCAAGCCGGACGCCGGCGACGAAGCCGCCGGCGGGCTGGTCGCGCACTGAGCGCGGGTTGCTCGCCGCACTATCCGATACGGTTGGACGGCGCCCTTCGGGGCGCCGTTTTCTTTTGCGAAGAAGAAGGCGACGAAAATCAACGGGCAACGCCCTGCGGGCGCATCACCGCTCGCTTGCCTCTGTGGCGGCGGAAAGGGTAAGAAGCGGCGAGGGCGGCTAGCTCAGTTGGTTAGAGCATCTCGTTTACACCGAGAGGGTCTGCGGTTCGAATCCGTAGCCGCCCACCACTGCGCCGCTTCTGGACAATCGCCGGCTCCATGGTTTTGAGAGCGGGTCTGTCGCGGAACGGATCGTTCCGCCGGTCGATGGCATCGCGGGATACGTTGCTTATTCAATATTCGGGCAAGTGATATGGATAGCTCGTTCGGTTCGTTCGCGCCCAGCCGGGCTCAGGAAAGACTTCTCCGTGTGGTGAGGCGCTCGCGTCTCAAGCGGGGCGCGTTTCGTCCCATGATGTCGCGGCTGCTGAATCTGCTTCAGTCGGGGCCGATCGATTGCGACTATCAAGGCGCGTCGTTCAGATTCTACCACCAGAACAGCGGGACCGAGCGCGGCGCTCTGCTCAACCCCGATTACAACATCGAGGAATTGCGGTTCCTGCGTGAGCGCACGCCGGCCGGTGGATGCTTCATCGATGTCGGCGCCAATGTCGGGACCTATGCGCTGGTTATGGCGCGGCATGTCGGTGCCGAAGGGTGCGTTCTCGCCATTGAGCCTCATCCGGTCGCCTATGAGCGACTGGCCTTCAACCGCGACGCATCCGATGCCCGCAATGTCCACCTGTTGCAGGCGGCGGCCGGCGAGAGCGACAGCGACCTGTTGATCGCAACGGACGGCGAGAATCTTGGCGCCAGCCACGTCGTCGGTTCCGACACCACCGGGAAAGCGATCAAGGTGCGCTCCGTTCGGTTGCGGCGCGCATTGGACGATGCGGACATTCGTTGCGTCGATGCGCTGAAGATCGACGTTGAAGGTTATGAAGACCGCGTTCTGGTCGGGTTCTTCGGGGACGCGCCACGCGCGATGTGGCCTCGAGCCATCGTTATCGAGCATCTGTCGCGGGCGGAATGGTCGTCCGACTGCATCGAGGTGATGTTGAGGAATGGATACGCGATTGCCGGGACAACCCGGAGCAACACGATGCTCACCCTGGATCGGCCGCTTTAGTTCTGCCTGCCGCGGCGTTGTGCGGCGACGGGCGAGGCGATGCCGCCGTGCCGTCGCCGTTCGCCCTGCCGCTACAGCATCGCGAACGCGCTCGACACCAGCGCCACCGGCTTGCCGTCATCCGCCGCGCTCAGGTTCACCCGGCCGAAGCTCATGGTGCGGCCGAGCCGGACCACCCGCGCCTCGGCCAGCACGTCGGACGATGTCACCGCCTTGAGGAAGTGGGTGGTCTGGTCCACCGTGGTGATTGGCCGGTAGCCGCGGGTGGCGGCGACGATCGCCATCACCATCGCGGCGTCCGCCAGCCCCATCACCGCCTGGCCGCAGACGATGCCGCCGTGGCGGCACAGGCGGTCCGAGAACGGCATCCGCAGCACGACGCCGGGCAGCCAGTCGGCGGGCGCGCCGGGCGGTGGCGCGGTCTCGACCCGTTCGACCGACAGGTCGAGATCGAGCACCCAGGGCGCGAAAATCTCGCCGAGGATGCGCGTTGCGGTGGCGGTGTCGAAATCCGATATCGTCGGTTCCGCGGTCATCGGTGCGTGGCCCCCAGCTCTCAAGTTATTGTCTTTAAGCCGTCGTTGGCGTTGGAGTGTAAGGGAGTTTCGCCCGCTTGGGCAGTTGCCGCCGGCGCCGGTTGGATGCGCGCCGGATTGCCGGTAGGATTGACCGGCGGAGCGGGGACCGCGTAAACGCATCACGAGCCGTCCGGGCGCGTCGGGATGAGGGGTTCGCGCGGCCTCTTGGCAAATGCCCCCGGGCTGCGTTCCGGTTGGAGATTGCGATGAAGATTTTGCGTGCCGCGGCGATGCTCGTGATGTTGAGCGGGCCGGCCTATGCCCAGATGCCGGATGTCAACATCCTCCCGCAGGAGCGACAAAAGACGCCGGAGGAACTCGAGCGCGACCGTCAGCTCGACAAGGCCTATCGCGATTCGTTGCGCAAGATTCCCGATGCCAAGGCGGTGAACGATCCGTGGGGATCGGTGCGCGGCGCCGAGACGCCGGCCGCCACGCCGCGCGCCAAGCCCAGGG
>JBASBO010000242.1:0-6742 GCA_049651165.1 Xanthobacteraceae bacterium | reverse complement strand
CCTTTCGGGTTTTTTCCGCATCGCAGCATCGCCACGGCGCTCCCCGCAACGCCTTGGCCCAGGGTGTGCGGCGCGCGCAAAGCAAGATTCCGACGCTCAGCGCCCGCCTCGCGCAATTCTGCAACAAAAAGGCCGGCGCGAGGGCCGGCCTTCCTGTCGATTGCGGATGCGGGGCGGACTATTCCGCCGGCGGCAGCGCCAGCGGCTCGGCCTCCGGCGCGTCGGGGGTGATCGCCGCCTGCTTCTCGCGCTCGTCGAGAATCAGCCGGTCGCGCTTCATCGCCACCTCGCGGATGCGGCCCATGGAGGCGCCGGTGCCCGCCGGGATCAGCCGGCCGACGATGACGTTCTCCTTCAGGCCCTCCAGCGGGTCCACCTTGCCGTTGACGGCGGCCTCGGTGAGCACGCGGGTGGTCTCCTGGAACGACGCCGCCGAGAAGAACGAGCGCGTTTGCAGGCTGGCCTTGGTGATGCCGAGCAGCACCGGGGTGCCGGTGGCGGGCGCCTTGCCCTCCTCCTTCGCCTTGGCGTTGAGCGCGTCGAACTCGATCTTGTCGATCTGCTCGCCCGCGATCATGTCGGTGTCGCCCTGGTCGGTGATCTCGACCTTCTGCAACATCTGCCGGACGATGACCTCGATGTGCTTGTCGTTAATCAGCACGCCCTGGAGCCGATAGACCTCCTGGATCTCGTTGACCAGATAGGCCGCAAGCTCCTCGATGCCCTTGATCGCCAGAATGTCGTGCGGCGCCGGATTGCCCTCGACGATGAAGTCGCCCTTCTCGACGATGTCGCCATCCTGCAAGTGGATGTGCTTGCCCTTCGGGATCAGGTACTCGCGCGGCTCCTCGGTTTTGTCGACCGGCTCGATCGAGATGCGGCGCTTGTTCTTGTAGTCGCGCCCGAAGCGGATGGTGCCGGAAATCTCGGCGATGATCGCGGCATCCTTCGGCTTGCGCGCTTCGAACAGCTCCGCCACCCGCGGCAGACCGCCGGTGATGTCGCGGGTCTTGGCGCTCTCGGTGGAGACGCGCGCGAGAATGTCGCCCGGCTTCACCTTGGCGTCGAGGTCCACCGACAGGATGCCATCGACCGACAGCATGTAGCGGGCATCGCCGCCGCGCGCCAGCTTGAGGACCTTGCCGTCCTTGCCCTTGATGACGATCGCCGGGCGCAGATCGGCGCCGCCGCGCGTCGAGCGCCAGTCGATGACGACGCGCTTGGCGATACCGGTCGATTCGTCGAGCGTCTCCGAAATCGACTGCCCCTCGATCAGGTCCTCGAACCCGATCGTGCCCTCGACCTCGGTGAGGATCGGCCGCGTATACGGGTCCCACTCCGCGATGCGCTGGCCGCGCTTGACCGAGTCGCCCTCGTCGACGTGCAGCCGCGCGCCGTACTGGATGCGATGCGTCGCCCGCTCGGTGCCGTCGGCATCGACCACCGCGATCACCATGTTGCGGGCCATGGCCACCAGATGGCCTTCGCTGTTGCGCGCCATCGCCCGGTTCTTGATGGCGATCTTGCCGTCGAAGTTCGACTCGATCACCGACTGCTCGTTGAGCTGCGCCGCGCCGCCGATGTGGAACGTGCGCATCGTCAACTGCGTGCCGGGCTCACCGATCGACTGCGCGGCGATGACGCCGACCGCCTCGCCGTGGTTGACCGGGGTGCCGCGCGCCAGATCGCGGCCGTAGCACTTGGCGCAGATGCCGTTGACCAGTTCGCAGGTCAGCGCCGAACGGATCTTCACCTCTTGAATACCGGCCTGCGCGATCTGCTCGACGTGGCTTTCTTCCATCAGGGTGTTGCGCTTGATCAGCACCTTGTTGGTCGCCGGATCGCGGATGTCCTCGCACGCGGTGCGGCCGAGGATGCGCGAGCCGAGAGAGGCGACCACGGTGCCGGAATCGACGATGGCGCGCATCTTGATGCCGAGCTTGGTGCCGCAATCGTCCTGCGTGATGATGCAGTCCTGCGCCACGTCAACCAGACGGCGGGTCAGGTAACCGGAGTTCGCCGTCTTCAGCGCGGTGTCCGCCAGACCCTTGCGGGCGCCGTGGGTCGAGTTGAAGTATTCGAGGACCGACAGCCCCTCCTTGAAGTTGGAGATGATCGGCGTCTCGATGATCTCGCCCGACGGCTTGGCCATCAGGCCGCGCATACCGGCGAGCTGACGCATCTGCGCCGGCGAGCCACGCGCGCCGGAATGCGCCATCATGTAGATCGAGTTGACCTGAGCCTCGCCGCCCTTCGGGTTCTTCTTGACGGCGGAAATCTCCTTCATCATCTCCTTGGCGATTTCCTCGGTCGCCTTCGACCAGGCGTCGACGACCTTGTTGTACTTCTCGCCGTGAGTGATCAGGCCGTCGTTGTACTGCTGCTCGAAATCCTTGGCCATTGCGCGCGTTGCGTCGACGATCTTCCATTTCGAGTGCGGCACCACCATGTCGTCCTTGCCGAACGAAATGCCGGCCTTGAAGGCATTGTAGAAGCCGAGCGCCATGATGCGGTCGCAGAAGATCACCGTCTCCTTCTGCCCGCAGTGACGATAGACGTGATCGATCACGCCGGAGATTTCGCGCTTGGTCATCAGCTTGTTGATGACGTCGAACGGCATCTTCGGCGACTTCGGCAGCACCTGCGCGAGAATGGCGCGGCCCGCCGTGGTCTCGTACCAGCGGCTGACCGGCTTGCCGTCCTCGTCAAGACCCTCCCACCGATACTTGATCTTGGTGTGAAGGTGGATCACCCGCGAATGCAGCGCGTGCTCGATCTCGGCCATGTCGCCGTAGAGCTTGCCCTCGCCCGGCAGGCCCTCGCGCATGATCGAGAGATAGTACAGGCCGAGCACGATATCCTGCGACGGCACGATGATCGGCTGACCATTGGCCGGATGCAGGATGTTGTTGGTGGACATCATCAGCACGCGCGCTTCCAACTGCGCTTCCAGCGACAGCGGAACGTGCACGGCCATCTGGTCGCCGTCGAAGTCGGCGTTGAACGCCGAGCACACCAGCGGGTGAAGCTGGATCGCCTTGCCCTCGATCAGCACCGGCTCGAACGCCTGAATGCCAAGGCGATGCAGCGTCGGCGCGCGGTTGAGCAGCACCGGATGCTCGCGGATCACCTCGTCGAGGATGTCCCAGACCTCGGGGCGCTCCTTCTCGACCAGCTTCTTGGCCTGCTTCACCGTGGTGGACAGGCCCTTGGCGTCGAGCCGCGAATAGATGAACGGCTTGAACAGTTCGAGCGCCATCTTCTTCGGCAGGCCGCACTGATGCAGCTTCAATTCGGGGCCGACCACGATCACCGAACGGCCGGAATAATCGACGCGCTTGCCGAGCAGGTTCTGACGGAAGCGGCCCTGCTTGCCCTTCAGCATGTCGGCGAGCGACTTCAGCGGCCGCTTGTTGGCGCCGGTGATGACGCGGCCGCGGCGGCCGTTGTCGAACAGCGCGTCCACCGCTTCCTGAAGCATCCGCTTCTCGTTACGGATGATGATGTCCGGCGCGCGCAGCTCCATCAGCCGCTTCAGACGATTGTTGCGGTTGATGACGCGGCGGTAGAGATCGTTGAGGTCGGAGGTCGCGAAGCGTCCGCCGTCAAGCGGCACCAGCGGCCGCAGGTCCGGCGGGATCACCGGCACCACGGTCATGATCATCCATTCCGGCTTGTTGCCGGAGACGCGGAAGGCTTCGACGATCTTCAGCCGCTTGGCGAGCTTCTTGTGCTTGATGTCGGACTCGGTTTCCGCCATGTCGGCGCGAATCTGCGCCTCCAGCTTTTCGAGTTCGAGACCCTTGAGCAGTTCGCGGATCGCCTCGGCGCCGATCATCGCGGTGAACGAATCCTGGCCGTACTCGTCCTGGGCGCGGAGATACTCCTCCTCGCTCAGCAACTGACGGTCCTTGAGCGCGGTCAGGCCCGGCTCAAGCACGACGTAATACTCGAAGTAGAGGATGCGCTCGAGGTCCTTCAGCGTCATGTCGAGCAAGAGGCCGATGCGCGAGGGCAGCGACTTCAGGAACCAGATATGCGCGACTGGCGCGGCCAGTTCGATGTGGCCCATGCGCTCGCGGCGCACGCGCGACAGCGTCACCTCGACCGAGCACTTCTCGCAGATGATGCCCTTGTACTTCATCCGCTTGTACTTGCCGCACAGGCACTCGTAGTCCTTGATCGGCCCGAAGATGCGGGCGCAGAACAGGCCGTCGCGCTCGGGCTTGAAGGTGCGGTAGTTGATGGTCTCCGGCTTCTTGATCTCGCCGTAGGACCACGACAGAATCTTCTCCGGGGACGCGATCGAGATCCGGATCTGGTCGAAGACCTGAGCCGGCGTCGTCGGGTTGAAAAGATTCATAATCTCTTGGTTCATGGTATTCTCCTTGACCGGCGCTTCGTGTCCCGGACGCGATGCGGCATCCTTCATGCCGCTTCGCAGAGCCGGGACCGCAAAGGGCCTCGGAATTCGCTACGGTCCCGGATCCGCGGCGCACCGCTTTGCGATGCACCGCGTCCGGGACAAGACGCCTTGGTCCTTACTCGGCAGCCTCGGATGTCGGCGCCGCGTCCTGCTTGGAATTGTGCAGATCGACGTTGAGGCCGAGCGAACGCATTTCCTTGACCAGCACGTTGAACGACTCGGGGATGCCCGCCTCGAACGTGTCGTCGCCGCGCACGATGGCCTCGTAGACCTTGGTGCGGCCGGCGACGTCGTCGGACTTCACCGTCAGCATTTCCTGCAAGGTGTAGGCCGCGCCATAGGCTTCCAGCGCCCACACCTCCATTTCGCCGAAACGCTGGCCGCCGAACTGCGCCTTGCCGCCCAGCGGCTGCTGGGTGACGAGCGAGTACGGGCCGATCGAACGCGCGTGGATCTTGTCGTCCACGAGATGGTGCAGCTTCAGCATGTAGATGTAGCCCACCGTCACCTTGCGATCGAACTGATCGCCGGTGCGGCCGTCATACACCACCGACTGCCCCGACTTATCGACGCCGGCAAGCTCCAGCATCTCCTCGATGTCGCTCTCCTTGGCGCCGTCGAACACCGGGGTTGCGATCGGCACACCCTTGCGCAGGTTGTGGCCCAACTCCACCAACTCGTCGTCGTTCAACGACTTGATGGTTTCGTTCTCGCCGTAGACCTTCTTCAAGGTTTCCTTCAACGGCTTGGCGTCCTGCTTCGCCAGATACGCATCCACCGTCTGTCCGATGCGCTTGCCGAGGCCGGCGCAGGCCCAGCCGAGATGCGTCTCCAGAATCTGGCCGACGTTCATGCGCGATGGCACGCCCAGCGGGTTGAGCACGATGTCGGCGTGGGTGCCGTCCTCAAGGAACGGCATGTCCTCGATCGGCACGATCTTGGACACCACGCCCTTGTTGCCGTGGCGGCCGGCCATCTTGTCGCCGGGCTGGATCTTGCGCTTCACCGCGACGAAGACCTTGACCATCTTCATCACGCCGGGCGGCAACTCATCACCGCGTTGCAGCTTCTCGACCTTGTCGAGGAAGCGCTGCTCAAGGCCCTTCTTCGACTCGTCGTACTGCTTCCGCATGGCCTCGATCTCGGCCATCAGCTTGTCGTTGGGCGAGGCGAACAGCCACCACTGCGACTTCGGATACTCGTCGAGCACCGTGCGGGTGATCTTGGTGTCCTTCTTGAAGCCCTTCGGTCCGGCGATGCCCTGACGGTTCTCCAAAAGGTCGGCAAGGCGGCCGTAGACGTTGCGGTCGAGGATCGCCTGCTCGTCGTCGCGGTCCTTGGCGAGACGTTCGATCTCCTCGCGCTCGATGGCGAGCGCGCGCTCGTCCTTGTCGACGCCGTGGCGGTTGAACACCCGCACCTCGACGATGGTGCCCTGCACGCCCGGCGGCACCCGCAGCGAGGTGTCGCGCACATCCGACGCCTTCTCGCCGAAGATGGCGCGCAGCAGTTTTTCTTCCGGCGTCATCGGGCTTTCGCCCTTCGGCGTGATCTTGCCGACGAGGATGTCGCCGGCGCGCACTTCCGCGCCGATATAGACGATGCCGGCCTCGTCGAGGTTCTTCAGCGCTTCTTCCGAGACGTTCGGAATGTCGCGGGTGATTTCCTCAGGCCCCAGCTTGGTGTCGCGGGCCATCACCTCGAATTCCTCGATATGGATCGAGGTGAAGACGTCCTCCTTCACGATCCGCTCGGAGAGCAGGATGGAGTCCTCGAAGTTGTAGCCGTTCCACGGCATGAACGCGACCAGCACGTTGCGGCCGAGCGCCAGCTCGCCGAGTTCGGTCGAGGGACCGTCGGCGATGATGTCGCCCTTCTTCACCACGTCGCCGACCTTCACCAGCGGACGCTGGTTGATGCAGGTCGACTGGTTCGAGCGCTGGTACTTCATCAGCCGGTAGATATCGACGCCGGACTTGGTCGGGTCGATGTCCTCGGTGGCGCGGATGACGACGCGGGTGGCGTCGATCTGATCGATCACGCCGGAGCGGCGCGCGGCGATCGCGGCGCCCGAATCGCGCGCGACGACGCCTTCCATGCCGGTGCCGACGAACGGCGCTTCGGCACGCACCAGCGGCACCGCCTGGCGCTGCATGTTCGAGCCCATGAGGGCGCGGTTGGCGTCGTCGTTTTCCAGGAACGGGATCAGTGCCGCCGCCACCGACACCATCTGCTTCGGCGACACGTCCATCAGGTCGATGTTTTCGCGCGGCGCCATCATCACCTCGCCGGCGCTGCGGCAGATGACGAATTCGT
>JBASBO010000241.1:0-2120 GCA_049651165.1 Xanthobacteraceae bacterium | reverse complement strand
GCGGGCGGCCGCACGGACGCCGCTTCCTCGGCGGTGCCCAGGCCACGCACGGTCGCCGCAGCGGCTACCGCGACCGCAAGCAGCGTCATCACCGTCAGCGCCCCGTTCGCCACCGAGCGGTCGGCGCGCAGCACGATGACGAGAAAGACCAGTGCGAAGAAGGCGGCCGCCGCCAGCGTCAGCCACATCGGCACCATCGGCGAGCGCCAGAGCTGATCGAGCGAATTGGTCCAGGCTAAATCCATCAGGCCAAATCCATGCGTCCCAGATCCCTCTATCCGAGGTCGACGCATCCAGGGTCAATGCGTCCGACGTCAATGCGTCCGGGGGTCAGCCTCTTTCAGCGATATTCGTGTTCAGCGATATTCGTGCAGTCACGCGCCTCGCATGTGCGCCGGTCTTGTCGTGCGAAACGCTATTGCGAACCGACAGGGTCAGGAGACGGCGAGTTGACTCTCCTTGGCGACGCGCTCGAACGCCTCGGTCGAACTCTTGATGCGATACTGACAATCGTCGCCGTCGGTGGGCAACAGGCGGATCACTTCGTAGGTTCCGCTGGCGGCCGGACGCGCCACATTGCTCGCCGTAAAATATACTGTCTCTCCAACGGAATACTTGTGCTTCAACGCCATCTCCATCACGCATGAGAACATCGGCCGGCGCCACCGTCCCCGGATCCACGGCCGATCACAGAATAGTGTGCCTTATAGCACGCGAAAGCCGCTTTTGACCAGCCGGAAAGCGCCTCTCAATAAGGCTATTTATCCAAGCATTTTCAATCGGATATAGCGAAATTTCGGAAGCCGGCCGGGATCGCTTGCGGGAACTCTTATTCATTCGTACACGAACGACCGTCGGCGCCGTCCGACCGCTCAATCGGTCTCAAAACGGTCGATCACGATGGTCTCGGCCAAACCCGCCGCCGTCCATTCCGCGAACGCGGGCTGCGCCATCATCGCCGTCATGTAGTCCTTCGCCACCGGCGAGACATCGATGGCGTAGATGCGGAAGCGATGCACCACCGGCGCATACATCGCATCGGCCGCGCCGAACGCGCCGAACAGGAACGGCCCCTGCGCCGCATGGCGCATCCGGCAATCGGTCCAGATCTCCTGCACACGGGCGATATCGGCCCGCGCCGCATCCGACAGCGGTTTCGCCCGCACCGGCCGGTGCAGGTTCATGCCGCACTCGCTGCGCAGGGCGGCGAAGCCGGAGTGCATTTCCGCCGAGATCGATCGGGCGTGCGCCCGCGCGGCGCGCGCCTGCGGCCACAGCCCCGCCTCCGGAAAGCGTTCCGCCGCATATTCGATGATCGCCAGCGAATCCCACACCGTCAGATCGCCGTCGATCAGCGCCGGAACCTTGCCGGACGGGCTGACATCAAGGATGCGCTGCTTGTCGGCGGGGCCAGTGTAAAGCGGAACGAAAATCTCCTCGAAGGGAATGCCGCCGGCGCGCAGCGCCACCCACGGCCGCATCGACCACGACGAATAGTTCTTGTTGCCGATCACCAGTTTCAGCGTCATCGCGATCCGTCCTCAAGGTGTTGTTAGCACGGCTTGCACCACCGCCGCCAATGCGCAATGCAGGGCGCATGTCCCTGACCGATTCGACTTCGCCCGCGCCGACGCTTGAAGACGCACTGCTCACCGTGCTGGCGCGCGCCGGCGGCAAGACCCTGAGCGCGCCGGAGATCGCGCACGCGATCGCCAGCGGCGACGACTGGCACGCGCTCTTGGTGCCGATCCGGCGCACGGCCGTCAGCCTGGCGCAGGCCGGCCGGCTCATCATCTATCGCAAGGGCAAGATCGCCGACCCGGCCGATTTTCGCGGCGTCTACCGGCTCGGCCTGCCGCGTCAGGACTGAGTTCAGGCGACGCGGCCGCCGAGAACGGCGAAGGCGGTTTCCGGTGCATGGGCGATCACCGTGAGCAATGCACGGGCGGGGCCGCGCGGCAGGCGCTTGCCCTGCTCCCAGTTGCGGATGGTATCGACCGGCACGCCCAGCCGCGCGGCGAATTCGGTCTGCGTCAGTTGCGCGCGGCGGCGCAGATCGCGCACCTCAGGCACCGGAGCGGCGACGGCGGGATGGTCGGCGTCCGCCACCGGCGCGAGCG
>JBASBO010000240.1:0-2478 GCA_049651165.1 Xanthobacteraceae bacterium | reverse complement strand
GCGACCGGCGGCGGCGCGCTCGGCCTCCGCCAAGAAAGCGGCCGCCACCCGCAAGCGCAACGCCGCCGCGCGCAAGCGCACCGCGACCAAGCGATCTGCGGCCAAGCGTTGAGATCGGGCGCTTGTGGCGAGGGCTTGCGATGGCGTCATCCTGAGGCGTCTGACTCAAGGCGCAACGCGCTGAATCAAGCATCGGGTCGTCCCCGCGCAGGCGGGGACGCATACGCCGTGTCGCTGATGATGCAGGTGGCGCGTGTGATCCTTGATAGGCGGTCCGCTGACAACAACCGCCAGGGATTATGAGTCCCGGCCTGCGCGGGGACGACGCCTGAGAATGCGGTGAGACGCCCGCGATAACGCCGGGGCGGAAACACCGCCGTCAGTCGACGACGATCTTGACCCGCTCGCCGGGCTTCACCCGCGCGTTGGCGTCGAGGCCGTTGAGCATCCGGAAGCGCGCCTCGGGATGATCGACGCCGCCCATGCGGCGCGATAGCGACTCCACGCTGTCGCCGCCCTGCACGGTGACGATTCTGAGGCGCAAGGGCCGCGCGGCCTGGATTTCCTCCAGCGTCAGGCGGCGGAACGAGCGGATGGTGTCCTTGGCGTTCTGCTCGCTGCCGGCGTTTTTTTGCTTGGCGGCGAAGATGAAGCGGTAGACGTCGCTGCCGAAGCGCAGCGCGTAGACCCGGAACTGCCACTGGTCGCCGCGCGCGGTCACCGAGGCGGCGGGAAAGCCGTTGATGGTGAGTTGCTCGGTCGAATCCTTGTCGACGTTCTCCATCCAGCCGGAATTGAGGTAGTCGCCGAGCGACTGCTCCGCCGGCACCCGCACCACGTCGAAGCGCATCGCCTGTTCGCCGCCCTCGCGCACCCCGATCACCGCCTGCGCGGTATTGTCGAGCGTGAAGCCGGCCGGGGCCTGGAAGGTGAAGCCGAGCTTGGGATGCAGGAAGCGGCGGCCGCGCACGAAGCCTTCGCTGGGGTCCTCGCCATAGACCAGGTTGTCGATCGCCGAGAGATAGGCGTCGTGGTCGCGCTCGCCGTTTTGCGGCGAACTGAACTGCCGCGCGATCGCCTGCGCGTTCTGCACCCGCTCCGGCGTCGCCGGATGCGACGACAAAAAGTCCTGCGAGCGCGGATCGATCGAGGCGCGGCCGGCTTTCAGCGCGGCGTTGCGCTCCATCGCGGTGAGGAAGCGCGCCGCGCCGTAGGGGTCGAAATGCGCGCGCGCCGAGATGCCGACGCCGATGCCGTCGGCCTCGAACTCCTGCGCGCGCGAGAAGCTCGCCATCGTCAGCTTGGTCTTGGCCAGCGCCAGCGCGGTGATGTCGGGATCGCTGCCCATCTCCTTGACGACGCGCGTCACCAGCGCGGCGCGCTTGGCCTGATCCTCGCGGATCGCGGCGTGCTTGGCCAGCACATGCGCCATCTCGTGCGACAGCACCGACGACAGTTCCGAGGTGTCGCTGGCGAGCGCGATCAGCCCGCGCGTCACGTAAAGCTGGCCGGTGGGCAGCGCGAAGGCGTTGACGGCCCCGGAATTGAGGATCGTCACCTTGTAGCTCAGGTCGGGGCGGTCGGAGGCGGCGACCAGCCGCTCCACGGTGCGGGTGATGAGGCTTTCGAGCCTCGGATCGTCATAGGCGCCGCCGTAGGAGGCGAGAATGCGGGCATGCTCGCGATCGGCCGCCGAGGCCGGGGCGGCGGCGGTCCGCACGGGCTTCGCGGTTTCCTGCGGAGCCGCGGTCTCGAACCGGCCCATGCTGCCGCAGCCGGACAACGCCGCCGCCAGACACGCCGCGCCGATCGCCGCAGCAAAGCGGCGCCAGCCGGCGTTCTGCCGTTGTTCCGTTGGCTTCGTCACAATCGTTGCCCGTCGCATCCCCGGATGCCGCAGCCTCCGTGCCTTTCGTGTTGTCGCACCCGCATCGCGCAGGTCCCACCCGCGCGCAATCGCCAGACGATCCCCGGTATTCAAAGCGGGTCGAGGATCTCGATCTGTCCCTTGTCCCGCAACTCGATTCGCGGGCCGCCGCGCCGTTCGATCCAGCCGCGGATACGAACCCTGCGCCCCGCCAGCCGTTTCAAGTCGAGATTGTCCCTCGTTAATAATTCTAGCATCGGCTTGCGGATAATCACAGCAAAGTCTCGGGTCCAGCGCGGCCCGAAGTTGAGGTAGAACGTGGCTCCCGCCTGGCGGGCGGACGCCACCTTGCCCTCGACCACGGCGAACCGCCCCAGCTTCGCCAGAATATCGCCCGGACTTTCGGCGTTTTTTATGACATCGGGGGTGGACCAGACGCCGCGCTGGTATTTCCGTGCCGCCGCCTCGGCGCGCGCGAGTTCCGCGGCACAGCCGGGGTCCGTCCCGGTTCCCGCGGCAAACGCCAGTCCAGTGTCGAGCAGCGCCACCTGGACGGATGCCTCGCCCGGTGCGGCGACGAAGGCGTGCTGCCGGCCGTATCGGTCCGGCGC
>JBASBO010000239.1:0-2671 GCA_049651165.1 Xanthobacteraceae bacterium | reverse complement strand
GGCCTGCGCAGCGGCCTGTTCACCTCGCCGCACCTCTACCGCTTCAACGAGCGCTTCCGCATCGACGGCGTCGCCATCGACGATGCGCGCCTCGCCGCGCTGATGGCGCAGGTGAGCACCGCCATCGCCAGGGTGGCGCGGCAACGCGGCGAGCGCTTCGGCGCGTTCGAGGCGCAGTTCGCGCTGGCCTGCCTTTATTTTCAGGATGAGGACTGCGCCTTCATGGTGTTCGAGGCCGGCATCGGCGGCCGTTACGATCCGGTGCGGCTGGTAGGCGCGACCGTGACCTGCGTCGCCTCGGTGGACTTCGAGCATGTCAGCCTGCTCGGCAACTCGCTGGAATTCATAGCCGCCGACAAGAGCGACGCGTGCGCGGCCGGCGGCACCGTCGTCTATGGCGAGAACTGCCGGCCGCTGCGCGATCACCTCACGGCCTACAACCGCAGCCGCAACGTCGAAAGCCTGTTCGTGCGTGATGAGATCGCCATCGATCATGAGACGACCGTGGCCGACGGGGAGCGCTTCGACCTGCGATTCGCGCGTCATCATCTGCGCGATCTTGTCATCGGCCTGTCCGGCGCGTTCCAGATCAACAACGCGGCCATCGCCGCGAGCCTGTTCCTGCGCTGGGCGACGCAAAGTCACATCGCACGCGATGCCGATGCACTTCAGCGCGCGATCCGTCAGGGGCTCGCCGAAACGCGCTGGCCGGGACGGCTCGAAACCATCCGCCGCGATCCGTTGACGGTGATCGACGTCGGCCACACCCCGGACGGCATCGCGCGCGCGCTCGACGGCCTGCACCGCACTCACGGCGCGGACGGTTGGCTGCTGGTGACCGGCGTCTCGCACGACAAGAGCGCCGACGAAATCGTTGCATGGCTGGCCCCGGCGTTCGACACCATCGTCGCCACCACCGCCCATCACAAGGGCGCGCCGGCCGAGACAATCGCCGCCGCCGCGCGCCGTGCCAATCCGACAGCCGCCGTGCATGTCGCGCCAAGAATCGAGGACGCGGTGGCGCTGAGCACCGAGCTTGCCACCACGCGCGATCGCAAAATCTTTGTCGCTGGCGGCCTGTTTCTGGCGATCGAATACGCCACCGCCATGCGCGGCGGCCGCCCGCAGGATCTCGTTTTCTTCTGAGCGACGCGCGCGAATTGTTATTGTCGCATGCGGCCCCGCCGACTAGCCTCATCCGACATCGCAACATCAACACCGGAGAACCACGCCATGCCGAACGGTCGCAACCGCCAGATCCTGCTGGTCGAAAAGCCCGGCGGCAAGCTGGCGACGACGCATTTCCGCATGGTCGAGGGCAACATGCCTCAGCCGAAAGACGGCGAGGTGCTGGTGCGGGTGCGCTACATCTCGCTCGACGCCGCCAACCGCGCCTGGATGCACGGCGCGACCTACCGCTCGGCGGTGGAGACCGACACGGTGATGGCCGGCGGGGCCATCGCCGAAGTCATTGAATCAAAGGCGCCGGGCTTCGCGCCGGGCGATATCGTGTTCGGCGACACCGGCTGGCAGGCGTTCGCCGCGGTGCCGGCAAAGCACCTCGACAAGATGCCGCGCATCGAGCCGCTGACGCATCTGCTCAGCGTCTACGGCATCGCCGGGCTCACCGCCTATTTCGGCCTGCTCGACATCGGCAAGCCCAAGGCCGGCAATACCGTGGTGGTGTCGGCGGCGGCCGGCTCTGTCGGCTCGATGGTCGGACAGATCGCCAAAATCAAGGGCTGCCGCGTGGTCGGCATCGCCGGCGGTACGGCAAAATGCCAATGGCTGACCTCCGAACTCGGCTTCGACGCCGCCGTCGATTACAAGGGCGGCGCGCTCTACAAGGATCTGAAGGCGGCCGCGCCGAAAGGCATCGACGTTTATTTCGACAATGTCGGCGGCGACATCCTCGAAGCCTGCCTGCCGCAGATGAACCTTTATGGCCGCATCGCCTGCTGCGGCGCGGTCTCGCAATATGACGGCGCGCCGTCCGCCACCGGCCCGCGCGGCGTGCCTGGCACCATCGTGGTCAAGCGCCTCACCATGCAGGGCTTCATCGTCATGGACTACATGGACCAGCGCGACCGGGCGCTGGCCGACCTGCAAGCGTGGGTCGCCGCCGGACAATTGAAAGTGCGGGAAGACGTCATCGCCGGCCTTGAGAACACGCCGCAGGCGCTGATCGGGCTGCTCGCCGGTGAAAATCGCGGCAAGCGCATGATCGCGGTGTAGCCCGACGCTGAATGACGACGAAAGCCCTTCAGCGCGCGATCGCCGGCGGCAGCAGCGCGATCGCCGGCGCACTGCCATAAGCGGCCGGCTTCTGCTGGCCGTTGGTCTTCTCGATGACGCCCGCCGTGGTGTCGCGCACCACCGTCTCGAACGGCTGGTTCGGCGTCGCCAGCGTTTCGAGCAGCGCGCGCACGAACGGACTGTCGAGCCCCTCGCCGTCAAGCGCGACTTCGCCGGGCGCGGTCGAATACAGCACCACGCTGTTGGGCGCGACCGCCGCCGTGGTCGCCAGACCGGAATGCAATCGCGGCGGTATTGCCTCTTTCTGCTGCGAGCCGGCGGCGCGGGACGCCGCCACCGCGCGCGCCTCTACGAACGGGTCGTCGCGGCAGGCATCGACGATCACCAGCGCGCCGCGCTTCGCCTTGGCGGCGGC
>JBASBO010000238.1:0-3494 GCA_049651165.1 Xanthobacteraceae bacterium | reverse complement strand
GCGGACGGTGCGGCCGCCATCGCGGGCGACGCCGTCGCCGCTTGCGGCATGGCCTCCGGAGCCCTCGGCGCCCTGGTGCTGGTATCCGTTCCGCTACGCTTGCCGAACACGAAGATTCTCCACCCGGTTGGGCCTATTTCGCCCGCAATTTCTCAAGCAGCGGCGCCAGCAACGATCCGCGCGGCTTCTTGGCCTCGCCGCGGCCGGTCAGCCGCTGCGCGATCTGAAGGAAGATCTCGGTGGTGCGATGGTTCGCGGAGATTTCCGCGATCATCTGGCCGTTGTTGGCGGCTGCGCCGAACAGTTGCGGTTCGAACGGAATGGCCGCCACCGGCCGGCTCTCGATCGCCTTGGCGAACTCGTCGGCGCTGATTTCCGGCCGTTTCGGCACGCCGACCTGGTTGAGGCAGTAGAGCGGCGCGCGGTCGTTGGGCCGCGCCGCCTTCAACAGGTCGAACAGGTTCTTGGTGTTGCGCAGGTTGGCGAGATCGGGGGTGGCGACGATCAGGATATCGTCGGCGCCGATCAGCGCGCGCCGGGTCCAGCCCGACCACTGATGCGGGACGTCGAGCACGATGCACGGCATCGTGGTGCGCAGCGTGTCGAAGATCGAATCGAAGGCTTCCGCGCCGAAATCGTAGACCCGGTCGAGCGTCGCGGGGGCCGCGAGCAGGCTCAGATGGTCGGTGCATTTCGACAGCAGCCGGTCCATGAAGGCGGTATCGACGCGATCTGGCGAGAACACCGCTTCGGCGATGCCCTGGGAAGGGTCCTGATTGTAGTCGAGCCCGGCGGTGCCGAAGGCGAGATCGAGATCGGCCACCACCGAATCCAGCGCCAGATCGCGGGCGATCGCCCAGGCGATGTTGTGCGCCAGCGTGGACGCGCCGACGCCGCCCTTGGCGCCGACCACGGCGATGATGCGCCCGACCGCCTTGGCGTCCGGCGCGGAGAACAGGTTGCAGATCGCGCGCACGATGTCGAGCGGCGCGACCGGAGCCATCACGTAGTCGCTGACGCCGCGCCGCACCAGTTCGCGGTACAGCGTGACGTCGTTGATCCTGCCGATGACGACGACGCGGGTGCCGGCGTCGCACACCGAGGCGAGCTGGTCGAGGCCGGCGAGGATATCGCCGCGGCCTTCGCTTTCGAGCACGATGACGTTGGGCGTCGGCGCGGTGCGATAGGCTTCGATCGCCGCCGCGACGCCGCCCATCTGGATCTTGATGTGCGCCTTGGCGAGTCGGCGGTCCTCGCCGGCCGACTGCACCACCGCGGCGGTTTCCACCGTTTCGCAGAACGCCTGCACCGAGACGCGGGGCGCCGGCGCGATGTGCGCGTCGGCGTCAGGCGAGGCGGCGGCCGCCGGTATATCTTCGGATGTCTGGCGCTCGTAAGTGATCATTGGCCCACACTGCTGATTTTGCCCTTGTCGGCGTCGGGATAGGTGGTCGCGGTGGATTCGCCCTTGCCGTACTTGCCGAGTACCGTGGTCCGGCGGGCGTTATAGGCGGGCGTCTCCGGCCGCGGCTGCACCAGGTCGGACGGGTTGTCGACCATGGCGGCGAGGTTGCGCTGGTTGGCGCAGCCGAAATTCCAGTACTGGGTGTTTTCCAGATACGACTTGTTCTTGATCGAGGGGCCGATGTCCTCCGGCCACACGCCGCAGGGGCCGGCGCTGGCGGTGATCCTCGGATAGCTGACGCGGATCGCCGCGAACACCTGCGCGTCGGCCGGCGTGAAGCGGCGCACAACGATGCCGCGCGGCGGGATGCCGCTGGCCGAGAGCAGCGAGCGGATCTCATGCAGCGAGTCGTTCGCCGCGCGCGCGTTCGGCGTCCGCGTCGGCGCGTCGATGACGATCGCGCCGGTGCCTTCCTTCATCCAGGTGCGGCCGAGCGCGACAATCTCCGCGCGCTGCTGCGCGCTGAGGCCGCCGCGGCCGTTGCCGACGAAAATCTCGATGCTGTGGTCGGCTTCCTGGATGGCGATCGGATGCCGCAGGCGGTAGTCGCTCGGAATGCTGCCGGTCACTTCCGGCGGCCGGGTGTGGTTGCAGGCACCGAGCGCCAGCGCCGCGCCAACCAGCAGCGCGGCGGTGCGGAGGCGGCGGAGCGTCTCGACGGGCGGTTGGGTGGTCATTTTCGCTTGTCCTTGTCCCGTCGTTAGTCGGTGATGAAGCCGTAAGCGCCGCGATACGTGCGGTCCGCCGGGTTGCGTCCGGGCACGCCGTAGATGCGGTTGATGCTGCCGAGCAGGTCGGCCTGCGGATCGGAGGCGGCGACGAAGCCGTCGTCGGGCCGCGACAGGTCCTTCTGCGCCACCGCGCGCACCACGTAGGGCGTCACCAGCACCATCAGTTCGGTGTTGTTGTTGACGTAGTCGCGGCTGCGGAACAGCGTGCCGAGCACCGGCAGGCGGGCGAGCCCCGGCAGGCCGTTGATGGCTTGCTTGGTCTGCTGCTGGATCAACCCGGCCATCGCCATCGAGCCGCCGGAGGGAATTTCCAGCGTGGTGTCGGCGCGCCGCGTCTTGATCGAGGGCACCGAGGTGCCGTTCAACTGGATGGAATTCTCGTTGGAGACTTCGGAAACCTCGGTGGCGACACGCAGGCTGATGCGGCCGGCGCTGAGTACGACCGGAGTGAAGTTCAGCGAGATGCCGAACTTCTTGAACGTGACGGTCGGGGTGCACATGCCGTTGTTGCAGTTCATGCCCGAGGGAATCGGAAATTCGCCGCCGGCGAGGAAGTTGGCGCTCTCGCCGGAGATCGCGGTCAGGTTCGGCTCCGCCAGCGTGCGCATCACGCCCGCGCTTTCCATCGCGCGCAACGTCGCCTGCACGCTGGCCCCGGTGCCGCCGAAGGTGCCGCTGAGCTGGTTGCCGGACACCAGCGGCACGCCGTTGGCGGAGAACGGGTTGGTGTTGTTGAAGTTCACCACCGTCGAGCCGTAGCTCATCGAGGCGCTGAGATCGACGCCGAGCTGCTTGATGATGCTGCGCTGGACTTCCGCCACCACGACCTTGAGCATGACCTGATCGCGGCCGCGCACGGTGATGCTGTTGACGACGTTGGCCTCGCCGCCCGCCAGCCGCGACGCGACGTCGAACGCCTGCTGCGATTCCGCTTGCGTCGCGACCGAGCCGGACAGCACCACGCCCTGGCCGATGCCCTCGACGTTGATGGCGGCGTCGGGGAGGATCTGCCGCAGCATCGCGCGGATGCCGTTGAGGTCGCGGGTCACCGCGATGTCGTAGGCGGCGATCTGCTGGCCGGAGGCGTCGAAGAACACGATATTGGTCTGGCCGACGGTGGCGCCGATGATGTAGGCGCGTTGCGCCGAGCGCACCACCGCGTTGGCGATCTTGGGATCGGCGACCAGCACGTCCTTGACCTCGCGCGGCAGGTCGATCACCACCGACTTGCCGATGCCGAGCGCCAGCGGCCGGGCGTTGAGCTGGCCGCTCGCGCCAGCCGCCGCGCGCACCGGAAG
>JBASBO010000237.1:0-1755 GCA_049651165.1 Xanthobacteraceae bacterium | reverse complement strand
GCCGCCGCCACGCCCGCTGCCGCCGCCCCCCGGCCCCGCCGACTGGCTGTCGCGGCTGTTCCGGTAGAATCTCGTGCGCCGAGGTCGGCGCGGCGTGGTAAAGCGAACAAGCCGTCGCCACGACCCTCGTCCTATGCAAGGAGCGTCTTGATCGTTGCCGACAGGGGATTCTCGTTCCCGTGAAAGCTGGCGATCATGGCCGCCATCATGTCGGCGGGGTTCAATCGCTCCAACGCAAGAGGGTGTCCGGCCTGATCGGCGAGGAGAGCGGGAAAGGTCAACTGAGTTCTGCCGTTACCTTCCCGAAATGCGTGGATGGCGTTCAATTCCGCAAGAAAGTGTGCGCACTCTCGGGCGAAATCCTGCTCCGTCAGATTGTGCAGAAGATTTGCTTCGAGCAGGCGTGAAAACAGTTCGCCAAGCTCGGCTTCGATATATTCAGGATAGCAGAACCAGTTGCCGTCCTTTGCCATCCGGACGGTGCGCAGGTCGCCCGCCCATGTAAAGACATCCTGAAAGAGATGGCGGTGGATGGCCCGATAGTGCGCGGCGTCGAAATCACCGGCAGGCAATGGTTCATCGGCACGTTGCGCCGTGATTTCGGCCTCGAAGGCGTCGAGTTCCTTTTGCGTGCGAAGATTGAGCCTGTTGATGAGAACGGTCGTGCCGGGATAGCAGTAAGTATCCGGTACGGCGTCGTACATCGCGGGTCAGGTCTTGCGGTGGGCGGCGATGATGGTGCGGCGGCGTTCTTCCGCCGAGAGGTTCTTGCGATCGGATTTGGCGGCGCGGTCCTTCATCGCGCTGGAAAGCGTAATGCCTTCGACGGCGCTGATCCGCTCGAATTTCGTGCGCCCGAGAATGAACGGGTCGCGATGCGGGTTCGGAGCATCGTCTTTGCGGGTTGCCATATTCCCAATATAGCATGAGAGTTCCTGCCGCGCACGGCGATCCGGTGCGCTGGAGCGCATCTCGAAACAGGAACGGCCGGGTCTTGCGACCCGGCCGTTTCCGTCTTGCAGCGATATGAAATCTTACAGCGATCGGCTCGCGAGGCGACCCGCTCAGGCTGCCGCGCTCGCGGCCTCGGCCTTCTTCTTCTCGATCTGGCGCTTCAGTTCGGCGGCCTTCAGCGACAGGTCGTTGATGTCGGCCTTGAGCAGGAAGGCATCGAGCCCGCCGTTATGATCGACGCTTTTCACCGCGTTGGTGGAGACGCGCAGCCGCACCGAACGGCCGAGCGCATCCGACAGGAAAGTGACGTTGACCAGGTTTGGCAGGAAGCGCCGCTTGGTCTTGATGTTCGAGTGGCTCACCCGGTGACCGACCTGGGGGCCCTTGGCGGTCAGTTCGCAGCGGCGGGACATCGGAAAATTCCTCTCTCGTCCCCGAGCCAAGCCATGGCACGCTGTGCGGCCGCGGGGATTACAAAATGGCGTCCATGTTCTGGATGCGCGCACGTATAGAGGCGAGCCCGCGTCAGGTCAAGCGCGACGCTGCCTTTGGTGCGGCCGGCCGGCATCGGCCGCCAAACCCGGCCCGCATCGATTTCGCCTTCGCCGTCAACCATATAAACGACGCATTCGGTTCCGACATGGTGCGGCGGCGGGTTTTCCGATATGCCCGCCGCGTTGGCCGTTCCAGCCAGGATTTCCGGTGACGGGGTACCAATTGGTGAGCAGGTCCGCAGCAATCCCGCCCTGGCGGCTGGCCGGGCGCGTGCCGTCGATCCTCGGCGCTCTCGCCGCTGCGGTG
>JBASBO010000236.1:0-3954 GCA_049651165.1 Xanthobacteraceae bacterium | reverse complement strand
GTGCTGGGGCGGACGCTGGCGACCGGCATCGCCGGCGGCTCGATCTCCGCGCTGATGCCGCTGGTGGCGCGCGACCTGCTGCACGGCGGCGCGCAGATCTACGGCATCATGCTGGGTGCGTTCGGGGTCGGCGCGGTGATCGGCGCGCTGAACATCGGCGTGGTCCGCAAGCGGATGAGCGGCGAGGCCGCGGTGCGGCTATGCGCTTTGTCGATGGGACTGGCGATCGCGGTCGTCGCCCTCAGCAAGATGGCGGCGC
This sequence comes from Xanthobacteraceae bacterium, assembly GCA_049651165.1. Classification (GTDB taxonomy): domain Bacteria; phylum Pseudomonadota; class Alphaproteobacteria; order Rhizobiales; family Xanthobacteraceae; genus 62-47. Next base: position 3,695 of record JBASBO010000236.1, on the reverse strand, counting down.
TGACCGCCGCCGCGCTGGTGATGGCCGGCGCGAGCTGGATGCTGGTGGTGGCGCTGTTCAACATCGGCGTGCAACTGTCGGCGCCGCGCTGGGTCGCCGGGCGCTCGCTGGCGGCGTTTCAGGCGTCGATCGCCGGCGGCATTGCGGTCGGAAGCTGGGGCTGGGGCTGGCTGGCCGACATGATCGGGGTCGAGGGCGCGCTGCTTGCCTCGGGCGCGGCGATGTTCGTGTCGCCGCTGCTGGGCCTGTGGATGCGGATGCCGCCGATCGGGGGCCGCGACGAAGCCGCCGACCTGCTCGCCGATCCCGAGGTCCGGATGCCGCTCACCGGCCGCAGCGGGCCGATCATCGTCGAGATCGAATACCGCGTCGATCTCAACCGCGCCCGCACCTTCCACCGGCTGATGCAGATGGTCCAGCTCAGCCGCAAGCGCAACGGCGCCTACGGCTGGTCGATCGCGCGCGATATCGCCAATCCCGAATTGTGGACCGAACGCTATCACTGTCCGACCTGGTACGACTATCTGCGCCAGCGCAATCGCGCCACCCAGTCGGAGCGCAAGCTGCACATGCGGGCGATGAAATTCCATCGCGGGCTGGAGCCGGTGAAAATCCGCAGGATGCTGGAGCGGCCGTTCGGCTCGGTGCGCTGGAAGGAGAACACGCCCGATCCGGCGGCGGCCGCGTCCGTCGAACTGCTGCCGGTCTCGCCGCACGCCGGCGCCGGCACGTAGAGGCGCAAAACGCCCATGTCCCGAAGCGAAGCGGCGCAAGCGTCAGCGAAGTGTCGCTTCGCTGATCCGGGACCGTTGCGGGCGACACCGTCGATAAGGTCCCGGTTCTGCGGCGCAGCGTTACACGCCGCACCGCGCCCGGGACACGGATGACTGGTGGCTTTCGCGGAACGTCTTTAGTGCCAGTCGCGGATGTCGACGAAGTGGCCGGCGATCGCCGCCGCCGCCGCCATCGCCGGCGACACCAGATGGGTGCGGCCCTTGAAACCCTGACGGCCCTCGAAGTTACGGTTCGAGGTCGAAGCGCAGCGCTCCTCCGGCGCGAGCTTGTCCGGGTTCATCGCCAGACACATCGAGCAGCCCGGCTCGCGCCATTCGAAGCCGGCCTTGATGAAGATCTTGTCGAGGCCCTCGGCTTCCGCCTGTTCCTTCACCAGCCCGGAGCCCGGCACGATCATGGCGCTGACATTGGCGTTGACGGTGCGGCCCTCGGCGACCTTCGCCACCGCGCGAAGGTCCTCGATGCGGCCGTTGGTGCAGGAGCCGATGAACACGCGATCAAGCCGGATGTCGGTGATTTTGGTCCCGGCTTTCAGCCCCATGTAGTCGAGCGCGCGATGCTTGGAGATGCGCTTGGCCTCGTCGGCGATCTTGTCGGGGTCCGGCACCACGCCGGTCACCGACACCACGTCCTCGGGCGAGGTGCCCCAGGTGACGATTGGCGGCAGCTTGGCGGCGTCGAGGCGGATTTCATGATCGAAACGGGCGTCGTCGTCGCTGCGCAGCGTGTCCCAGTAGCGCCGCGCCGCGTCCCATGCCGCGCCCTTCGGGGCCTTGGTGCGGCCCTTCAGGAATTCATAGGCGGCTTCGTCCGGCGCGATCAGGCCGGCGCGCGCGCCGCCTTCGATCGACATGTTGCACACCGTCATGCGGCCTTCCATCGACAGTGCGCGGATCGCCTCGCCGGCGTATTCCAGCACGTAGCCGGTGCCGCCGGCGGTGCCGATCTCGCCGATGATGGCGAGAATGATGTCCTTGGCGGTGACGCCGTCGGGCAGCTTGCCGTCGACGACGGCGCGCATGTTCTTGGCCTTCTTCTGGATCAGCGTCTGGGTGGCGAGCACATGCTCGACCTCGGAGGTGCCGATGCCGTGCGCCAGCGCGCCGAACGCGCCGTGCGTCGAGGTGTGGCTGTCGCCGCAGACGATGGTGGTGCCGGGCAGGGTGAAGCCCTGCTCGGGGCCGATGACGTGAACGATGCCCTGCCGCTTGTCGAACTCGTTATAGTATTCGATGCCGAAGTCCTTGGCGTTCTGCGCCAGCGCCGCGATCTGCTCGGCGCTCTCGGGATCGGGATTGGGCTTGGAGCGGTCGGTGGTCGGCACGTTGTGATCGACCACCGCCAGCGTCTTCTCCGGCGCGTGGACCTTGCGGCCGGCGGTGCGCAAACCCTCGAACGCCTGCGGCGAGGTGACCTCGTGGACCAGATGGCGGTCGATATAGATCAGGCAGGTGCCGTCATCGGCCTCATGGACCAGATGATCGTTCCAGATCTTGTCGTAGAGCGTGGTGGGGGCGGATTTTGAAGCGGACATGGTCGTTGCCTTGAACTGAAAATCGGAAATCGCGGGCGTGCGGCGTCATGAGCGACGCCACGGAAGCGGCGTCACAGGAGCGACGTCGTGGTGCGGCGGCCGAAGAAGCGCCATGGCAGGCGCGAGCGATCGTCGAGGACGATCCGCGTGACGGTCTGCTTGCCGCCGATCTGTTTGCGATCTGGAACCATTCCATATCCTAGCATGGCCGCGCGGCCGGCGACAACGAAAGCCGAACGCAATGCGGCAATGCGCCTTCGCGCAAAATCGGGTCTACGGCGCGCGGTTACGTGCAATAAAAAAGCGCGGGGGTCGCCCGCGCTTTTTCGCCATCGCGATGCGATGAGAAATTACTGGCCGGCGGTCGCCGTCTGCTGGCGGTCCTGCTTCTTCTCGACGATGCGGGCCGACTTGCCGCGCAGGTTGCGCAGGTAATACAGCTTGGCGCGGCGCACCTTGCCGCGGCGCACGACCTTGATCGAATCGATCATCGGGGACAGCAGCGGGAAGACGCGCTCGACACCCTCGCCGTAGGAGATTTTGCGCACGGTGAAGCTCTCGTTGAGCCCGCCGCCGGAGCGGCCGATGCAGACGCCTTCGTAAGCCTGCACGCGGGTGCGCTCGCCTTCCTTGACCTTGACGTTGACGATCACGGTGTCGCCGGGGCCGAACTCCGGGATGTCCTTGCCGGCGGACAGTTTGTCGAACTGCTCTTTTTCAAGCTGCTGGATGATGTTCATTGCAAATCTCCATCGGCGGCGCGCCAGCCCTTAAAGGCGGCTGCGCGAAAAATTCCTGATCCTGAAGCGCGGATTTCGCGCTCCTATACGGCAAAGCGAAGGCGTTGTCACCCGTCCGTGGTGTTTTTCGGAGGCTTTTGACCGCCGGAACCCGCCTCGCGGGCCGCCCACAGGTCCGGCCGGCGGGTCCGGGTCAGGATTTCCGCCTGTTGCCGCCGCCACGCGGCGACTTTGGCGTGGTCGCCCGACGTGAGGATGTCCGGGATCGTCCTGCCCTCGAAGGTTTGGGGGCGGGTATATTGCGGGTACTCCAAGAGCCCGGCCGAAAAGCTCTCCTCGGTTCCCGATTCGGGCTTGCCCATGACGCCGGGGATCAGCCGCACGCAGGCGTCCAGTAGCACCATGGCGGCAAGTTCCCCGCCGGACAGCACGTAGTCGCCGATCGACACTTCTTCCAGACCGCGGGCGTCGATGACGCGCTGGTCGATGCCCTCGAAGCGGCCGCAGACGATCAGCGGCCCCGGCCCGGCGGCGAGTTCGGCGACCCGCGACTGGGTCAATGGCCGACCGCGCGGGCTCATGACCAGGCGTGGCCGCGCCGCGTCGATAGCGGCGGCGTCGATGGC
>JBASBO010000235.1:0-2717 GCA_049651165.1 Xanthobacteraceae bacterium | reverse complement strand
TCGCTGCGGCTGATGGCGGCTTCGCTCGGCCGCGGGCGCGGCAAGGGACTGGCCGACAACAGCGCCGCCGTCTCGGTCGGCTGGGCAAGCGGAACGGCCGCCGTCTTGCCGAACATCGGCGAGGGATGACGCCCGGCTTGCAGGAACAGCGCGTTGATGACGATGGCCAGCACCGCCGCGACCGCGAGCGCCGCCGCAAGCGTGTCCTTCGGGCTGTGCAGAAGCACCCGCATCACAAGGCCGCGCTCCGCCTTCGGCGGACGCTTCGCATCAACGGCAACGGCGTTGCGACGGCGGCTGCGGCCGCCGCCGGCGGCAATCACTTTAGGCACTTTTCCTCATCCGATTGATCGACCATCCCCGGCGCGGCGCAGGCTTCAGCGTCGCGACATTATCCGTCACCGGCGCGGGGGCCGGCGTCAGCGGCAGCGTGACGGTGACGGTGGTGCCCTCGTCCAGCTTGCTTTGCAACGAAAACTCGCCGCCGTGCAGCGCCACCAGGCTCTTGACGATCGACAGCCCGAGCCCGGTGCCTTCATAGCGGCGCTGATAGGTGGCGCCGGCCTGAAAGAACGGATCGCCGATCCGCTGCAGGTCGTCGCTGCCGATCCCGACGCCAGTGTCGCTGACGCGCAGAACGAATTGCCCGCGCTCGACCTGCGCTGACACCGACACGGTACCTCCGCGCTCGGTAAACTTGATGGCGTTGGAGACCAGATTGAGCACGATCTGCTTGAACGCGCGCGGATCGCCGACGATCGGCGGCAGGTTGTCCGGGGCCGCCGTCACCAGGTCGATGCCGTTGTCGCGCGCTTTCAGCGCCAGCAGATTGCAGCAGCCGATCAGCGCCGGCTGCGGCGCGAACGGCTCCGGTGAAATCTCGAAGGTGCCCGACTCCATCTTCGACATATCGAGAATGCCGTTGACCACCGACAGCAGGTGCTGACCGGAATCGTTGATGAGCTGGGCATATTCCTTGCGGCGCGCCGCATCGATCTGCATCGCGTCCTCATGCACGATCATTTCGGAAAAGCCGATGATCGCATTGAGCGGCGTGCGCAGTTCATGACTCATGGTGGCGAGGAAGCGGCTCTTGGTGGCGTCGGCGCGCTCGGCCGCGGCGCGCGCCATCTCAAGAGCGTATTCCTGATGCTTGCGGGCGGTGACGTCGCGCATCACCGCGACCACGCCGGCCGCACGCCGCGCCGGATCGTCGCCGTCCGCGTCCCGCGTGTCGGACTCCAGCGGATGGCAACGCATTTCGATCCAGACGAACTCCGTCGTATCCGGATGATCGCGCCGGATACGGAACGCGACATCGCAGGCGCGGCCGCCACGCGCGGCGTCCGACAGCGCCGTCAGATAAGCGGGACGGTCGGCGACATGGACGCGGTCGAACAGGCCGTGCCCGATCAGTTCCGAAGCGGCGACGCCCAGCAATTTTTCCGCCGCGGGCGAAATGAACTCCACCGCCCCGTCGAGGCGATGGCGCGAGATCACGTCGCTCATGTGACGCGCCAGCAGGCGATAGCGATCCTCCTCGACGTTGAGCAGCGACGCGCTGGTCTGCGCCAGCGACTGCGCGCCGAGCGCGAGGCCAGCGGCATAGAGCGTCGCCGCGGCGATGCCGAACCCGATCAGCAGGCCGCGCGCCGCGGGATCGACAATGGGTCGCGGCAGGATCCCGAAATGAGTCATCCCCGCCAGCAGCGCCACCGCAGTCAGCGCCAGGATCACGGCAAACACCACCACCCGGCGCGACGCCGACAACACGGCTTCGAGCGGCGCGATCACCAGCCAGACCGCGGCGAACGATCCGATGCCGCCGGTGACGATCGCAAGCGTAGTGGCGAGCCCCACCAGCGCCACCGACGACAGCACATGCGCCAGTTCGAAACGGCCGGTGCGCGACAGGAAGTAAGCCATCAGGATCGGCACGATCAGCCACGCGAAGCCTGCGACCTCGGTCAGCGTCGGCGCGCCGCGCAGCGCCAGATACACCGGGAAAGCCGCAAGCGCGACGAGGCTGCCGATCAGCCGCGGCGCCATGAAGGCGCGGTGCCGCGCGCCGGTCAGTTCGTCGCGACGCGCCGACGGATGCAGCAATTCGTCGAGACAACCTTTGATGATGGTCGATACTGTCACGTTCATGCGTTTCGGCTGTGCCCGCCTCGGCTGACGGGCCGGAACGCCCCCTCTATCGTTGCGCCACCGTGTCAGAGCGAACTTAAGCGAACGCTAAGGGCGTGCGCGGCGCGCGCGAACGCGACCCGACCGGGCGGATTTACCGAGACTTGCGGCGCTCATTCGGCGCGCATGGTGAACGAGCCGTTTCCAAATCGCGCCGGCTTATGGTTTCGAAAGTGTGGACGCGATGTCGCCGATCCAGGCGCGCCATCAATCGAAAATTTACGGCAAATCCAATCGCTCAAATTTTCCGCAAATTTTCCGACAACTGCGCCGAGCGCAAACACCGCGGATTTAGCGGCGGCTGCTATGGAATACGCAGATTGCGAAATCCAATCGCAACGGGGGCGCGTAAACAGACGGGGACGCGAGATGTTTTTCCTGCTTCGCATGGCATTCTGGCTCGGGCTGGTGCTCGTGCTGCTGCCGAGGGACGCAACACCGGACTCCGACAAGACGCGGCAGGTCGGCGCGAGCGAGGCGATCTCGGCCGCGACCGCCGCGGTCAGCGACATGACCCAGTTCTGCAC
>JBASBO010000234.1:0-3779 GCA_049651165.1 Xanthobacteraceae bacterium | reverse complement strand
CATCAACGACGTCGCGCTGACCCTGACCGGCACCGCCGGGCTCGCGCGCGCGATCTCGACGGCGGGCGGCATCGCCTTCGACGAATGCGACGACGCCTTCATGCTGCGCCGCCTGCCCGGTGTGTTCGCCGCCGGCGAGATGTTGGACTGGGAAGCGCCGACCGGCGGCTATCTGTTGCAGGCGTCGTTCTCAACCGGCGCGGCCGCCGGGCGCGGCGCGCTGCGGTGGCTGAGACGCTAGCGATTAGTTCTGCTCGATTTCCTCGCGCAGCATTTCCAGTTCAAGCCAGCGGTTCTCGGCTTCCTGCAATTTCTCTTGTGCCGTAGCGATGGCCTGCGACGCCTGATCGAACGCCTTGCGGTCGCGGGCGTAGAGGTCGGGATCGTCGAGCCGCCTCTGATGCCGCGCGATCTCGGCGTGCAGCGTTTCGATGGTCTTCGGCAGGGTTTTCAGCGCGTGCTGCTCGTTGAAGCCGAGGCGGCGCTTCGGCGGTGGCGTGGCGCTTGCCGCCTTCGGCAAGGCGGCAGGCACGGGCGTCGCCTGCTGTTTGACGGCCTCGCGTTGCAGGTCGGAGCCGCGTTGCGCCAGCATGTCGGAATAGCCGCCGGCGTATTCGATCCAGCGGCCTTGGCCTTCCGGCACGATCACCGAGGTGACGACGCGGTCGAGGAAATCGCGGTCGTGGCTGACCAGGATCACCGTACCCTGATAGTCGCCGAGCATTTCCTCCAGCACGTCGAGCGTTTCGAGGTCGAGATCGTTGGTCGGCTCGTCGAGCACCAGAAGGTTGGACGGCTTCGCCAGCGCCCGCGCCAGCATCAGCCGGCCGCGCTCGCCGCCGGACAAGACCTCCAGCGGCGTGCGCGCCTGCTCCTGCGCGAACAGGAAGTCCTTCATGTAGCTGATGACGTGTCTCGGCTTGCCGCCGACCATGACGTGGTCGCCGCGCCCGCCGGTCAGGGCTTCCGCCAGCGTCGATGTCGGGTCGAGGCTTTCGCGGTGCTGGTCGAGCGTCGCCATCTCGATATTGGCGCCGAAGCGAATGCTGCCGCTGTCGGGTTCGCTCGCCCCCGTCAGCATGTTGAGCAGCGTGGTCTTGCCGGCGCCGTTGGGGCCGACGATGCCGATGCGGTCGCCGCGCTGGATGCGGATCGAGAAATTTTCGACGATGGCGCGGCCGTCGTAAGCCTTGCCGATGCCCTTGGCCTCGATCACCAGCCGGCCGGACTTGTCGGCGTCCGCAGCGGCGAGGCTGGCGTTGCCGGTTGAGCCGCGATAGTCGCGGCGCGCGGCGCGCAGCGCGTGCAGGCCGGCGAGGCGCTTGACGTTGCGCTTGCGCCGCCCGGAGACGCCGTAGCGCAGCCAGTGTTCCTCGGCGACGATCTTGCGGTCGAGCTTGTGCTGGTCGCGTTCTTCCTCCGTCAGCACCTCGTCGCGCCATTCCTCGAACGCGGAAAAGCCGCGCTCGATGCGGCGGATGCGGCCGCGATCGAGCCACGCGGTCGCGCGCGACAGATTGGCGAGGAAGCGGCGGTCGTGGCTGATGAGCACCAGCGCGCCGCGCCGCCGCCCGAGTTCGTCTTCCAGCCATTCGATGGTGGCGAGATCGAGGTGGTTGGTCGGCTCGTCCAGCAGCAGGATGTCGGGCGAGGGCGCCAGCACCCGCGCCAGCGCCGCGCGGCGGGCCTCGCCGCCGGAAAGCTGCGCCGGGTTCTCGTCGCCGCTGAGGCCGAGCTGTTCCAGCAGCAACCGCGCCGGGTAGGGATCGTCGCCGGGGCCGAGACCGGCTTCGACATAGGCCAGCGTGGTGGCGAAGCCATTGAAATCCGGTTCTTGCGGCAGGTAACGCACCGTCGCGCCGGGCTGCACGAAGCGGCTGCCGCCGTCGGGCTCGACCAGCCCGGCGGCGATCTTCAGAAGCGTCGATTTGCCCGAGCCGTTGCGCCCGATCAGACAGACGCGTTCCTCGGCCGACACCGACAGTTCCACGCCCGACAATAGCGGCGTGCCGCCGAACGTCAGGCTGATGTCTTTCAACTGGATCAGGGGTGGGGCCATGGTCTGCTTGTGTCATGAGGGTCGTGCGCGCCCTCCTACGCGATCGCGCGCCGAAAGGCGAGGGCCGCGCCACGCCCTTGCCATCGCGCGGCGGTTGCGTAGCATTGCGGTGATTGCACCAGATTGAGAACGGAACATCGATGACCAGCATCCCGCCCTATCGCGTCGAGGCATACAACACCGCGAAGCAGTCCGAGAACAAGATTCACGACGATGCGGTGGCGCGCCGTTACGGCTTCAGCGGCGGGCTGGTTCCCGGCGTCGAGGTGATGGCCTACATGATGCACCTGCCGATCGCGCGCTGGGGCCGCACTTTTCTGGAGCGCGGGCGGATCGAGGCGCGCTTCGTCAAGCCGGTCTATGACGGCGAGACGGCCGAGGTGAGCGGCGAGGACGACGGTGGCGCGCTGGCGCTGCGGGTCGAAAGCCGCGGCATCCTCTGCGCCACCGGCGCTGCGTCGCTGCCGGACAAGACCGAGCGGATCGCGCTCGCCGACTATCCGGAGACGCCGCCGCTGGCGGAGCGCCGCCCGCTCGGCGACGATGCGTTCAAGGTCGGCGAATGGCTCGCTCCCGCGCCGCGAAGCTGGAGCAACAAGGAGTTCACCGAATACCTGGCCGAGGTGCGCGCCACCGACCAGATCTATCGCGACGCCGGCGCGCTGCATCCCGGCATCTTCCAGCGCATCATGAATCAGGTGCTGGTGCAGAACGTCGTGCTCGGCCCGTGGATTCACGTCGGCAGCACGATGCAACTGCTGTCGAGCGCGCATCCGCACGAGGAACTCACGGCCCGCGCCCGGGTGACCGCGAACGACGACCGCAAGGGCCACCGCTTCGCCGAGTTCGACGCGCTGATCGTCGCCGACGGCAAGCGGCCGGTGGCGCACTGTCATCACGTCGCGATCTTCCGGCCGCGCGAGCAGGCGGCGGCGTAGCGTGCGGCCTACGCCACCTTGCCGCCCTGTGCGTCGCGGATGACGCGCCACACCCGCTCCGGCGTCAGCGGCATCTCGATCTGCGTGACGCCGTAATCCGACAGCGCGTCGATCACGGCGTTGACCAGCGTGGCGAGGCTGCCGGCGCAGCCGGCCTCGCCGCAGCCCTTGACGCCGAGCGGGTTGGTGGCGGTGGGCGCGGGGTGATAGCTCAGCGTCATGTCGGGAACGTCGCCGGCGCGCGGGATGGCGTAGTCCATCAGCGAGCCGGTGATCGGCTGGCCGCTGTCGTCGTAGGCGACGGCCTCCATCAGCGTCTGGCCGATGCCCTGAACGATGCCGCCGTGAAGCTGACCCTCGACGATCATCGGGTTCACCACCACGCCGAAATCGTTGACGCCGGTGTATTTGACCACCTGCGTTACGCCGGTTTCGGGATCGATCTCGACCTCGCTGATATGGCAGCCGTTGGGGAACGTCGAGGCCACGCTCGACGAGGTGTGATCGACGTCGAGCGAACTAGGTTGGCCTTCGACCGGCGGCGAGGTGCGCAGCGCCTCGGCCAGTTCGATCAGGCCGATCGCGCGGTCGGTGCCGGCGATGGTGAAGCGCCCGCCGGAAAACTCGATATCGCTTTCGGCGGCTTCCAGCCTGTGCGCCGCCGCCGCGCGGCCCTTGGCGATGACAAGGTCGCTGGCCTCGACGATCGCGGTGCCGCTGGTCATGATCGAGCGCGAGCCGCCGGTGCCGCCGCCGCTGCGCACCACGTCGCTGTCGTTCTG
>JBASBO010000233.1:0-4008 GCA_049651165.1 Xanthobacteraceae bacterium | reverse complement strand
GCGCCGGACTGGGCCGCCGTCGGCCGTCCGGTCGCCGGCCTCGTCGACACCATCCGGCTCGATCACCCGCGCCCCCCGTCGTTCGCCGCGCCCAAAACCCTGCCGGCGTCGGACAAGATCGCGGGCGCGATCCGCGTCTGCGGCCGGCACCTGCTGCGCGCTTACGCGAAGAACGGCTTTCTGCCGGCCTATGCCGCCTTCAACCTGATCGGCGATCCCGATCTGCGCGGCCGCGATTTTCTCGCCGCGCTGACCGGGCTCGACGCCCGCGGCTACAAGAACTCGACGCTGCTGTTCAATCTGGCGCGCGTCTTCATCGCGCGTTCAAAGGCGGCGCGGCTCATCAATCCGCCATGGACCGGCATTGCCGAACCGATGTGGGAGCCGGTGCAGATTCGCCACCGCTCGGCCTATTACGATGCGTTCTTCATCGAAGCCATGCTGAGCTATCTCGAAACCGGCCTCGCCACGGCCGACGAGCAGGGGCAAGCGCGCGCCGCCATCGACGCGATGGCCGCGTTCTGCCTTGAGCCGAGCCGCGAAACCGTGCGCGGACGCGACGGCGGGACGTTCGACGTCATTACCGCGCTGGCCCCCGCGCCGCATCCGCGCTTCAGCCGCTTCTTCGCGCAGATCAAGCAGGACTTGGGCTTCGGCATCTACGTGCCGGACTGCGACACCACCGCGTGCTCGTTCTCCGCCGCGTTGCAGGTCGGCAGCGCCGATCCGCTGCTCGACCAGCCGCTGGTGGATTTCTACGCCGGCTATCAGGTGCAAGACGGCGTCAATGCGCCGCTGGTCACGGTGCCGCTCAACGATCACCTCGATTATCGCGGCGGCATCGTCACCTGGATCGATAATCTCAAGGGTGAGCGGCCCTATGGTAACGACCTCGATCCGACGCTGAACCTCGACGTACTCGAAGTCAGCTTCCGCAACTGCGCGCGCTGGAAAATCGTCGAGACCCCGGCGCGGCTCAAGGTGCTGCACGGCATCATCGCGTTCCAGCGGCGGCTGGCGTCGAGCGGCGCGTTCGCCGATCCGCGCTCGCACATCTATTACCTGCCGGAGTTGTACTGCGCCTATTTCGGCCGCTGCCACGCCGCGTTCATGGCGCTGCCGGAAGCCGCGCGCCGCGCCATCGATCCGGAGGACGCCTTCGGTTTCATTCGCGAAAAGGTGCTCGCATATGTGCGCGACGACCTCATCGCCCACGAGATGAACCCGTTCGACGCGGCGCTGGCGCTGATCGCGCTCGGCCATCTCGGCGCGGAGCAAGCGGCGTTCGCAGGCCCGCTCGACGTCGTCCTGCGCGGCCTCGGCGAAGGCGGTCGGCGTGGGCCGTACCGCGCCTATGAGTGGAACAAGATGAAAACGCCGACGCGCATTCTGGTCGGCGGCCCCGAGGTGACCTCGGCCTTCGTATTGATGGGGCTGGCGCTGGCGCGCCGGGCGCTGATGATGCCGCGAACGTGAAGGCGATGCGGCCGCGCCACCCGCGCCCCGCGTCTTGCGGCGGAACCGATCGGCCGTCACAATGGCGCGGCATGTCCCGCGACCGGTGGTCCTTGTCGAGATTCGCACGTCTCATTCTCGCCGCGCCGATCTTGGTGCTGGTGGCATCGACCACCGCAGCCGGGGCGGCGGACGTCGCCGGCGTGCCGAAAATTCAGGCCGCCGATCAGGTCAGCATCAACAACATCCGCATCAGGCTGGCCGGCATCGACGCGCCCTCGCCGCAGCAGCTTTGCCTCGACGCCCGCGGCGCGACGTGGAAGTGCGGCGTCGCCGCCCATGACGCGCTGGCGCATCATGTCGGAGCCAAACCATGGGCGTGTCATCTGATGCGGCTCGACCGCAGCGGCCGCACGCTGGCGCGCTGCACGGTCGATGGCGAGGACATCCACAAGTGGCTGGTGCGCAATGGCTGGGCGCTGGCGTCGCCGCGCGGCGCGCAACGCTACGACGCCGACCAGAAGGCGGCGCAAGCCGCCAATGCCGGGCTGTGGCAGGGCGCGTTCTTCGCCCCCGCTGACTGGCGCGTCCGCCGCAGGAACGCGCCGATCCTCGGCGCGGCGAAGCCGAGGGAGAACGTGCGGCGTCTGCTGCTGGCCTCGGCCTCGGGGCCGCTGCCGCCCTCGCCGGCCTGCCGCATCAAGGGCAACGTCAACACCTCCGGCCAGTGCATCTACCACCGCCCGACCAGCCGCTGGTACGCCCAGATCCGCATGAGAGTCAGCAAGGGCACGCGCTGGTTCTGCTCGGTCGAGGAGGCCGAGGCCGCCGGCTGCCGCGAGACGCGGCGATGAGGCAAGCGACCTGACCGGCCATCGCCCCGCCGACAGCCGGCCGCGCCGGCGACGCCGCCTGCGGCAAACCGTACTGCTGTCGCTGATGCTGGCGAGCCTCTACGGGCTGATCGCCTATATGCTGCTGCCGATCCTGTGGACGCATTACGAACATCAGAAGGGGCTCGCCGGCCTGCCGATGGTGACACGCACGGCGCAGGACATTCCCGGCGATCCGATCAATGTCGGCCTGATCGGATCACGCGACGAGATCGCCTGCGCGATGAAAGCCGCCGGCTGGTCGCCCGCCGTCGCGCTCTCGATCCGCTCCAGCATCGGCATCGCCGGCAGCGTGATCTTCCGCCGGCCCTATCGCGAGGCGCCGGTGAGCAATCTCTACTACCTCGGACGCCGCGAGGATCTGGCCTACGAGCAGCAGGTCGGCGGCAGCGCTGATAAACGCCACCATGTCCGGTTGTGGCGCGTGCTGGAGCGCGGCGCGGAAGGTCGCCCGGTGTGGCTCGGCGACGCGGCGTTCGACCGCGGCGTCGGCATCAGCCGCTACACCGGAGCCGTCACCCACCACATCGCCGCCGACATCGACGCCGAGCGCGCGCGGCTGGCGGCCGACCTTGAGGGTGCCCACATGGTGAGCGCGAAATATCAGGTCACCGGCGTCGGCCCGACGCTCAATGGCCGCAACGGCGGCGGCGATTCCTATTACACCGACGGCGAGGTCTGGATTCTGCGGCTGGTCGAGGACTGCCGGAAAAATCCCGCGCCGGTCGTCGAGATCGCCAGCCCGCTCGCCATCCAGCTCAAGGACCAGATCTGGCAGGCCGTCGTCGGCGCGCTGCGTCGATAAAGGCGCACAGCGCTGTGCCCCGGACGCGCCGCGGCACGAAGTGACGCTGCGCAGAGCCGGGGTCGTTCCAGCCACGGTGTTCGCGACGGTCCCGGGTCTGCGAAGCAGCGCTACGCGCCGCATCGCGCCCGGGACACGAGAGGGGTGCCCATGTTCCGTCACGATATGTCGGCATTCCCGGATAAGGCTTTAATTCGCGCGCTCGCCGTGCCAAGCATGACGCCCTGCAACAAGCGTTGAGGATCTGCCACCATGACCGTTCGCGCGGGGCGCGAATTTCTCGCCATTCCCGGCCCCACCACGATGCCCGATGCGGTGCTGCAAGCGATGCACCGCCCGGCGCTGGACATCTATTCCGACGCCATGGTGCAACTCACCGACGGCGTGCTCGCCGATCTCAAGCGGCTGTTCCGGACCGCGCACCGGCCCTACATCTACATCGCCAACGGCCATGGCGCGTGGGAAGCGACGCTGACCAACACGCTGTCGCGCGGCGACACGGTGCTGGTGCTGGAGAGCGGCCGCTTCGCCATCGGCTGGGGCGAGGCCGCGGCCATGATGGGCGTCAACGTCGAAGTGCTCAAGGGCGATCCGCGCCGCGCGGTGCGGCCGGATGCGGTCGAGGCGCGGCTGCGGCAGGACACGGCGCGCGCCATCAAGGCCGTGCTGGTGGTGCAGGTCGATACAGCGTCGGGCGTCGTCAACGACATCGAGGCCATCGGCCGCGCCGTCAGGGCCGCGGGTCATGACGCGCTGTTCATGGTCGATACGGTGGCCTCGCTCGGCTGCATGACGTTCGAGATGGACGCGTGGGGCGTGGACGTGGCGATGGCGGCCTCGCAGAAGGGCCTGATG
>JBASBO010000232.1:0-6055 GCA_049651165.1 Xanthobacteraceae bacterium | reverse complement strand
GCGGCGCTCCGTCGCGTGATGGTGTTGATGGGCCGTCCGTGTGGACCCCCACCCCCGACCCCGCCCCGCAAGGGGGAGGGGAGCAAAAGCGCTGCGGCGCACAGGGTGCGCTCCCTCCCCCCTCGTGGGGGAGGGCCGGGGAGGGGGGGAGCGGCATAGAAGGCACCGTGTCCCGGATGCTGCGCGGTATGCAATACCGCGCTGCTGATCCGGGACCGTCCCAACGGCAGCGTCCGCGACGGTCCCGGTTCAGCGGTGCCATAGCGCGTCGAAGACGCGCGTGAACGCGCTTTTGTCACGCTGCACCGCGCCCGGGACGCGGGGCCGCCTCCGCTTTCCTTCTGGCAAACCGCAAGCGCCTCCGTCACGACACCCGCTCCCCGATCCGCAACTCCCGCGCGGCGACGCCGAGCGGCAGGTGGGTGGCGGCGACGATCAGGCCGCCGCCGGCGAGGTGCGCGCGCATCACCTCCGTCATCATCGCCTGTCCGCCCGCGTCGAGCGAGGAGGTCGGCTCGTCGAGCAGCCACAGCGGCCGCTTCACCGCCAATAGCCGCGCGATCGACAGCCGCCGCCGCTGCCCGGCCGACAGATACGCCGCCGGCAGCCCGGCGATATGATCGAGCCAGGCTGCCGTCAGCGCCGCCTCCATTCCGGTCGCTTCGCCCCCCAGCGCCGCGCGCCAGAACGCCAGATTCTCCGCAACGCCGAGGCTCGGCTTCAGCGCGTCGCGATGGCCGAGATAGTGCGCCTGCTCGGCAAGGGAGAGGTCCGCGCCGCCGCCGTCGAGGGCCAGCGTGCCGCCGGCCGGCGCGATCAGTCCGGCGATCAGCCGCAGCAGCGAGGTCTTGCCCGCACCGTTGGCCCCGACCACCGCCAGCGCCTCGCCGGCGTCGGCCGTAAAATCCAGATTGGCAAAGATTTCGCGCCCGCCGCGAACGCATCGAAGCCGGGTTGCGGTGAGCCGCATGACTGCACTTCCCATGATCCCGCGGCTCATCCAATCACATGGCGCAAACGCGACGGTCGCTGTGGCAACGGTGCTAGAAACATTCTATAAGCCGGGTCTTGATGCAGCACACCATGCGCGCTTGCAAGACAGTCGGCCCGGCAATCCTGGTACTTTGATACCATGCGCCAGTGTCCGTCACGAAAAACTGGGATCGCTCCACATGACCTCGCTCGACAGCTTCAAATGCCGGAAAACCCTCAAGGTCGGCGGCAAGACCTACATCTATTACAGCCTGCCGACGGCCGAGAAGAACGGCCTGAAGGGGATTTCGCGGCTGCCTTACTCGATGAAGGTGCTGCTTGAGAACCTCTTGCGCAACGAGGATGACCGCACCGTCAAGAAGGACGACATCCTCGCGGTCGTGAAGTGGATGAGGAAGCGGGCGCTGGAGCACGAAATCGCCTTCCGTCCGGCGCGGGTGCTGATGCAGGACTTCACCGGCGTGCCGGCGGTGGTCGATCTCGCCGCGATGCGCAACGCCATGCAGGCGCTCGGCGGCGACGCGGAAAAGATCAACCCGCTGGTGCCGGTCGATCTCGTCATCGACCACTCGGTGATCGTCAACTTCTTCGGTGACAACAAGGCGTTCGGCAAGAACGTCGCCGAGGAATACAAGCAGAACAAGGAACGCTACGAGTTCCTGAAGTGGGGTCAGGGCGCGTTCTCGAACTTCTCGGTGGTGCCGCCCGGCACCGGCATCTGCCATCAGGTCAATCTTGAATACCTGGCGCAGACGGTGTGGACCAAGAAGCAGAAGATGACGGTCGGCCGCAAGACCGGCACTTTCGAGGTCGCCTATCCCGACACGCTGGTCGGCACCGATTCCCACACCACCATGGTCAACGGCCTCGCGGTGCTGGGCTGGGGCGTCGGCGGCATCGAGGCGGAAGCCGCGATGCTCGGCCAGCCGCTGTCGATGCTGCTGCCGGAAGTGGTCGGCTTCAAGCTCAAGGGCAAGCTGCGCGAGGGCGTCACCGCCACCGACCTGGTGCTCACCGTGACGCAGATGCTGCGCCAGTTCGGCGTGGTCGGCAAGTTCGTCGAGTTCTACGGCGCCGGCCTCGATTCGATGTCGGTGGCCGACAAGGCGACCATCGGCAACATGGCGCCGGAATACGGCGCGACCTGCGGCTTCTTCCCGATCGACGCCGCGACCATCGACTATCTCAAGACCTCGGGGCGCAAGCCGGCGCGGGTCGAACTGGTGGCCAAATACGCCAAGGCGCAGGGCCTGTTCCGCACCGCCGACTCGCCGGACCCGGTGTTCACCCACAAGCTGGTGCTCGACCTCGGCGACGTGGTGCCGTCGATGGCCGGGCCGAAGCGGCCGGAAGGGCGCGCGGCGCTGGAAACCATTCCGGGCGGTTTCAGCGCGGCGATGGAAACCGAATACAACAAGGCCGATGACATCGAGACCCGCTACAAGGTCGAGGGCCGCAACTTCGATATCGGCCACGGCGACGTGGTGATCGCCGCCATCACCTCCTGCACCAACACCTCGAACCCGAACGTGCTGATCGCCGCCGGCCTGCTGGCGCGCAACGCCGCGGCCCGCGGCCTGACCGCCAAGCCGTGGGTGAAGACTTCGCTTGCACCGGGCAGCCAGGTGGTGGCCGAGTATCTCGCCAATTCCGGTTTGCAGCTCGACCTCGACAAGGTCGGCTTCAATCTGGTCGGCTTCGGCTGCACCACCTGCATCGGCAATTCCGGCCCGCTCGCGCCGGAGATTTCCAAGGCGGTCAACGACAACGGCGTCGTCGCCGCCGCGGTGCTGTCGGGCAACCGCAACTTCGAGGGCCGCGTCTCGCCGGACGTGCAGGCCAACTATCTGGCCTCGCCGCCCCTGGTCGTCGCGCACGCGCTCGCCGGCACCGTGAGGAAAGACCTCACCAAGGAGCCGATCGGCACCGGCAAGGACGGCAAGCCGGTCTATCTGCGCGATATCTGGCCGACGTCGCAGGAGATCAACGCCTTCATCAAGAAGTACGTGACCTCGCAGATCTTCAAGAAGAAATACGCCGACGTGTTTAAGGGCGACACCAACTGGCGCAAGATCAAGACCAGCGCCGGCAAGACCTATCGCTGGAACACGGCCTCGACCTACGTGCAGAACCCGCCTTACTTCGAGGGCATGACCAAGACGCCCGCGCCGGTGGCCGACATCGTCGACGCGCGCGTCCTCGCGCTGTTCGGCGACAAGATCACCACCGACCACATCTCGCCGGCGGGCTCGATCAAGCTGACCTCGCCGGCCGGCAAGTACCTCACCGATCATCAGGTGCGCCCCGCCGACTTCAACCAGTACGGCACGAGGCGCGGCAACCACGAAGTGATGATGCGCGGCACCTTCGCCAACATCCGCATCAAGAACTTCATGCTCAAGGGCGCGGACGGCAACGTTCCGGAAGGCGGCTTCACCAAGCACTGGCCCGACGGCGAGCAGATGACGATCTACGACGCCGCGATGAAGTACAAGGCGGAGCAGGTGCCGCTGGTGGTGTTCGCCGGCGCCGAATACGGCAACGGCTCGTCGCGCGACTGGGCCGCCAAGGGCACGCTGCTGCTCGGCGTGCGCGCGGTGATCTGCCAGAGCTTTGAGCGCATTCACCGTTCGAACCTGGTCGGCATGGGCGTGCTGCCGCTGACCTTCGAGGAAGGCACCTCGTGGGCGTCGCTCGGGTTGAAGGGCGATGAGCAGGTCACGATTCGCGGGCTTCAGGGCGAGCTGAAGCCGCGGCAGAAGCTGTTCGCCGACATCGTCTCCAGCGATGGCGCGCTGAAGCAGGTGCCGCTGCTCTGCCGCATCGATACGCTCGACGAACTGGAGTACTACCGTAACGGCGGCATCCTGCATTACGTGCTGCGCCGCCTCGCGGCGTGATGTCCGGCGCGGCGGTTTTCACCGTGAATTGAGTGGAGCGAGATGGGAAGGCGGCCTAAGACAAGGGCCGCCTTCTTGCGTTTTGACGATCTGGGGTCGCCATTCTCGGCGCTGAAGGTGGTTGTTCCAATTGGGAAAATGATGGCGATCACCGATTTTGTGCGATGGGGCGGGATACTCGGCGCGGTCGCGATGGTGGCGACCGCAGCGCCGGCTACCGCCCAGTCGCCGCGCGCGGTGGTTGAACTGTTCACCTCGCAGGGCTGCTCGTCATGCCCGCCGGCCGACAAGCTGCTCGGCGAACTGGCGCGCGACCCCTCGATCGTCGCGCTGACCCTGCCGATCGACTACTGGGATTATCTCGGCTGGAAGGACACGCTCGCGGATTCGCGCTTCAGCATCCGGCAGAAAGCCTATTCGCGGATGCGCGGCGACCGCGACGTCTATACCCCGCAGATGATCGTCAACGGCAAGCGTCACCTGATCGGCAGCGACCGCGCCGCGATCGACGCCGCGATGCGCGAGACGCGGGGCGCCGCGATGTCGGTGCCGGTATCGATGACGGTGTCGGGCAAGCAGCTCAACGTCACGGTGGCGGCCGCGCCGGCCGAGCACGCAGCGCGGCAGGGCGAAATCTGGATCTGCGCGATCTCCCGTGCGGTGCCGATCGCCATCGGCCGCGGTGAGAATCGCGGCCGCGAGGTGGTCTATCACAACGTTGTCCGCAACTGGCTCAAGGTCGGCGACTGGCTCGGCCAGAGCGCGAGCTGGAGCGTGCCGATGGAGAACATCGCGCGCGACGGCGTCGACGCCGCCGTGGTCTACGTGCAGGACGGCACCCACGACCGGCCCGGCGCGATGCTCGGCGCCGCCTTCACCCCGCTGCGCTGACGCCTGCGGACAGCACGGCGCGGTTCCGGCTCCAGACGGTGGAATTTCCAAAGGCTGGATGATGATGCCGGCGCGGATGCGCCGGGCGCGGGTCGGACAGCAACCCCGGCAATAAAAAAGGACCAACTTTCGTTGGCCCCGACAGTCAAGGGATTAGCTTTCCTGCGTACTGGCCCGATCCTGAAAGCCCCGGGGGGCTGGGGGCTGAGGAAACCGGGACCGACAGAACCGGGCCGACGCAGTGGTTTCCTTGTCGCAACCGAGCGCGGCGTGGGATGGGCGGAAATTGGGCCGTATTATGATTTTACCTAACGTTCCTGTGAGACGCCGCGCGCGGCCCCGGAGCGCGATGACGTCGGATCGAATCGTCATCCCGCTCCGGTCTTTTGTTCGAGCATGATCTTGTCCGAAAGCCGGCTCCCGTTTTTTGGGATCATGCTTCCGGGCACGCGGCTCTTGCAGCGGCGGCCGGGCGGGGCGATCATGCTGTTTCGACAAGCACGTCGATTGAAGCCGAATGCTTGGGATGACAGGAGGCGCCGATGGCGTTGACGTCGGGGGAGGCCGATCCGGACGAAAGTCGCGGAGCGGAACGTGCGGTCTCGGCGGCGGGGGTCGTCACGTTCAACCGTCTTGAACTCAACCGCATCCTCAATCTCTACGGGCGGATGGTGGCGAACGGCGAATGGCGCGACTACGCCATCGACTTCCTGAAAGACAAGGCGGTGTTCTCGATCTTCCGCCGCGCCTCCGAGGTTCCGCTCTACCGGATCGAGAAGGACCCGCGGCTGGCGCGCAAGCAGGGGGCCTACAGCGTGATCTCGGCCGGCGGCCTGATCCTGCGGCGCGGCCACGACCTCGACCGCGTGCTGCTGGCGATCGACCGCAAGCTGGCGCTGGTGTAGGGCCGTTATCGCGTTTTCGAGACAAGGACGGCGGCGATTTTTCCGTGTCCCGGATGCGATGCGGCGCAAGCGCCAGCGCCGTGCCGCTTCGCTGATTCGGGACCGTTCCAAGCGATGCCTCCCCTGATACGGTCCCGGCTCTGCGGCGCGACATGAAGGATGTCGCACCGCGTCCGGGACACGAGGTTCGCTTGTGTATTGAAGTCTGAGAAGGGAGGACCGTCGGCGCGGGCGGTTCACGCCCCCGCGCGCGGCACCGTGCCGCCGCCCTCGCCCAGCGCGCGCTGCATCATCACGGTGTCGAGCCAGCGGCCGAACTTGAAGCCGACGTCGGGGTGGGTGCCGATCATCGCGAAGCCGCAGCGC
>JBASBO010000231.1:0-4469 GCA_049651165.1 Xanthobacteraceae bacterium | reverse complement strand
CACCGCGGCCGCGCCCTTGACGTGGACGGCGTCGAACGTCTGCGCGCCGCGCGCCGCCAGAATGCCGACCAGGTTGACGACGATACCGGCGCCGCGCGCCGCCGCCTCCACCGAGGCCGGGTAGCGCAGATTGGCCTGCACCGCGTGGATCTGGCCGACCTTGCCGAGCGGTTGCAGATGGCCGGCGAGTTCGGGACGGCGGACGCCGACGCGGATCCGGTAGCCGCGCTTGGCCAGCGCGCGCACGACATGCCGCCCGAGGAAGCCGGACCCGCCGAACACGGTGACGAGGGTTTCCGAATGCGAGGACAGGTAGGACGACGACATGGGATCACCTCAACCGGCCCGATGGCCTTGGCCCGCGGCTGGGGCCGGGACTGTTCACGATCCGGCGCTGTATAGCGGATTTGCGGCGGCCATTGCAATTTGACGGTGTGCGGCGGACGGGGCGCGCCGGCGCGTGCGTTTTGCCGTTTGACAACGGCGCGGGCGATCCGTATCAACCGGCCCGGGCCCAGGTGGCGGAATTGGTAGACGCGCTGGTTTCAGGTACCAGTGGGTAACACCGTGAAGGTTCGAGTCCTTTCCTGGGCACCATCTCTCTTTTCTCGGGTGCGATCCTCCCTGTCCCGGCATTTGCCGTCCTGAATACCGTCGTTCCGGAAAAGCCGCGCCGCGCAGCCCGGCGGGTGGAGATCATCGCCCCCGGCGTCGATCCCTGATATTTTCCGAAACGGTCGGACCATCGCCTTGAGGGCAGCATGACGAACAAGGACACGGGCGCCGCGATCATCGTCGGCGGCGGTCAGGCGGGCGCGCAATGCGCGATCTCGCTGCGGCAATACGGCTGGCCCGGCGACATCGTCATGATCGCTGCGGAAACGTCGCTGCCCTATCAGCGGCCGCCGCTGTCCAAGACCTACCTTGCCGGCGAACTCGCGGCCGACCGCCTGCTGCTGCGCCCGCAGAATTTCTACGATGCGCAGAACATCCGGGTGCGGCTCGGCGAATCCGTCACCGCGATCGATCGCGGCAACAACACGGTGGCGACCAGCAAGGGCGAGGTGCTTTCCTTCGCGAAGTTGTTTCTCGCCACCGGCACGCGGCCGCGCAAGCTCGCGGTGCCCGGCGCCGATCTCGACGGCATCGGCTATATCCGCGGCATCGACGATGTCCGCAGCCTTCAGCCGGCGTTTCAGACGGCGAAAAACCTGATCGTGGTCGGTGGCGGCTATATCGGACTTGAGGTCGCGGCCGTCGCCCGCAAGCGCGGCCTCAACGTCACCGTGATCGAGGCCGGGGAGCGGTTGCTCGGCCGCGTCACCGCCGAGGTGGTTTCCGATTTCTACGCCGCGGCCCATCGCGCCAAGGGCGTCGATATCCGCCTCAACACCACCGTCGCCGCCTTCGAAGGTGAGCGGAAGGTGCGTTCGGCCCGGCTCTCCAGCGGCGAGGAACTGCCGTGCGATCTCGCCGTGATCGGTGTCGGCGTGCTCGCCAATGACGAACTGGCGATGCAGGCCGGCATCGAGGTCGAGCCCGGCGTCGGCATTCCGGTCGATCCGGCGATGTGCACCAGCGATCCGGACATCTACGCCATCGGCGATTGCGCGCTGGCCTGGAGTGCGTTCGCCGGCCGGAGGCAGCGCATCGAATCGGTCGCCAACGCCATCGAGCAGGGCCGCATCGCTGCCGCGCACGCCGCCGGCGCGACCATGCCGACCCCGGCGGTGCCGTGGTTCTGGTCGGATCAGTACGATATCAAGCTGCAAACCGCCGGGCTGTTGTCGAAAGGATACGACCGGGCCGTGGTGCGCGGCGATCCCGCCGGCGGACGGTTCTCGGTGTTCTATCTGGACGGGCCAACGCTGGTGGCGCTCGACGCCATCAACGCCGCCGCCGATTTCAACGTCGCCAAGCGCATCATCGGCGTGCCCGACATCGCACTCGATCCCGCGCGCGTCGCCGACCTCGGCCACGACGTGCGCAAGCTGCTGCCGGGCTGAACGAACGCGGCGTGCATCGCGCGTGTGCAGCCCGGAAAGGCCGCTTGCAGTTTCCCGCCGGCCGACGCCTCACTCGGCTGCAATGGCCGGCGGCATGTCGCGCGCGATCTCCGCGGCGCGCAACGCCGCGAGCGCCATCCAGTCCCGCAGCAGACCCTTGTCCTCCTTGGAGAAGGCGGCGCGCCGCTTCATGGCGTCGAAGCTGTCGTCGGGATGAGATCGCCCGAAATCGTCGCGGATCAGCGATTCGAGATAGACGCGCTCGGTATTATTGACCGGCTCGACGAAATGCTGCGTGTTGCTGAGCATGGCGACATCCTCCATCAAACTCGCCGATCGCGGTTTCGCGCGATCAGCCGCGCATTCGCCTGCGTCGCCACGAGGGCGTCGAGCGTCAGCGCGTTGGGGCAGTAATCATTGTAGGCGTCGGGCGCGGTGCCGGCCTTCAACTCGCGCCGGCAGCGCTTGACCATCGCGCATTCGGCGCAGACGCGGCCCATGTCGCGGGCGACCGCGCCGGACTTGGCGAACCCGCTCGCGGTGGCATCCAGCGACAGCGCCGCCATCAGCCGTTCCAGTTCGTGGCCGCGCTCGCCCGCCGCCGCGATCCGCCCGAACGCGGCTGCCGAGACGCCAGCGTCGCGGGCCAGCGCGACGCGCTGATCGCGGCTGAGCATATCGAGTTCGCCGGCCAGCGCGCGACGGGTCCGCCACCGTTCCAGCGTCTCCGCAAAGCACATCATTTTGCACCTCCCGGTCGCATGAAGAATGCCACATGCGGCGCCAGCGATGATTGCTCCGGCACAACCCCGCGCCGAACCGCCGGGCGACGGCGACGCATATCCTGGCGCGGGCAATGGTTAACGATTGGCCGCTACAGTCGCGAAAGGCCCATGCGAGCCGGCCCCTGACGTCCATCGCCCGAGTCCACCGCCATGCCCGGCGCATCCCATCCGTCCCTGCGGGGACTGCTCGACCCGCAAATCGGCCGGATCGGCCGGATTCCGGTCGCCGCCGCGCTGCGCCACGTCTACCTGACCGTGATCCTGCTGGCGGCGTGGCTGACGCTCGCGCCCTATACCAGCCTGCGGCCCGAGGATTTCGAGCCGACCGGCGCCGGTCCGATCAACTACATCGTGTTCGGGCTGATGGCCGGCATGGCGATGATTCTCGTCGCCGGACGGCGCAGGGCGCTGGTCAGCGTCGCCACGCCGGCGATGATCGCGCTGTGGCTGTGGCTCGCCGTCAACGCGGTGGTCTCGTCCAGCCCCGCCGTTTCGATCACGCGGCTGACGCTGGTGGCGATCTCGTTCGCGCTGGCGGCGAGCCTGCCGCTGCTGGCGCAATCGGAGGCCGCCTTCGACCGCTGCCTCGCCGTCGCCGGCTGGACGCTGCTGGCGCTGTGCTATTTCGGCGTCGTCTTCCTGCCGGACCTCGCCATCCATTCGCAATACGACATCGTCGAACCGCGCCTTGCCGGCGACTGGCGCGGCACCTTCGGCCACAAGAACTCCGCCGCGCCGGTGATGGCGGCGCTGGTGTTCGTCGGCCTGCATCTGGCGCGTCGCGGCCGGCTGGCGAGCGGCCTGCTAATGGCGGCCTGCGCCGGCAACTTCCTGCTGTTCACCGGCGGCAAGACCGCGACAGCGCTGTGTCTCTACACGCTGCTCTCAAGCCTGCTGATGACGCGCCTTGCCGGCGTGCGCGCCATCGCCGCGGTGGCGTTCCTGCCGCTCCTCGCCCTCAACGTGATCTCGGTCGGCTCGGTGGTTTATCCGGCGCTGGATTCGGTGCTGCTGATGCTGCCGGTCGACGCCTCCTTCACCGGGCGTTCCGACATCTGGGGCTTCGTGCTTACCGCCATCCGGCTGCGGCCGATCCTCGGCTACGGCTTCGCCGCGTTCTGGGGCGAGCCGGGCGCGGCGACGCTGCCGGTCGACAACGCCGACGCCTGGGCGATGGAAGCCTCGCACAGTCACAACGGCTATCTCGATCTCGCAGTCACCGTCGGCCTTCCCGGCCTGCTGCTGTGTCTGGTCGTGTTCCTGTACGCGCCGCTCAAGAATTACGTCCGCGCCCGGCGGCTCCACGCCGATGGTTCGCTGCCGGTGCTGTTCCTGCAAATCTGGCTGTTCGGCATCTATCTGGCGTCGATGGAATCGGTTTTCCTCAACCGCGTCGAGCCGGGCTGGATCACCTTCCTGCTGGCGGTGATGGGATTGCACTACGCCGCCCGCTTCCCGCCCGCCGGGCTCCGGGACGCTTAAGCAAGAACGTCAAAGGGCGAATTGGCGTCGCTCCGCGCCGATGCTAGAGGTCGAGAGCCCGGCCGGCGGGCGGGCAAGCGAGGGGCAGGCTTCAACGATGAGCGCGGCGGTTTCGATCGGCGATGGCCCGGCGGCCCAACTCGCGCCGCATCCGCTGCGCACCGCGGTGCTGGGCGAGGTCCACGCCCGTCCGGTC
>JBASBO010000230.1:0-1617 GCA_049651165.1 Xanthobacteraceae bacterium | reverse complement strand
TCCGGCGGTAACGGCGTCGAGCGGCCGTCGCGGCCGATCCAGTTGCCGGCGAAATAGGGTTCGCCATCGGTCTGCCGCAGCCGGAACAGCATCACCTTGTCGCCGCCATCGAGATGCAGCGAGAACCAGTCCCACCCGGTCTGGTCGGCCGAAAGCGGCTGGCTCGACCATTCGCGGTCGAGCCACGCCACGCCGCTCACCTCGACAGGCGCGCCGTCGAGCACCAGCCATCCCGACGCCGTGAAGAACGGCTGACTGTAGTAATAGGACGCCTGGCCGCGCTCGGACTTGCGGCTGTAGCCGCCCTCGCCCTGCAACACCAGCGGCCGGTCGGCGGCGAGCCGCAGCGCGTAGCTGAAATCCGCACCGGCCGCACTCACCTGCAACGGCGACAGCGCGCGGTCGTCGAACGGCGCGCCATCTGCCGCCGCCATCCGCCACGCATCGATCCATGCTTCGAATGGCACGACCTTGACACCGGCCTGCCCGACACCGCCGCGTGCAAACGTTTCGGCGAAGCGGTGCGCGTGCGCGCCGGTCACCGCGGCGTGGCCCATCCACACCTGCTGATTGTCCCAGCCCTCGCGTTGCGGGCCGGGCGCCATCGCCTGACGGAACAGCGTCCATTGCGCGCCATAGGCCGCGCCTTGCCCGTCGCGCAGATTGGCGGTGACGTACCACCACTCGATGCGGAAATCGGGATGCGCGCCGAAATCGGCAGGGAACGCCAGCAGCCGCCCCGGCACCACCGGCGCGAAGCCCGCCGCCTCGCCACCGAGCCCGGCGAAGCCTTGCCCCTGCGCCCGCGCACGCCCGCAAAGCCCCAGCCCGATAAGGCCGGCAGCGACGGCGCGGCGTGACAAATGGCGGCGGCGATCAGCGCTCATTGGCGAACATCTTCAACAGCACGGCGGGCGGCATCCGCCCCAGCCGGGCGACCGGCAGCAGCGTCGCAAGCAAGGCCGCCACCATGGCGACGCCGAGCAGTTGCAGCAACTGCGCCGGGAACACCTGGAACGGCAGCCGCCAGCCGAACGCCTTGACGTTGACCACCGCGATCAGACACCACGCCACCGCGAGGCCGAGGGGCAGCGCCAGCAGCGCGGTGAGCAGCGCCACCGCCATGGTCTTCGTCAGCTCGATGGCGGCGAGCCGTCGCCGGGTCAGGCCGATCGCCCATAGCGGCGCGAGATGCGGCAGCCGCGAGTTACCGAGCGTGACCAGGCTGGTCAATAGTGCGACCCCGGCGACGCCGAGCGTGAAAGTGTTGAGCGCTGCGGTCACCGCGAAGGTGCGGTTGAAGATGCGTTGCGAGTCCGCCCGCACGGCGGCCTGATCGGCAAGCTGGCGGTCATCGAGACGGAATTTCTCGCGCAACGCGGTGGTGACAGCAACGACGTGTTCGGGTGCAACCAGCAGGCCGAACCGGGTCTGCGGCACGTCGGGGAAATGCCGGATCAGCGCATCGACATCGACGGCGAACTGTCCTTTGGGGTTGCCGTAATCGGCATAGACGCCGGCCACCTTAAGCGCCCAGTCGCCGGCCGGCGCGGCGACCCGCAGCCGGCCGCCGACATCGAGGCCAAGGCGGCGCGCCAGTTGCTCGCTGACGAACGC
>JBASBO010000229.1:0-1945 GCA_049651165.1 Xanthobacteraceae bacterium | reverse complement strand
CCTCAAGGATGCCGCGCGCCTTGCGCCCCTCGCCATGCACCGAGGACGGGTTGCCGCAGAGGTCCAGCGCTGCCTCAACCGCCGCCCGCGCCTCGGGGCGCAGCGGGGTGGTGGCGTTCCAGTCGAGATAGATGCGCGGCGTCATGTCGTGGGATCGGTTCCTCAAGAGGTGGCATTCTAGCGCGTTTGCCGGCGGTATTGCGGCAATCCCGCGTGATCGAGGCCGGATCGCGCCGGATCAGCGTCCAAGATGCTTGCTTTTGGCCCCTCGCTCTATGTTAGAACGCGCTCGCCCGGGCGCCGGCGACGCTTCGCGGTAAGGCGACGCGAGCAGTGGCCGCTCCTGCCAAGGATTACGAAGGAACACGGATGCCCGAAGTCATTTTCACCGGTCCCGCCGGCCGTCTCGAAGGCCGCTACCATCCGGCGAAACAGAAGAACGCCCCGATCGCGATGGTGCTGCATCCGCACCCGCAATTCCATGGCACGATGAACCACCAGATCGTGTACCAGTGCTATTATGCTTTCGTCCATCGCGGCTTCTCGGTGCTGCGGTTCAATTTCCGCGGCGTCGGCCGCAGCCAGGGCTCGTTCGACCACGGCACCGGCGAACTGTCCGACGCCGCCTCGGCGCTGGACTGGGCGCAGTCGATCAATCCGGAGGCGCGCGCCTGCTGGGTCACCGGGTTTTCGTTTGGCGCCTGGATCGGGATGCAGCTCCTGATGCGCCGTCCCGAGGTCGAGGGCTTCATCTCGATCGCGCCGCCCGCCAACCTCTACGACTTCTCGTTCCTCGCGCCCTGCCCGTCGTCCGGTCTGATCGTCCACGGCGAGAAGGACGCGGTGGTGCCGCCGAAGGATGTCAACGCGCTGGTTGACAAGCTGAAGTCGCAGAAGGGCATCGTCATCGACCATCAGGTCATCCCCGGCGCCAACCACTTCTTCGACGGCAAGCTGGAGCCCTTGATGGAGTCGGTGACGAGCTATCTCGACATGCGGCTCGCCAATATCCGCTGACGGTTGTCCGCCCGCGTTCCCGTTCCTACGATCCCGTCTTCTTGTCGTCCTTGGCGGGCGCGCTGACGTCGATGTCGTAGGTCGCCTTGATATCGAAGGTGCCCTTCGGCTCGAACTCAAAGACCAGCCACTTGATGGTGCCGTTGGCGGTGAGGTTGCCGGCGACGATGCGCTTGCGCTTGCAGGCTTTGACGAAGCCGGACGCGATCGGCTGCATCGAATCCTTGAAGCAGTCGTAGATTCCAACCGGAATCCGGGGGAGATTCTTCTTGCCGCAGGCGTCGAGGTTTCCCCGGTTGATATTGAAGGTTCCTTCAAGGCTGTCCTCGTCGGTGCGCGCCCATGTCGCGGCCGCGGAGACGCTCGGCCCCTCAAGGATCCATTTCACGACCTTGACGCCGAGCGACGCCTCCACCTTCGCCGATTTGTCGACCGTGTAGGCGTACTTGATCTGCGCCTTCATGCCGGGGTCGAGCTTCGCGGCCTTGGCGACGCTTCCAAGCCGGCCGACGTCGCATTGGATGGCCATGAACACCGTGTTGCCGGTGAATTTGTCAATCTCCGCGATCTGCGCGTCGGCGGTCGAGACGGCAAAACAAACGAACAGAACTGCCAGTATGCTTCGCATCGATGGCCCCTCTGGTTTCCTCGCCGCGAGTGTGCGCCGTCCCGTGGTTTTTTCAAGCGCTGGTTGTGGCCATCCGGCCTGAGCGGTGCTCCCGTCAAGCCTTCAGGGCCGCGCCAGAACGCCGCCCGGCATCGGCTCCGGCACCCCGGTGGTGGCCGGATAGCTCAGCGGCAGACCGTTCAGGGCGCGCACCGCGAGGTAGCCGAACGCCTGCGCCTCGATCGCGTCCGACGACCAGCCGCGATCGGCTCCGGTCTCGACGCCGGCCGGCGCAAGCCGCGTCCGCAGCATCCGCAGCAG
>JBASBO010000228.1:0-11898 GCA_049651165.1 Xanthobacteraceae bacterium | reverse complement strand
GACGTATCTTGGTCGTAATGTTACAAAAATAGCGATGAAGACGAAACATTAGATCGTTTTGACCTCATTCCTGGTTTCAAGGTTGCGTCGATCGGGTCACCGCCGCACCGCCGCCAGGGTCTGAATTTCCGTTCCTCGCGATTGTCGGACAGCGGTCGGGCGAACATACTGGAGTTCGCCGGTTCCGCAAAAAGCCGAAAGCCATTTTGCGGATGGAATGGGCATAAAGTTGACTGAGCCAACCAGCGCGCGCCCCCGCGTGAACCGCTCGATCCGGGAGAAGACCATGGGAGTTTCATTCGACAAGACGGTTGACGGCGCGCCGTGGCTGACATTCGACGTCCGCCCCGCGGCCACGCCGACCCCCGACGCGGCGCGCGCCGACAAGCTGAAGGACCTCGGCTTCGGCCGGGTGTTCACCGATCACATGGCCATCGTCCGCCACAGTGCGGCGAAGGGCTGGCACGACGCCCATGTCGCCTCGCGCGAAAGCTTCACGCTCGATCCGGCGACCGCGGTGCTGCATTACGCACAGGAGATTTTCGAGGGGCTGAAGGCGTACAAACGCGACGACGGCGGCGTCAACCTGTTCCGCCCCGACGCCAACGCCAGGCGCTTCCGCAGTTCGGCCGACCGCATGGCGATGGCGCAATTGCCCGAGCCGGTGTTCATCGAAGCCGTCGAGCAGATCGTCAAGATCGACCGCGCCTGGATCCCGGGCGGCGAAGGCAGTCTCTACATCCGTCCCTTCATGATCGCCAACGAGGTGTTCCTCGGCGTCAAGCCGTCGGCGGACTATATCTTCGCGGTGATCGCCTCGCCGGTCGGCTCCTACTTCAAGGGCGGCCCCGCGCCGGTCTCGATCTGGGTGTCGGAAAACTACACGCGCGCCGCCATCGGCGGCACCGGCGCGGTGAAATGCGGCGGCAACTATGCGGCATCGCTGCGCGCGCAGGCGGAAGCGATCGATCGCGGCTGCGATCAGGTGGTGTTCCTCGACGCGGTGGAGCGCCGCTACATCGAGGAACTCGGCGGCATGAACATCTTCTTCGTGTTCGACGACGGCTCGCTACTGACGCCGCCGCTCGGCACCATCCTGCCGGGCATCACCCGCGACTCGGTCATCCGGCTTGCGAAGGAAGCCGGCACCCGCGTGCGCGAGGAGCCCTACACCATCGACCAGTGGCGCACCGATGCCGCCAGCGGCAAGCTGAAGGAAGCGTTCGCCTGCGGCACCGCGGCGGTGATCTCGCCGATCGGCAAGGTGTGCTCGGCGCACGGCGACTTCGCCATCAACGGCGGCGCCGCCGGAGAGGTGGCGATGGGCCTGCGCAAGCAACTGGTGGACATCCAGTACGGCCGCGCCGCCGACAACCACGACTGGATCAGGAAGGTGCTGTAACGCAGCCTCCGTCATTGCCGGACTTGATCCGGCAATCCATCTCTTTCAAAAATGATGGATGCGCGGGTCAAGCCCGCGCATGACGTTTGAGCGAGCATCCAGCACTTTGGCAGATCAAGCCGCGGGCACCAGCCGCAGCCGGGCGCGGCGGAGCCACCGGTTCATCATCAGCACCGCCACCACGGCCAGCCCCGACGCCAGTCCGACCCAGATGCCGACGCCGCCATAGCCCAGCTTGAACGCGAACAGCAGGCTCAGCGGCATCCCGCAGCCCCAGTAGCCGAACGCGGCATAAAGCATCGGCACGCGAGTATCCTGCAAGCCGCGCAGCATTCCCGCGCCGACCACCTGCGCGCCGTCGGCGATCTGGAAGATCGCCGCCCACAGCAGGAACAGCACCGCCGTCTCCACCACCGCCGCGTTGGCGGGATCGTCGGTCGCGACGAAAATGCCGATCAGCGTGCGCGGCATGGTCAGCAGCACCACGCTCATCACCGCCATGAAGGAAATCGCCAGCACGAACGCCGCCCATCCGGCGCGGGTGACACCGTCAGCATCGCGCCCGCCGTGCGCGAGGCCGACGCGCACCGTCGCCGCCTGACCGAGCCCGAGCGGCACCATGAACGACGCCGCCGCGATCTGGATCGCGATCGAGTGCGCGGCGATGGCGGCGACGCCGAACAGCCCCATCAGGAACACCGCCGCGTTGAACAGCGTGATCTCCAGCGCCATGGTGGCGCCGATCGGCACGCCCAGCCGCCACAGCATGGCGAGCCGCGGCCAATCCGGCCGCCACCAGCGCCCGAACAGATGGAAGCGCCGGAACCGGCGATCCATCAGCACCACCACCGTCAGCCCGAGAAACATGAAAGTGTTCGACAAGGTGGTGGCGAGGCCGGAGCCGCGCAGCCCCAGCGCCGGAAAGCCGAGATGGCCGAACACCAGCACCCAGTTGGCGAGAATGTTGAACAGGATCGCCACCACGGTGACGATCATCGCCGCGATCGGCCGCTCCAGCGCGGTGACGAACGAGCGCAGCGTGATGAAGCCAAGCGCCGGCAGGAACCCCCATTGCAGTTCGCGCATGAAAACCTGCGCGTCGGCGGCGAGTTGCGGTTCCTGCCCGAACGCCAGCAGCACCGCCTCCGCGTGCCACAGCAACAGCCACGCCGGGATCGCCACCATCACCGCCGACCACAGGCCCTGCCGGAAGGTGCGCCGCACCTCGCGCACGACGTGGCGCTTGCGGCCGATCGCCTCCGCCATCATCGGCGAGGTGGCGGTGACGAGACCGATGGCGAAGATCAGCAGGCCGAAATAGAGATTGACGCCGAGCGTGGCGGCGGCGAGCGCCGAGGGACCGAGCCGGCCCAGCACGATGACGTCGGTCGTGGTCAGCGCGATCTGCGCCAGATTGGTGAGCACCATCGGCCAGCCGAGCGCCAGCGTCGCCCGAAATTCTTCGAGCCAGGCGGCGCGCGTGAACGCGTTGTGGCGGGCGGCAAGCAACATGGCGATACGGTCATCGAGGCGGACGGTCTGGAATTGCAACGATATGAAGACAACGAAACCTCCGGCGGCGATGCCGGAGGTTCTGTTACGTCATTTACTACGGATGCTTCTATCTAAGTGAGAGTTCGCGGTTTGGCCAGAGCCCGCCGCGCAGGGCCGTCATGCCGGCGGGGGAAGCGAGGTCGTAAGTATCGGTGCGCTGTCACCACATCCTCAGGGTCGTCCCCGCGCAGGCGGGGACCCATAACCCCTGACATTCGCGACCAACAGATTGTCCCTCAAGGATTACGAGCGCTCCCTACATCATAAGCGACACGGCGTATGGGTCCCCGCCTGCGCGGGAACGATGGTTTTCGTGCTGCGAATCCGCGCACAACTTTCCAATCAGATTCTCACGCGAAATCCGCCAGCGCCACGGCGTCGATCCAGAACACCTCGCCCTCGGAGTCCTCGGTGTCGAGCCACAACAGCGGCAGGTCGGGATAGGCGGCATCGAGCAGGTCGCGACCACGCCCGATCTCGCACAACAGCCCGCCCTGCGGTGTCAGATGCCACGCCGCCTCGCGCAGGATACGGCGCACGATGGCGAGGCCGTCGTCGCCGCCGTCGAACGCCAGTGCCGGCTCGTGACGGCACTCGCGCGGCAGGCCCGCCATGCCTTCCGCATCGACATAGGGCGGGTTGCTGATGATGAGGTCGTAGCGCGCCTCGCCCAGCGGGGCGAACAGGTCGCCGCGATAGAGCGCGATGCGATCGTCGAGGCCGTAAGCCGCGACGTTTTTCGCCGCCACCTCAAGCGCGTCCTTCGACAGATCGACCGCATCGATCCGCGCGTTGGGAAAGGCGCGCGCGGCGAGGATCGCGAGGCACCCCGAGCCGGTGCAGAGATCGAGCACGCTTTCCACCGCCAGCGGATCGTCAACCAGCGCGCCGCCATCGCCGTCGTCCGATCCGGAAAAATGCGACTCCAGCAGTTCGCCGATGAACGAGCGCGGCACGATCACGCGCTTGTCGACGTAAAACGGCAGCCCGCGCATATAGACCTTGTTGACCAGATAGGCGGTGGGCTCGCGGCTCGTCACCCGCCGCTCGATCAGGTCGATGAGCCGCGTCGCTTCCGCGGCGGTGACGCGCGCGGTCGCGAACGGCTCGAACTGATCGGGATGCAGATGCAGCGCCTCGCAGACCAGAAACGCCGCGTCCGCCACCGGGTCGGTGGTGCCGTGAGCGAACACCACGTCCGCCTCGGTGAAACGGCTGACCGCGTAGCGCACGAAATCGAGCAGCGTCGAAAGCTCGCCGCGCGCGGGCCGTCGCGGCTTCGCCGGTTTCGCGGCGCGTCGCGACGCGATCTTCTTCTTCTTCTTCGCCTTCGCCCGTGCGGTTTTCGCCATCAGGATTTTTCCCAGCGCGCGGCGGCCGCATCGTCATGGTCGGCGGCCTCGACCCAATTCGCGCCGCCGGCCGCGCCCTCCTCGCGCTTCCAGAACGGCGCGCGGGTCTTCAGATAGTCCATCAGAAACGCCGCCGCTTCAAAAGCTGCCTGCCGGTGCATTGAGGCCGTCACCACCAGCACGATGTTGTCGCCGGGAGTGATGCGGCCATAGCGATGGATCACGGTGACGCCGAGCAGCGGCCAGCGCGCCAGCGCCTCCTCGACGTGGCGGCCGATCTCGGCCTCGGCCATGCCGGGATAATGCTCCAGCGTCAGCGCGTTGATGGCGTCGCCGCCCGCACCGCCTCGGCACACACCGCTGAACGACACCACCGCGCCGACATCGGTGCGGCCGGCGCTCATCGCCGCGATCTCGCGCGCGGTGTCGAAGTCGGCCTGTTGCAGGCGAATGGTGACGGGAGTGGTCATGAGACGATACTCAAGTTATCCGTGTCCCGGGCGCGATGCGGCATTCTTCATGCCGCTTCGCAGAACCGGGACCGTCGCGGACGATGCGGTTGAAACGATCCCGGTTCTGCGATGCAGCGTTACACGCTGCATCGCGCCCGGGACACGGCTTCCGGACAAATGATTGCTGATACTTCCGTCTCAACCCGTCACCTAGCCGCCGGTCATCGGCGGAAACAGCGCGATCTCGCGCGCGCCGGCGATCGCCGTATCATGGGGAACATGCGCGTGATCGATCGCGGCGCGGATCACGCGCGGCGTCTCGAAGGCGTGGGCATAGCTCTCGCCGCGCTGCGCCAGCCAGGCGATCAGATCGCCGACGGTGCGCACGGCGGCAGGCGGCTCGACCAGTTCCTCGGTCTTGCCGACGCGCTCGCGCACCCAGGCGAAATACACCACCTTCATGGCTCAGCCTCGATCAGGTGATGGATGCCGGCGCGGAAATAGTCCCATCCGGTATAGATCGTGAAGATCGCCGACAGCCACAACAGCAAAAGCCCGATCTGGGTGACGAACGGGAACACCTGATCGCCCGCCTCGCCGGCGAGCAGGAAGCCGATCGCCACCAGTTGCGCCGTGGTCTTCCACTTGGCGAGCCGGGTGACCGGCACGCTGACCCGCAGCGCCGCGAGATATTCGCGCAGGCCCGACACCAGGATTTCGCGGCACAGGATGACGATGGCCGCCCACAGCGTCCAGCCGTGGATGATGCCGTCAGCCGCCAGCATCAGCAGGCACGACGCCACCAGCAGCTTGTCGGCGATCGGGTCGAGCATCCGCCCCAGCGCCGACTGCTGGTCCCAGATCCGCGCATAATAGCCATCGAGGAAATCGGTGATCGCGGCCGCGATGAAGACCGCCAGCGCCACCCAGCGCAGCCACAGCGGCCCGTCCATGATCGACTGGGCGTAGACGCAGCCGACCACCACCGGAATGGCGGCGATGCGCGCGAACGTCAAAAGGTTCGGCAGCGACAGCCCGTGGCGTTCGGTGCTTCTGGTGGTGACAGTGTTCATGCTCTCAACCAATACCGCCGCCTCGCCAAGGTCAACTATCCCGATGCCGATTTCACGCAACCGATACCGTATCAGCCCGCCTGCGCATGGAAAAACTCGAAAATGCGCCGCGCGCTCTCGGCGCTGATCCCCGGCACCTTGCCGAGGTCGGCGATCGAGGCGCGCTCGATTTCCTTCAGAGTGCCGAAGTGATGCAGCAGCGCCCGCTTGCGCGACGGGCCGATGCCGGCAATCTCCTGCAATCCCGCCTCCCGGATGTCCTTCTTGCGCAATTTCCGGTGCGAGCCGATCACGAAGCGGTGCGCCTCGTCGCGCAGCCGCTGGATGAAATACAGCACCGGGTCGCGCGGCTCCAGTTTCAGCGGCTCCCGCCCGGTCATGAACAGGGTTTCGCGCCCGGCGTCGCGGTCCGGCCCCTTGGCCACCGCCATCAGCGCGACCTGCGTGAGCCCGAACTGGTCGAAGATCGCCTGCGCGGCGTTGAGCTGGCCGCGCCCGCCGTCGATAATGACCAGATCGGGCCACTGCTGCGGGGCGTCGGGCGCGCTTTCGGCGGGCTTGTCCCCGGCGGAACCCTGCGTCAGCAGCCGCTTGAAGCGGCGTTCCAGCACCTCGCGCATCATCGCGTAGTCGTCGCCGGGGGTCAGGCCCTCGGCGCGAATGTTGAACTTGCGATACTGATTTTTCAGGAACCCGTCGGGCCCGGCGACGATCATCGCGCCGACCGCGTTGGTGCCCTGAATATGGCTGTTGTCGTAGACCTCGACCCGGTTCGGGGCCGCCGGCAGGCCGAGCACCGTCGCCAGCCCCTGCAACAGCCGCGCCTGGGTCGCGGTGTCGGCCAGCTTGCGGCCCAGCGCCTCGCGGGCGTTGGTCAGGGCGTGGGCGACCAGTTCCTTCTTCTCGCCACGCTGCGGGGTCGCGACCTCGACCTTGAAGCCGGCCTTGACGCCGAGCGCGTCCGCCAGCAGGTCGCGCTCCGCGATCGCGTGCGACAGCAGCACCAGTTTCGGCGGCGGCTTGTCGTCATAAAACTGCGCCAGGAACGCGCCCAGCACCTCCTCGCAGGTGAACGACTTCTCCGCGCGCGGAAAATAGGCGCGGTTGCCCCAGTTCTGCCCGGTGCGGAAGAAGAACACCTCGATGCAGAAATAGCCGCCCTCCTGATGCACCGCGAACACGTCGGCTTCCTCGACGGTGCGCGGGTTGATGCCCTGCGTCGACTGGATCGCCGACAGCGCCGCAAGGCGGTCGCGATAGACCGCGGCGCGCTCGAAGGCGAGTTCGGCCGATGCCTGTTCCATGGCGCGGGCAAGGTCCTCCTTCACCGCGCGCGAGCGCCCGGAGAGAAAGTCGATCGCCTCGCGCACCAGCGCGGTGTAACCGGGGAAGTCGATCTCGCCGGTGCAGGGCGCCGAGCAGCGGCGGATCTGGTAGAGCAGGCACGGCCGCGTCCGGCTTTCGAAAAACGAATCGGTGCAGGAGCGCAGCAGAAACGCGCGCTGCAACGCGGTGATGGTGCGGTTGACCGCGCCGACCGAGGCGAACGGACCGAAATAGCGGCCCGGCCGGGTCTGCGCCCCGCGATGCTTGACGATCTGCGGCGCCCAGTGATCGCCGGTGATGAGGATGTAGGGGAACGACTTGTCGTCGCGCAGCGAGACGTTGAAGCGCGGCCGCAACTGCTTGATGAGGTTGGCTTCCAAGAGAAGCGCCTCGGTCTCGGTCGCGGTCGAGACGATCTCCACCGCGACCGTCGCCGCGATCATGCGGGCGATGCGGGCGACGTGGCCGGTCGGCCGGGCATAGGACGACAGCCGTTTGCGGACGTTCTTGGCCTTGCCGACATAGAGCACGTCGCTGGCGGCGTTGAGCATCCGGTAGACGCCGGGCGAGGTGGGGGCCACCCGCACCGCGCGCTCGATCGCCGCCCGCCCCGCCGCGAACGGCCCTTCCGCCACCGCCCCGGCCTCGTCGTCGAGCGGTTCCGGCAGCCGCTCCTCGTCGTCCTCCTCGCCGTTGCCGGCGGCGGTCGCGGGATCGACATCCTGCGTCGCTGGATCGAGGTCCGGCGCGCCAGCGGGGGGCGGCCCTTTGCCGGCTTTCGGAGGTTTCGGGGAATCGTTCGCCATGACCGCCAAATTAGGCGCTACGGCCAGAGCCCGCCAGCCGTGGCGCCAGAGTCCGATTCAACCAAGTTGTATCGGACTCTGGCTACTTCTTTTGTCGGAGCATGATCTTGTCCGAAAACCGGTTCCCACTTTTCGGGATCATGCTCTTAACCTTCCCTTAACGATGACGCGCCGCACCAAGGCCGCGTTAAGGTCCGCTTAACGCTCGGGATTCGATAAATTTTAGCGATTTCAGTGAGCATTCCGTAACCGCCTTCGCATGGCGGGAACGGCGAAGGAGACGAGGAGTATCCAATGACCAGGACAACGTGGGCCACCGCCGCCGTCATGGCCGCCGCGGCGTTCGCCGTTGCCGCGCCGGCGCAGGCCGCCGACTGGTCCTACGGCGCGCGCGGCCCCTACACCGTCAGCCAGCCGCTCAACGGCTATAGCTGGGCTGGCCCCTATCTCGGCGGCAACCTCGGCTACAACTGGGGCTCGGTGTCCCACAACCCGACGCGCCCGTCCGGCTTCAGCGGCGGCATCCAGGCCGGCTACAACGTGCAATCCGGCCCGCTGGTGATCGGCCTCGAGGGCGATCTGCAACTCAACGGCGCGGAAAACCGCTTCGCCGGCTGGAAGTTCAACAACCCGTGGTTCGGCACCGTGCGCGGCCGCCTCGGCTACGCCATGAACAATGTCCTGATCTACGGCACCGGCGGCCTCGCCTTCGGCACGCTCAACGGCGAAACGGCGCTCCAGCGCGAGAGCCACCTGTCGGCCGGCTGGACGGTCGGCGTCGGCGCGGAGTTCGGCCTGACCCAGAACATCAGCGCCAAGGTCGAGTATCTCTACGTCGATCTGTCGAACAACCGCTTCGGCATCACCGGAACCGATAACGGCTACTCGTTCGGCATGATCCGCGCCGGCGTCAACTACCGCTTTTAATCAAAGCAAAAAGACTTTGGCTTCATCGACTCCCGGCCGCTCGCGGCCGGGATTTTTTTGCGCGCAGCTCTTACGGCTTGGCGGTTTCCAGCCGGAACCGCGCCGCGCCGCCGCGGCCGAGCGGCTTCTGCAACTGCGGCAGGATCGTCTTCAACTCGGTCGCGAGCGTCCACGGCGGATTGACGATCAGAAGGCCCGCCGAGGTCAGGCCGCCGCCCTCGACCACAGGCGCGACGCTGAATTCCAGCCGCAGGCACTTGTCGGCGGGACAGATGGCCGCGACCTGCCGGGCCAGCGCATCGGCGGCGCGGCGGCTTTTCACCGGATACCACAGCATGTAGATGCCGGTCGACCATTTCGCGAAGGTCTCGCTAAAAACCCGCGCCAGCCGTTCGAATTCCCCCTCCTGCTCGAACGGCGGATCGATCAGCACCAGCCCGCGCCGCTCCTTCGGCGGCACGAAGGCCGGCAACGCCACCCAGCCGTCGAGATCGACCACGCGCGCCTGCGCGTCGCGGCGCAGCGCGTCGATCAACTGCTTGCGCGGCGCATCCGCGAGTTCGCACGCCACCATGCGGTCCTGCGGCCGCAGCAAGGCGCGCCCGATCAAGGGCGAGCCGGGATAAACTTCCAGCTTGCCCGGCGGATTGAAGGCGCGAACGATGTCGAGATACGGCGCGATCAGCGCCTCCGCCTCGGCCGGAAAGCGCGCCTGCATCAGCCGCGCGATTCCGGTCAGCCACTCGCCGCCGCGCGTCGCCTCGCTGCCGGTGAGATCGTAGCGGCCGGAACCGGCGTGGCTGTCGATCACCCGGAACGCGGCCGGCTTGTCGTGCAGATAGGTCAGGATGCGCACCAGCACGAGGTGCTTGACGACATCGGCGAAATTGCCGGCGTGAAAGGCGTGGCGATAATTCATGCCGCCGTTGTGACGGCATCGCCGCCGGAAAGCAACTGGACGCCCCGCCTTACACGGCCGCGATAATCGGCTACAACGGAGCCCATGCGCTTCACCTTCATTCACGCCGCCGACCTGCATATCGATAGTCCGCTGGCCGGGCTCGGCCTCAAGGACAAGGCGGTGGCCGAACGTTTCGCGCGGGCCGGCCGCCGCGCCGTCGAGGCGCTGGTGGCGGAAACCATCGCCAGCGAGGCCGCATTCCTCATCATCGCCGGCGACGTGTTCGACGGCGACTGGAAGGACGTCACCACCGGGCTGTTCTTCGTCCGCGCCATCAGCGACCTGCACCGCGCCGGCATCCCGGTCTACATCGTCAAGGGCAACCACGACGCCGAAAGCGTGATGTCGCGCGACCTGCCCTACCCCGGCACAGTGCATGTGTTCCCCTCCGGCAAGGCGGCATCGCTACACCTCGAACCGCATCGCGTGACGCTGCACGGCCGCAGCTTCCCCCACCGGCTGACGGGCGATTTCGTCCAGACCTATCCGGCGCGGCGCGACGGCTGGCTCAACATCGGCGTGCTGCACACTTCGCTCGACGGCTCGCGCGGCCACGCCGGCTATGCGCCCTGCACGATCGACGACCTGAAAGGCTTCGGCTACGACTACTGGGCGCTCGGTCACGTCCACGCCGCCGAGATCGTCAGCCGCGATCCGTGGATCGTGTTTCCCGGCAACCTGCAAGGCCGCAGCATCCGCGAGACCGGGCCGAAGGGCGCGATGCGCGTCACCGTGGAAGACGGCCGCATCGTCGAGGTGTCGCCGCTGGTGCTCGACGGCGCGCGCTGGGCGCACCTCGCGCTCGACATCGCCGGCGTCAACGACGAGGCCGAGATCACGGCGCGGATCGACGCCGCGCTGGCTGAAACGCATCGCGAGGGCGACGGCCGTCCGCTGGCGGTGCGCGTCAGCCTGCAAGGCGTAACGCCGCTGCACGACCGCCTCGTCGCCCGCCGCGACGACATGCAGGACGAGGTGCGCGCCGCAGGCTTCCGCGTCGCCGGCGACTGCTGGATCGAACAGTTCAGGATCAGGACAAGACCGCCGCAACGCGCACCGACGGCGGCGTCATCCGACAGCCTCGACATCGACGAGCTGCTGCGCGAGGCCGCGAACGATCCGGAATTCGCCGCCGCGCTGGAGCGGCTGGTCAAGGACATCGAGGACAGGCTGCCGAAGGATTTGCGCACGAAGCTCCGTGACGCCGATGCGCTGGCCGCGCTTGGCGACGACGCGCGCGCGCTGCTCGCCGGGGCGCGGCCGTGAGACTGGACAGCCTCGCCCTCGAACGCTACGGCGCGTTCACCGACCGGGTGCTGAGCTTCGCCCCCGACGCCGCGCTGCACATCGTCCATGGCGCCAACGAATCCGGCAAGACCTCGGCGCTGTCGGCGATCGGCGACCTGCTGTTCGGCTTCGGCGCGCGCACCGCCTACAACTTCCGACACGACAACAACGCGCTGCGCATCGGCGGCATACTGCGCCATTCCGACGGCCGGCAACTCGCGATCCGCCGCCGCAAGGGCAATAAAAACACCCTGCTCGACGACGCCGACAAGACGCTGCCCGACGACACGCTGACGCCGTGGCTCGGCGGCATCGCGCGCGACACCTTCGACCGCGAGTTCGGCCTCACCGCCGAATCGCTGCGGCGCGGCGGCGACGATCTGCTGCGCGCCGGCGGACGGCTCGCGGAAACACTGGCGGCGAGTTCGTCCGGGATGAGCGCGCTGACGCAACTCAAGGAGCGCCTGCAACGCGAGGCCGACGACCTGTTCACGCCGCGCCGTTCAGGCGGCAAGGCGTTCTACATCGCCGTCGACCGTCGCGAGGCGGCCGAGCGCGCGTTGCGCGACAGCATCGTCACCCGCGAGGCGCTGCGGCAGGCGGACGACGCCGTCCGCGACGCCGAGGCGCAACTCGCCTCGCTCAACGCCGCGCACAGCGACAGCGGCAAGGCGTTGGCGCGCGGGCAACGCACGCTGCGGGTGCGCTCCCGGCTGGCGCGGCTCGACGAGATCGCGCGCGCGCGCACAGCACTGGCC
>JBASBO010000227.1:0-3611 GCA_049651165.1 Xanthobacteraceae bacterium | reverse complement strand
GTGCTGGGCATCGACATCTCGCAGCAGATGCTGGCGCGGGCGCGGCAAGTCGCGCCACCGGGCGCGCCGGTCGATTTCGTGCTGGCCGACGCCACCACCTATTCCTTCGCGCCCGGCGCGGCCGACCTCGTGGCGTCGCGCTTCGGCGTGATGTTCTTCGCCGATCCGCCGCGCTCTTTCGCCAACCTGCGCGCGGCAATGCGACGCGGCGGGCGGCTCGCCTTCGTATGCTGGCGCGCGGCGCGGGAGAATCCGTGGATGATGGTGCCGCTGCAAGCGGTCTATCGCCACGCTCCAAAGATGCCGCCGGTCGGCCCGGAGGATCCGGGGCCGTTCGCCTTCGCATCCGCCGAGCGGGTCGAGCGCATCCTGCGCGAAGCCGGCTTCGCGGAGGTGAAACTGACGCCGCACGACCTCGCGCTCGATATCGCGGCGGGCGGCGGTCTCGATGCGGCGGTCGAGAGCGCGATCGAGATCGGCCCCGCAAACCGCGCGCTGGAGGATGCCACGGCCGAGGTGAAGGCGGCCGCCGTCGCGGCGGTGCGGCACGATCTTTCGCGTCACCTCGACGGCGACACGGTGCCGCTCGGCGGGGCGGTGTGGATCGTCACGGCGGTAGCGCCATAAGCTGCAATAGCTTTCGTTTTCGGCCCGAGTCTGTCAGCCTGTGGCGAACGGACATCAGCTAAAGGGAAGCGAACCATGCGCGCGCTCGGACTGAGGACGGCTTTGATCGGCTTGCTGGCGATGGCGGGAGCCTGTGTCGCCGGGGTGGCGCACGCCGACAGCGGCACCATCCGCATTTCGGTGCTGAAAGGCGGCTGGTTCATCGGCGCGTCCGGCGGCAGCGGCACGCTGATCTTTCAGGGCCGGCGCTATCCGCTGTCGATCGGCGGCATCGACGCCGGGCTGGTGTTCGGCGCGTCGCAGACCAACCTGTCGGGCCGGGTGACCAACATCCGGCGCGCATCCGACGTCGCCGGCGTCTACGGCGCGGGCGGGGCGGGCGCGGCCATCGGCGTCGGCGCGCGGGCCATCGTGCTGACCAACGAGAAGGGCGCGGTGCTGCATCTCAGCGGCCGCCAGACCGGGTTGATGGTCAACGCCGATCTCAGCGGGCTCGCGATCTCGCTGCGCTAATGATTACTTTGTCGTTGTCGCCTCGTGCCCGACCCTCGTCCGCAACGGGTCGGGCCACGTCGCGCAGTCGCGCAACAGGCCGCTGAAATAGCCGCGGGTGACGTGCGCGAGTTGCGGGAACGGCTCGCGCGTCATCAGCAGGCGATGCAGTTCGGCGAGGCGGAAGCACGGCACGCCGGGAAACAGGTGGTGCTCAAGGTGATAGTTGAGCCCCCACGGCGCGATCAGATAAAGCTCCCACCACGGCGCCAGCACGGTGCGGCTT
Organism: Xanthobacteraceae bacterium; assembly: GCA_049651165.1. Lineage (GTDB taxonomy): Bacteria > Pseudomonadota > Alphaproteobacteria > Rhizobiales > Xanthobacteraceae > 62-47. The sequence goes on along the minus strand of JBASBO010000227.1, from coordinate 2,206 downwards.
TCGTTGAGGACGTTCTCGTGCTCGACCGCATAATGCTCGGCGACGTTGCGGATGTAGCGGATCGCCACGAACACGGTCATCACCGGCACGATCCAGTACAGCAGCAACTGCTTCCAGAAGCCGAACGCGATCGACGCCGCCAACAGCGCGACGAAGAAGGCGAGCCGCAGCCGCGCCACGATCGCCGGAATGTCGCGGGTTTCCTTGTTCTTGTGAAAGCCGGTGACCGCCGACCAGAGCTTCAGGCCGGCGAGATATTGCAGGATGTATTTCACCATGCCCGGACGCGGCTTGGGGAATTCGAACTCCTCCAGCCCGAGGTTGCGCGTCCAGTCCGGGTCGCGCTCGCTGTTCAACTCGCGATGATGGGCGAAATGGCTGTTGCGGTAGCCGGCGAGCGAGGCGGTGGTCGGCAGCGCGATGATCTCGCCGACGATGTCGTTCAGCGTGCGGTTGCGGTAGGCGCGGTAGTGCGCGGCGTCGTGCATCAGCCCGCCGAGGCCGTTGATGCGCGAGCCGATCACCACCACCGCCAGCGCGTAGATCGCCGGATGCCACCAGGTCTCGCTGACGGCCACCGCGGCGGCGATAGTGAGAACCTCGATCAGCACGGCGAGGGTGAACTTGCGGCTGTCGATCCGCGACAGGTCCCGGATTTCGTCCTTGGTCAGAAGGCGCGGAATGTCGCGCACGCAGTTGTCGCCAAGCCTGGCCGATTTCGCGACGACGGATGTGTCCAATGCAGCGATCCCCGATTGCGCCCGCCGCAGTCTACCGCATTATGGGGCGGGCGGATACGGGACGCGCGGGCGCGTCGATCGCGTCTCAATGATGATCGTGATTGCCGAGCCGGTGATGCAGTCGCGCGTCGTGCGTCTTGAAATGGTCGGTGAACCACAGATCGAGCCGGCGGGAGAGTTCGGTCGATGCGTGCTCCGGATCCGCCTCGTAATCGTCCATGATGTCGCGGATTTCATCGAGCAGTTGCTCGTGCGCGTTCTTGTGCTCGCGAAACTGGTCGTAGCCATGCTTCTGCATGAAGCGTTCCTCCAGCGCGAAATGCAGCGAGATGGCTTGAAAGATTTTTCCGAGGAACGCGGTCACATCCAGATCGTCGGCCTTGTCCGTCAGGCGCTCGTGAAGATCGTTGATGAGGTCGATCATCTCGCGATGCTCGTAATCGACATCGGCGACGCCGACGCTGTAGTTGTCCTTCCACTGAATCAGGACCACGGATAGCTCCTTCGCAAAGGCATGACCGAGGCGGCGCCGTCGCGAACGATAGCCCGGTGAACGGCGGCCGATGCTAACCTGGGTTAGGTCGATGAGAGGGCGTGTGGCCTAGTGTTGTACGGCTGGCAGGCGCCTCGCAAGGCCACCTGAACCACCGCCAAGATCTTGAAAGGCAAGACCTTGAAAGGCAAGACCTTGAAGGACAAGACCCTTGAAGGACAAGACCCTTGAAATATCGGCTGTTGAAATAAAAATGGCTCCCCGGGCCGGATTCGAACCAGCGACCAACCGGTTAACAGCCGGTTGCTCTACCACTGAGCTACCAGGGAACAGAGCTTGCGCCGATGGCGCGTCAGCGGGGAGCGTATAACAAAGCCGTCGCCGCTTGCAAAGAGAGAAATGAACCGATTCCCGCGCAGGCGCTCGCCGTTCCGGCCCAGCCGCGAAGGACAAGGTGCGAAGGGCAGGGCGCAAAGCGATGGCAGCGCCGGGATAGTGTCGAAGGGCGTGTCCGGTTGTCGCAATGGGCGCGCTCCTTGTTGCCGGTCCGGTATCGGTTCTTGCATCGCGGAGGGGGCTGCCGTAGAGGCTCACAGGTTGCCGTTGTGTCCCGACGAGACGATTCCAAGGATCGCCCATGTCACAATCCGCCATGTCACAATCCATGATGTCACAATCCGCCATGTCGCAGCCTGTCAGGCCCGGCCCGCAGGCGCACGACCTTGCGACCGCCCGCCGCAACATGGTCGATGGCCAGGTCCGCACCAACGACGTGACCGACCAGCGAATCATCGAGGCGATGCTGACGGTGCCGCGCGAGGCGTTCGTGCCCGAGCGGGCGCTGGCTTATCTCGATCTCGATCTCGACGTCAGCGAGCCGGCCGGCGGCAACCGCTTCCTGCTCAAGCCGGTGGTGGTGGCGCGGCTGTTGCAGGCCGCCGAGATCGGCCCCGCCGACAGCGTGCTGGTGGTC
>JBASBO010000226.1:0-6469 GCA_049651165.1 Xanthobacteraceae bacterium | reverse complement strand
GATCCTGAGCCAGGCTCCCGCCGCGCAACCGGCCGCGGACACCGCCCCCCCAGCCGCGGCCGCCGGCGCGGTCAACGCCGAGGAACTCGGCGCCATTCTCGACACCATGGCCGAGGGCATCCTGATGTTCGATGCCGAGGGCCGCATCAGCGCCTGCAACCGCAGCGCCGAGGCGCTGTTCGGCCGCGACGGCGACGATCTCGCCAGCACCGACCTCACCGACCTGTTCGCCCCCGAGAGCCGCGACGCGGTCAACAATTATTTCGACGGCGTGAGGCGTGAAGGCGCATCGAGCCTGCTTGAGCATGGCCGCGAGGTGCTGGGCCGCGCCCGCGACGGCGGCTTCATTCCGCTCGCCGTCACCATCGGCCGCACCTTGCCCGACAGTCCGAACTTCTTCGCGGTGTTCCGCGACCTGACGCAAAGCAAGTCCAACGAAGCCATCCAGCTTCAGGCGCGGCGGCAGGCCGAGCGGGCGTCGAGCGCCAAGGCCGACGTGCTGGCGCGGGTCAGCCACGAGATCCGCACGCCGCTGAACGCCATCATCGGCTTCGCCGACGTGATGATCGACGAGCGTTTCGGCCCACTGGGGCACGAGCGCTACGCCGAATATCTCAAGGACATTCGCGCCTCCGGCGAGCGGGTGGCGGCGATCGTCGACGAGATGCTCGACCTGTCGCGCATCGAGACCGGCAAGCTCGACCTCGCCTTCGGCCGCCACGACCTCAACGACCTCCTTGAGCAGAGCGTCGCGGTGATGCAGCCGCGCGCCAACCGCGAGCGCATCATCATCCGCACCTCGCTCGCCCACACGCTGCCGAACGTGACCGCCGACGGCCGCACGCTGCGGCAGATCGTGCTGAACCTGATCGGCAACTCGATCCATCTCGCCAGGGCCGGCGGCCAGGTCATCGTCTCCAGCGCGCTGTCGGACGAAGGCGACGTGGTGCTGCGCGTGCGCGACACCGGCCCCGGCATGAACGATAACGAACTCGCCGCCGCCGTCGAGCCGTTCGGCACGCCGACGCCGGACCGGACGCCCGGTCCCGCCGGCGTCAGCCTGGCGCTGACCAAGGCGCTGGTGGAAGCCAACCGCGCCCGTTTCCAGATCAAGAGCGGGCCGCGCTCCGGCACGCTGATCGAGGTGACGTTCCCGCGCGCCGCCGCGACCACGGCGATGGCCTAGCAGCGAGTTGGAATCCCTCTAAACCATCACCGTCGCGACAACGGGTCACGCCATATCGCGACGTGTCTCGGCTACTGAATCCGGCAAGTCATCCGCTCAACCGGAGCCGCGCCATGCCGCCAAGTCGTGTTCTCGCCCCCGCCGTTGCGATGCTTGCCCTTGCCGGCGTCAGCACCGCCGCCGTCGCCGACAGCGGCGAGGTCAACGTCTACACCTATCGCGAGACGAAACTGATCCAGCCACTGTTCGCGGCGTTCACCGCCGACACCGGCATCAAGGTCAACATTGTCTCCGCCAGTTCCGGACTGGAGCAGCGCATCAAGGCCGAAGGCGCCAACAGCCCGGCTGACGTGATGCTGACGGTGGACATCGGCCGCATCGACGAGGCGGTGCAGGCCGGCGTCACCCAGCCGATCAAATCCGAGGTGATCGACCGGATCGTGCCCGAACAATATCGCGATTCCGACGGTCACTGGGCCGGCATCTCGATGCGCGCCCGCGTGATCTATGCGTCGAAGGAGCGCGTCAAGGAGCAGGCGATCACTTACGAGGATCTGGCCGACCCGAAGTGGAAGGGCAAGATCTGCATCCGTTCCGGCCAGCACATCTACAACAACGCGCTGTTCGCGGCTTATGTCGCCAAGCACGGCGAGGCCAGGGCCGAGCAATGGCTGCGCGGCGTCAAGGCCAATCTGGCGCAGAAGCCTTCCGGCGGCGACCGCGAAACCGCACGCGACGTCGCCGCCGGCAAATGCGATCTCGGCATCGGCAACACCTATTACTGGGCGCTGATGATGAACAGGGACCCCGACAAGAAGCCGTGGGCGGAAGCGACCCGCGTGATCCTGCCGACGTTCGAGGGCGGCGGCACCCACGTCAACCTCTCCGGCGTGCTGCTGACCAAGCACGCGCCGAACCGGGCCAACGGCGTCAAACTAATCGAATGGCTGACCGGCGAGAAGGCGCAGCAGATGTACGCCGACATGAACTACGAATATCCGGTGCGCGATGGCGTCGCCGTCGATCCGACCATCGCCGGCTACGGCAAGCTCCGGGCCGACCCGCTGCCGGTCGCGAGGATCGCCGCCAGCCGCAAGGCGGCGGCCGCGCTGGTCGACAAGGTCGGATTCGACAACTGAGCGCGGTCGCGCCCCGCCGTCGATAGTCATGCGGCCGCACGCAACAGCCGTCGAACGGCTGGCGACCACGGTGGCGGTGCTGGCCGCCGCGATGGTCGCCGCGCCGGTGGTCAGTATCGCCGCGCTGGCGTTCGCCCCGGCCGATGCGTTGTGGCCGCATCTCATCCGCTACGTATTGCCGCGCGCCGTCCGCGACACCGTGCTGCTGCTGGCCGGCGTCGGCGCCGTCGCGCTGATGCTGGGCGCCGGCAGCGCCTGGCTGATCTCGCGCCACGATTTCCCGGGCCGCCGCCTATTGCTCTGGCTGATGCCGCTGCCGCTGGCGATTCCCACCTACATCGTCGCCTATGTTTATGTCGATCTGTTCGAGCCGCTCGGCGCGGCGCATCGCGCATTGCAGATGTGGCTGCCGTCGCAGCCCAGCGTCGCGCTGCTGCCGAACCTGCGCTCGCTGCCGGGCGCGGTTCTGCTGATGGGCGTCGTGCTCTACCCTTACGTCTACCTGTCGGCGCGGGCCACGCTGCAACATCAGTCCCTCGATTCCATCGAGGCGGCGAAAAGTCTCGGCGCGGGGCGCTGGCAAATTCTGCGGCGGGTTTCGCTGCCGATGCTGCGGCCGGCGCTGGCGCTGGGACTGGCGCTGGTCGGTCTCGAAACCCTCAACGACATCGGCGCCAGCGAATATCTCGGCGTGCAGACGCTGACGGTCGCGGTGTTCACCACCTGGCTCAATCGCGGCAGCCTCGCCGGGGCGGCGCAGATTTCCTGTCTGATGCTGGCGATGGTGGCGGTGCTGATCGCGATCGAGCGTTACGGCCGGCGCGAAACGTCGGTGGAATTTTCCGCGGAGAGTCCGCGGCTCGTGCCTCGTATCGAACTCTCCGGCGTCAAGGCGGGGCTGGCGTTCGCCGCGTGCGGCATTCCCGTGCTGGTCGGCTTCATCGTCCCGCTGCTGTTCCTGGTTTTCGAAACGTTCAAGCGCGGCCTGCTGACGACGGTGGACGCGACGCTGCTGCGCCACCTCGCCAGCACCGTCACGCTGTCGGCGATCGCGACGCTGATCGCGTTGCTGCTCGGGCTGACCGCGATCCTGGCGCAGCGCTGGCGCGCCGGCCGGCTGCACGGCGCGGCCGTCAATGTCGCGCAGGCCGGCTATGCGCTGCCCGGTCTGGTGCTGGCGATCGGGCTGTTGATCCCGGTGCTCGCCATCGACAACGGGCTCAGCGCGCTGGCGCAGAAGCTCGCGCTGCCCTCACCCGGCCTGCTGATGATGGGCTCCGGCGGCGCGCTGGTGATGGCCTATGTCATCCGCTTCCTCGCGGTGCCGACCGGCCTGCTCAAGGCCGGCGCCGAACGAATCCCGCGCGACTACGACGACAGCGCCGACGCCGCCGGCGCCGGCCGCCTCGTCACGTTGTGGCGCATCCACCTGCCGCTGCTGCGGCCGGCGATGGTCGGCGCGGCCATCGTCGTGTTCGTCGATTGCCTGAAGGAACTGCCGGCGACGCTGCTGCTGCGGCCGCTCAACGTCGAGACGCTGGCGACCTCGATCTATCAATACGCCAGTCGCGGCAGTTTCGAGGACGGCGCGCTAGCCGCGCTGTTGATCGTCGCCGCCAGCATCGGCCCGGTGGCGTGGCTGACGCGGTTCTCCGACCTCCCCAGCGGCCCGGCATAAGCGGGGCGCGAAAACAACGACGGCCGGGATCGCCCCGGCCGTCGCGTTCGCTATCAGTCGCTTGCGGCGCTCAGGCGTTCTTCAGCGCCACCCGAAACTCGGCGTCGGTCTTCGCCTTGATATCGTCGAGCGTGACGCCGTCGGCGAGTTCGATCAGCGCCATGCCGTCGCTGCCGTGCTTGTCGATGGTGAACACGCCGAGATCGGTGATCACCATGTCCACCACGCGCTCGCCGGTCAGCGGCAGGTTGCAGCTCTTGAGCAGCTTGGAGCCGTCCTTGGCGGTATGCTCCATCACCACCACGACGCGCTTGACGCCGGCGACGAGGTCCATCGCCCCGCCCATGCCCTTGACCATCTTGCCGGGGATCATCCAGTTGGCGAGGTCGCCGTTCTGCGCCACCTGCATCGCGCCGAGGATCGACAGGTCGATATGGCCGCCGCGCACCATGCCGAAGGAATCGGCGCTGGAGAAATAGCTGGTGGTCGGCAGTTCGGTGACGGTCTGCTTGCCGGCGTTGATGAGGTCGGGGTCTTCCTCGCCCTCATAGGGGAACGGCCCCATGCCGAGCATCCCGTTCTCGCTCTGTAACTGAACGTCAACGCCATCCGGGATGAAGTTCGAAACCAGCGTCGGGATGCCGATGCCGAGATTGACGTAGAAGCCGTCGCGCAATTCCTTTGCGGCGCGGGCGGCCATCTGTTCGCGGGTCCATGCCATCGCTCTCTCCTACCGGTCCTGAAGGTTTACGCCGGGCGCTTGCGGGTGGTGCGCTGTTCGATGCGCTTCTTGTCGGTACCGACCTCGATGATGCGCTGGACGAAAATGCCCGGCGTATGGATGTGGTCGGGATCGATCTCGCCCGCCGGCACCAGATGCTCGACCTCGGCGACGGTGATTTTGGCGGCGGTCGCCATCATCGGATTGAAGTTGCGCGCGGTCTTGCGGTAGACGAGGTTGCCTGCGGTATCGCCCTTCCAGGCATGGACGATCGCCAGATCGCCGAACAGGCCGCGCTCCATCAGATACTTCTGGCCGTCGAATTCCTTCACTTCCTTGCCCTCGGCGATCAGCGTTCCGACGCCGGTCTTGGTGTAGAACGCCGGGATGCCGGCGCCGCCGGCGCGGATGCGCTCGGCCAGCGTGCCCTGCGGGCAGAACTCCAACTCCAGTTCGCCGGCAAGGAATTGCTGCGCGAACAGCTTGTTCTCACCCACGTAGGACGAGATCATCTTCCTGATCTGGCGGGTTTCCAGGAGGCGGCTGAGGCCGATGCCGTCGACGCCGGCGTTGTTGGACACCACGGTCAGGTTCTTGACGCCGGTATCGCGGAGCGCATCCGACAGCGTCTCGGCGATACCACACAGGCCGAAACCGCCGGACATCACCATCATGCCGTCCTTGACAATGCCTTCGAGTGCCGATTTGGCGTCGGGGTAAACCTTGTTCATGGGGATTATGACCTGATCGAGGGGAGACGCGGGAAACGGGGCGTGCCGGGTGGCAACCGTCAAATCCCGTTTGTATTAGGCGGATGCCCGGGGCGCGTCAATCGCGGGGGAACGCCGCCCGGCGCGACATGAGCGGCCTTGAAAGCGTCAAGAAAACCCAGCAAGTTGCCGGCCATCGCCAAGCGCGGGGACCGCACCGCGTTCAGGCATCAACCGATCCGAGCAGGCCATTGACCATCGCCCAAGGAATGAAGCGCCTGGGGTTGCCGCTTGCGGCAATTCTCGGCCTCGTGCTGGCCGCCCTCGCCAGCATGTCCTTGCTGCTCGACCGCGATGCCTTGCGCCGCGCCGTCGAGGCGCAGATCGCGGCCGTCACCGGCCTCGATCTGGTCGTCAACGGCGGCATCGACGTCACGGTGTTTCCGCAAAGCCGGGTGGTCTTCCATGACGTCGGCCTGAAGGGCGAGACGGCGGCCGACGCCGCGCTCTCGGTCGAGACGCTGGTGGCCAACCTGCGGCTGCTGCCGCTGCTGATGCAGCGCTTCCAGATCGCCGACGTGGTGCTGGCGCGCCCGCAGATCCGGGTGGCGCGGGAGGCCGACGGCAGCAGCAACTGGACGCCTTTCATCGCCAACCTGACCCGCACCGTCAAACCGGGCGTCGAAAGCCCGCTGTCGTTCTCCGAGATCCGCATCCAGGACGGCCTTCTCACCTACACCGACGCGAACGGCCACAGCGAAACCGCGCGCGACCTCAACCTGTCGCTGGCATGGCCGTCGATCTCGCAGTCCTTCGCCGCCACCGGGCAGTTCGACTGGCGCGGGGCGCGGGTGGACGGCAGCATCAGCGTCAACGATTTCCTCGCCGCGCTCGCCGGCGAACGGTCGGGGCTCAAGGTCCGCATCGCCGCGCCGGCGCTGAAGTTCGCCTTCGACGGCGCCGTCGCCAACAAGACCAGCCTGATGATGGACGGCACGCTGGCGGCGGACTCCGCCTCGCTGCGCGAGGCGCTGC
>JBASBO010000225.1:0-1759 GCA_049651165.1 Xanthobacteraceae bacterium | reverse complement strand
TGTTCGAGCCGCCCTGCGTCGGCTATGCCGCGACGCCCGACGAGGCCGGCCGCTTCGCCGCCGCCGGCGCGGATTTTGTCCTTGTCGCTGACATGATTTGGACCGATCAAGCAGGTTCGGCTACGGCGCTTGCGGATGTGGCCGCGGCGCTGAAGGATGGATATGCGGCGAGCGGACACCCTCTCACCCGGCCGACGTGACACAGGCATGACGTGGTTGGGCATGACGTGGTTGCGCCCGGTCGCGATCCTGCTTGGCTCGGCCCTGATCGCCGGTTCCGCGCAGGCCCAGATCTCGCTGGTGCCGCCGGCTCCGATTCCGCAAGCCCAATCCCAACCCGCGCCCGCGCCGTCAGCCCGCCCGGCTCCAAAACCCGTCCCTAAGGCAGAGCCGAAGCCCGTCGCCGCGCCGCCCGCGAAGAAGCCGCCGGCCGCGGAAAAACCGCCGCCGTCCGCAGCGGCTTCCGCCGCCACCGACGACCTCGACGCCGTGCTCAACGAGCCGCCGAACGTCGATCTCGTCTACGGCGCGTTTCAGCGCGGCCTCTACCGCACCGCCTTCAATCTCGCTGCCAGGCGCGCGCAGGAGAAGAACGATACCGCCGCGATGACCATGCTGGGCGAACTCTACGCCAACGGGCAGGGCGTCAGGCGCGATTACGCCAAGGCGGTCGAATGGTACAAGCGCGCCGCCGACCAGGGCGACCGCGAGGCGATGTTCGCGCTCGCCATGCTGCGGATCGGCGGGCAGGGCGGGCCGGCGGATCGCGAGGAGGGAGCCCGGCTGCTGGCGTCGGCGGCCAAGCTCGGCGAGCCCAAGGCCGCCTACAATCTGGCGCTGCTCTATATCGACGGCCAGACCCTGCCGCAGGATTTCAAGCGCGCGGCCGAACTGTTGCGGGTCTCGGCCGATGCCGGCAACGACGACGCGCAATATGCGCTCGCCAATTTCTACAAGGAAGGCACCGGCGTCGAGAAGGACATCGACAGATCGGTGCGGCTGTTGCAGGCCGCCTCCGTCGCCGGCAACGTTGCCGCCACCGTCGAATACGCCATCGCCCTGTTCAACGGCACCGGCACCAGCAAGAACGAGGCGGCCGCGATCTCGCTGCTGCGCAAGGCGGCGCGGCAGAACAACCCGATCGCCCAGAACCGTCTGGCCCGCGCGCTGGTGCTGGGCAAGGGCGTGCCGGTGGACAAGATCGAGGGGCTGAAATGGCACGTCGTGGCGAAAACCGCCGGCAAGGGCGATCTTATGCTCGACGAGGCGATGGCGCAGCTCAGCCCCGAGGATCGCGCCAAGGTCGAGGCCGCCGCCGGCAAATGGCTCGGCGTCAAATGATCGGGCCTTGACGGCGCGGGCCCCGCAGGGCACCCAAGCACGGTCCTGTTCGCCCGCGCGCCGCCTTCAATCGAGACATCCATGCTGCATTCCGCTCTCATCAATGTGATGGTCAAGGCCGCGCGCCGCGCCGGCCGCAGCCTCAGCCGCGACCTCGGCGAAATCGAGAACCTCCAGGTGTCGCTGAAGGGACCGGCGAACTTCGTCAGCGCCGCCGACAAACGCGCCGAGGAGATGCTCTACAGCGATCTCGCCAAGGCGCGCCCCGGCTACGGCTTCATCGGCGAGGAAGGCGGCACCCGCGAGGGCGCCGACAAGACCCACACCTGGATCGTCGATCCGCTCGACGGCACCACCAATTTCCTGCACGGGATTCCGCAGTTCGCGATTTCCATCGGGCTTCAGCGCGAAGACACGA
>JBASBO010000224.1:0-5771 GCA_049651165.1 Xanthobacteraceae bacterium | reverse complement strand
CCTCCGGCCGGTGCACGCTCGGCTTGGCCTTGCGGCCGAACAACTGCTTGGCCGGCAGGTCCGGGTCGTCCGGATTGGCCAGCGCCGGCAGCGGCTTCGGATGCAGCGTGCCTTTCTCCTGCGCCGACGCGGCGCGCGGCGCGAGCGCGACGACGCCCGACACCATCAGGCAGGCGAGAATCAGACGGCCGTTCCTCATCGCGGCAAGTATAGCCGAGATTCGCGGATCGCCATTTTGCACCGCAAGACAGTCATGCACAGCGCAGGCGGTGACGGCCGGGCCTCCGCCGGACGATCAATTGACGCGCCCCTCGCCCCCCGTTCTAATACCGCTCAACAAAAGACAACCCACGGGAGGACGCAATGAGGAAACTGGTGACGATTCTGGCGGGAGTGGCGACGGTCGCCGCCTTCACCATGGCGGCGCAGGCGCAGACGGTGCTGAAGGCGTCGCATCAGTTCCCCGGCGGCAAGGGCGATCCGCGCGACGAGATGGTGCAGATCATCGCCCGCGACGTCAAAGCCGCCAATGTCGGTCTTGAAATCCAGGTCTATCCCGGCGCCTCGCTGTTCAAGCCCAACGAGCAATGGAACGCGATGACGCGCGGCCAACTCGACATCTCCTCGTTCCCGCTCGACTACGCCAGCGGCAAGGTCCGCGCCTTCGGCGCGACGCTGATGCCGGGGCTGGTGCGCAACCACGAGCGCGCCGCCCGCCTCAACGACTCGGCCTTCATGAAGGACATCAAGGCGCATATCGAGAAGGCCGGGGTGCTGGTGCTGGCCGACGCCTGGCTCGCCGGCGCGGTGGCCTCCAAGGACAAGTGCATCCGCAAGCCGGACGACATCAAGGGGCTGAAGATCCGCTCGGCCGGCCCGACCTTCGCCGCGATGTGGCAGGAGGCCGGGGCCTCGATCGTCTCGATCCCCAGCAACGAGGTCTACAACGCCTTGCAGACCGGCGTCGCCGAAGCCACCGACACCAGCGCCGGCAGCTTCATGTCGTTCCGCCTCTACGAGCAGGTCAAGTGCATCACTGCGCCCGGCGACAACGCGCTGTGGTTCATGTACGAGCCGGTGCTGATCTCGAAGAAGACCTTTGACAAGCTGACCAAGCCGCAACAGGACGCGCTGCTCGCGGCCGGCAAGAAATCGCAAGAGTATTTCTCCAAGGAGAGCAAGGGGCTCGACGACAAGCTGGTGAAGACCTTCAAGGATCACAACGTCGAGGTCATCACGCTGACGCCCGAGGAATACGACGCCTGGATCAAGGTGGCGCAGAAAAGCTCCTACGCGTCCTTCGCCAAGGAAGTGCCGGACGGCAAGAAGCTGATCGACGAAGCGCTCGCGGTCAAATAGCGACACGCCCCCCTCCAACGCCACGCGAGGCGGCCGCGTAGCCGCCGCCTCGCCCCTCGCCGTCCTGTCTCATGTCGCCCCGTCTCTTGCCGGAATCCCCCATGGACCACTTCGTCCGCGCCATCACGCTGATCTCGAAGCTGTGCGGCGTCGTCGCGGCGCTGCTGATCGCCGCCGCCGTGATCGTCGTCTGCCACATGGTGTTCGTGCGCAGCGTGCTCAATCACAACACCATCTGGCAGACCGATTTCACCACCTACAGCCTGATCGCCGCGACCTTCATCGGCGCGCCGTTCCTGTTGCTGAACCGCGGCCACGTCAACGTCGACGTGCTGCCGCTCTATCTCGGCCAGACCGCGCGCTACTGGCTGGCGCTGGCCGCCGGGCTGATGTCGTTCGCGTTCTGCGCCACCATGGCGGTGCTCGGCTTCGAGTTCTGGTACGAGGCATGGAGCAACAACTGGGCCTCCGACACCATGTGGCGGGTGCGGCTGTGGATTCCCTACGCCGCGATGCCGGTCGGCCTCGGCATCCTGTCGCTGCAATACGTCGCCAACCTCTACAACCTCGTCACCGGCCGCGAACCGCCGTTCGGCCTCGCACCGAAGGAGGCGGCATGAGCCCGGCGATCCAAGGCTCCGTCGTTCTGGTGGTCACGCTGATCGTGCTGCTGTCCGGCGCGCCGGTGGCGTTCGCGCTGGGCGCGCTGGCGCTGGTGTTCCTCGTGATCTTTCAGGGCTTCGACGCCCTTCAGGTCGCCGCCGAAACCTTCTACGGCAGCCTGCACGATTTCACTCTCGTCTCGATCCCGATGTTCGTGATGATGGGCGCGGCGATCGGCTCCTCGCCGGCCGGCAAGGACCTTTACGAGGCGCTCGACCGCTGGCTCTACCGGGTGCCGGGCGGCCTCGTGATCTCCAACATCGGCGCCTGCTCGATCTTCGCCGCGCTGACCGGCTCGTCGCCGGCGTGCTGCGCGGCCATCGGCAAGATGGGCATCCCCGAGATGCGCCGCCGTGGCTATCCCGACGACGTCGCCACCGGCGCGATCTGCGCCGGCGGCACGCTCGGCATCCTGATCCCGCCGTCGATCACCTTCATCCTCTACGGCATCGCCACCGAAAGTTCGATCGGCCGGCTGTTCCTCGCCGGCGTGTTTCCCGGCGTGCTGCTGACCGCGCTGTTCATCCTGTGGACGATGTTCCTGCTGTGGAAGCGCGGCTTCCGCTCGCACGCGCCCGACTTCCGCTACGCGTGGCGGGAGAAATTCCAGTCGATCCCGAAAATCCTGCCGTTCGTGCTGGTGATCCTCGGGGTGATGTACACGCTCTACGGCGGCGTCGCGACGCCGTCGGAGGCCGCCGGCGTCGGCGCGGCGCTGTGCGTGGTGCTCGCGGTGGTGATCTACCGGATGTGGTCGCCGGACAAGTGGTGGCTGATTCTCTACGACACCACGCGGGAATCGGTGATGATCCTGATGATTATCGCCGCCGCCGTGCTGTTCGGCTACATGCTGACGTCGCTCTATCTGACCCAGACGCTGGCGCAGGCGATCGCCGACATGCACGTCAACCGCTGGGTGCTGATGTTCCTCATCAACATCTTCCTTTTGGTGTGCGGCTTCTTCATCCCGCCGGCGGCGATCATCCTGATGACCGCGCCGATCCTGCTGCCGATCATCACCGCCGCCGGCTTCGATCCGATCTGGTTCGGCGTCGTCATCACCATCAACATGGAGATCGGGCTGATCCATCCGCCGGTCGGGCTGAACCTCTACATCGTCAACTCGATCGTGCCCGACGTGCCGCTGATGAAAATCATCTACGGCACCATCCCCTTCGTCCTCTGCATGATGCTGGCGATCGTCATCCTCTGCATCTTCCCGGAGATCGCGACCTGGCTGCCCGACACGCTGATGGGGCCGGTCGCCGGGCGGGCGGGCTGACGCGGCGAAGCGTTGATCCGCTGTTGACGATCCGCGATCCGCTCTGGAAACGGGTCGTCGCGGCCGCTAGGGTCCGGCGACCCCTCCCGACCTGAAAGTCCCTGCCGTGTCCAACAATTCCGCCGCGCGCGCCCGCCTTGCCGACATCATCTTCAACCGCTCCTTCGGACGGGGCGAAATCACCCTGGCGTCGGGGCGAAAGAGCGATTTCTATTTCAACCTCAAGCCGACCATGCTCGACCCCGAAGGCGCGGCATTGCTCGCCGAACTGACCTTCGAGACGCTGAAGGACGACAGGCTCGACTATATCGGCGGGCTTGAGATGGGCGCGGTGCCGCTGGCCGGGGCCATCGCCCAACTGTCGTGGCAGAGGCAAGCACCGATCGCGGCGTTCTTCGTCCGCAAGAAGCCGAAGGAGCACGGCGCGCGGCTGGCGATCGAAGGGCTCACGAAGACCGAGAGCCTGCGCGGCAAGCGGGTGGTGATCGTCGAGGACGTCACCACCACCGGCGGCTCGGCGATCAAGGCGGTGGACGCGGTGCGCGACGCCGGCGCCGAGGTGGTGCTGGTGCTGACCATGGTCGATCGCGACGAGGGCGCGGCGGCGACCTTCGCGGGGGCCGGGCTAGCCTTTCGTTCACTGTTCAAGGCGTCCGAATTTCTCAATAGATGATCCCCGCCTGCCGCCACCAGCAAACCAGACACCCGACCGTGCCCGCATCCCTCCGCTCGTCCCATGCCCTGCCGATCGTCGCCGTCACTTTGCTGGCCGCTCTCGCATGGCCGGACGCGGCTTGCGCGGCCGAGGGACTGAACGGGGCGACGCTAAGCTGGCCGTGGGCGCTGCCGTTCATCGGCATCCTGCTCTGCATCGCCACCGGCCCGGTGTTCTATCCGCACGTCTGGGAGCATCACCTCGGCAAGTTCACCGCGTTGTGGTCGGCGCTGATCGTCGTTCCGCTGTTTCTCACCACCGACCCGCAGACGGCGATGACCGCGCTGGTCCACACCGCGCTGCTCGAATACATGCCGTTCATCCTGCTGCTGCTGGCGCTGTTCACGGTCGCCGGCGGCATCTATCTCGAAGGCAATCTGCGCGACAGCCCCCTCACCAACACCGCGCTGCTGGCGATCGGCACGCTGATGGCCAGCGTGGTCGGCACCACCGGCGCGGCGATGATCCTGATCCGGCCGCTGATCCGCGCCAACGACGACCGCAGATACAACACCCACGTCGTGGTGTTCTTCATCTTCCTGGTCTGCAACATCGGCGGCTCGCTGACGCCGCTCGGCGACCCGCCGCTGTTCATCGGCTTCCTCAAGGGCGTCGATTTCTTCTGGACCACGCAGCACCTGTGGCCGGAAACGCTGGCGGTCAGCGCGGTGCTGCTGGCGGTCTTCGCGGCGCTCGACGTCTATCTCCATCGCCGCGAGAAAAGGTCGCTGCCGCGTCGCGCCGACCCGACGCCGGACACGCCGCTCAGGCTGCATGGCGGCATCAATTTCGTGCTGATCGCAGTCATCATCGGCGCCATCCTGATGAGCGCGCAATGGAAGCCGGGCGTCACCTTCACCGTCGCCGGCGTGGAACTTGAGCTTCAGGATCTGGCGCGCGACGCCATCTTCGTCGCGGTCGCCCTCGCCTCGCTGGCGCTGACGCGCAAGCAGCACCGCGCCGCCAACGGCTTCACCTGGGGGCCGATCAGGGAGGTCGCGATCCTGTTCGCCGGCATCTTCATCTGCATCGTGCCGGTGATGGCGATGTTGCAGGCCGGATCGCAGGGCGCGTTCAGCTCGGTGCTGAGCCTGGTGACGCGCGCCGACGGCAGCGCCAACCCGGTCGCCTATTTCTGGCTCACCGGCGGCCTGTCGTCGTTCCTCGATAACGCGCCGACCTATCTGGTGTTCTTCCAGCTCGCCGGCGGCGACGCCGCGCGCCTGATGACCGACCTCGCCCCGGTGCTGGCGGCGATCTCACTCGGCGCGGTGTTCATGGGCGCGATGACCTATATCGGCAACGCGCCGAATTTCATGGTCTACGCCATCGCCACCGAGCGCGGCGTCAAGATGCCGAGCTTCTTCGGCTATATGGCGTGGTCGATCGTGGTGCTGCTGCCGGTCTTCGTGGTGCTGTCGCTGGCCGGCATCTGACCGGCCCGCGCGGCGGCGCTCACACCTCGTTTACCATCCCGCGATAAAGTCCGCTCCATCAAGGCGGCGCGCGACGCGCCGCGCTGCCGGGACGGGCTGGAGTTCGCGTTGCGTAAAAATTTGCGTTCAATGACCCGGCGCGGCCGCGCCGTTCTCGCCGCGACCGCGCTGGCGATGGCGACATACGCCTTTGCCCCTCCCGCGTCCGCCCAGGGCCTGTTCGATTTCCTGTTCGGCGGCGCGGCGCAGCAACAGCCGCAACGGCCCGCGCCGCCCGCCGGCGCCAATTTCTTCGCCGATCCCTTCGGGCTCAATC
>JBASBO010000223.1:0-6714 GCA_049651165.1 Xanthobacteraceae bacterium | reverse complement strand
CCCATCGAGTGCCCGGCCAGCGCGAAGCGCGGCGGCGCCTCGGCGAGGATGCGGCGGGCGATCGCGCCCATGCTGTCGTCGCGGACGTGGTTGGCGACGGTGACCGGCCCGAACCGCCACAGCGCGTCGGCGACCGGCGCGTAGATGCGCGGCGAGCCGCCAAGGCCCGGAACCAGCAGGATCGGCATCGAATCGAGCAATTTTTCCCCCAATAAGACTAAAGTTGCGGCAGGCGTCCGAACTCCGTGCACCGCAGCTTAAATCCACAGGGAAGGCTGTCAAATTCGCGAAGGCGGGATGTGAATTCGCGGCCCTTCGGCTTTGACGCGGCGGAGCGGCGGGACTATGTAGTCCCTTCATGACCACATCAGAAAATTCTCCCGCCTGGCCGGACCTCAAACCGACCGCGCTCTTGGTCCTTGCCGACGGCACGGTATTCGAAGGCTTCGGGCTCGGGGCGGAAGGCCACGCCGTCGGCGAGGTCTGCTTCAACACCGCGATGACCGGCTACGAGGAAATCCTCACCGATCCTTCCTATGCCGGCCAGCTCGTCACCTTCACCTTCCCGCACATCGGCAATGTCGGCGCCAACGACGAGGACATCGAGACGGTGAACATGGCGGCGACGCTGGGCGCGCGCGGCGCGATCCTGCGCGCCGCGATCACCGAGCCGTCGAACTACCGCGCCTCGCGCCATCTCGATCAATGGCTGAAGGCGCGCGGCATCGTCGGCCTGTCGGGCATCGACACCCGGGCGCTGACCGCGCTGATCCGCGGCAAGGGAATGCCCAACGCGGTGATCGCCCACGCCCGCGACGGCAAATTCGATCTCGACGCGCTGAAGAAAGAGGCGCGGGAATGGCCCGGCCTGGAGGGCATGGACCTGGTGCCGATGGTCACCTCCGGCCAGCGCTTCACCTGGGACGAGACGCCGTGGGTGTGGGACAAGGGATTCGGGCGGCAGGACAAGCCGGAGTTCAACGTCGTCGCGGTCGATTACGGCATCAAGCGCAACATCCTGCGGCTCCTGGCCGGCGAGGGCTGCAAGGTGACGGTGGTGCCCGCCACCACCTCGGCGGACGATATTCTGGCGCTCGAGCCCGACGGCATCTTCCTTTCCAACGGACCGGGCGATCCGGCCGAAACCGGCAAATACGCTGTGCCGGTGATCCGGAAGATCGTCGAGTCGGGGGTGCCGACCTTCGGCATCTGCCTCGGCCACCAGATGCTCGGCCTCGCCATGGGCGGCAAGACCGTGAAGATGCATCAGGGCCATCATGGCGCCAACCATCCCGTCAAGGACATGACCACCGGCAAGGTGGAAATCACCTCGATGAATCACGGCTTCGCGGTGGACAAGACCACGCTGCCCGACAACGTCGAGCAGACCCACGTCTCGCTGTTCGACGACTCCAACTGCGGCATCGCGCTGAAGGACAAGCCGGTGTTCTCGGTGCAGTATCACCCGGAAGCCTCCCCCGGCCCGCGCGACTCGCACTACCTGTTCAAGCGCTTCACCGACCTGATGCGCGAGAAGAAGCAGGCGTAGCGTTCAGTGTCGTCTCCGCCTGCGCGGGGACGACGCTGAGATTGTTGAGACGCGTTGGATGACGTCAACGCCGCCGGGAAACGCTCATGGATGACGCAAGCAAGCCGCCGATCTCCTACGGCCTGACGCCGCCGGAGGTGCTGGCCTCGATGAGCGGCCTCGCGTTCCTGCAAAAGATGTTTTCCGGCGAACTGCCGCACGCCACCATGATGGCGCAGGTCGGCCTCACCGGCGGCAGCGCCGAGGAAGGCTTCGTCGTGTTCCGCGCGGTGCCGGGCCCGCAGCATTACAACCCGATCGGCACCGTGCATGGCGGCCTCGCCGCCACGCTGCTGGATTCGGCGATGGGCTGCGCGGTGCAGTCGATGCTGCCGGCCGGCACCGTCTACACTTCGCTGGAATTCAAGATCTCGCTGATCCGCGCCATCACCCGCGACACCGGCGAGGTTAGCGCCGAAGGCCGCGCGCTCACCGTCGGCCGCCGCGTCGGCACCGCCGAGGGGCGGCTGATCGACCGCAACGGCCGGCTGCTGGCGCACGGCACCACGACGTGTCTGGTGTTTCCGGCGCAGACGACCAGTGGCTGACGTGACGTCCACCCGTCGTTGCCGGACTTGATCCGGCAATCCATCTCATCAGAATGATGGATGCCCGGGTCAAGCCCGGTCATGACGATAGTGTATGGACTATTGCTCGTTGCCGCCTTCCTGACGGCTGGCCTCGAACAGGAACCAGGTCCGCCGCTCGGCCTCGTCGATGAAGTTTTCGAGGATGCTGGCGGTGGCGACGTCGTCGTTCTTGTCGGCGATCTCGTGCGCCTTGCGCATCGCGGCCGCCACCTTCTTGTTGTCGTTCATCAGTTCGCGCAGCATCTCGCGCGGCGGCACGTAGGACTCGTCATTGTCTTCAAGCGTCTGCAATTTGGCGATCTGGCCGATCGAGCGCAGCGTCGTGCCGCCGATCTTGCGGACCCGCTCGGCCAACTCATCAGTCGAGGCGAAAATCTGCTCCGACTGCTGATCGAGCAGCAGATGATAGTCGCGGAAGTGACGGCCCGAGACATGCCAGTGGAAATTCTTGGTCTTGAGGTAGAGCGCGAAGGTGTCGGCGAGGAGGGTGTTCATGGCCTCCGAAATTTTGGTCACCGCCTCGGGCGCGAGATCGGTGGGGGTATCGAGATCGGCGGCGACGCCGGCGGACGAGGTCTTGTTCTTGGTCACCACGGGAAGTCCCTTTCATGCTGGCCGCGGGCCGAAACCGCCACCGGGGAGTGCCGGCGCGCGATATCACCCACCATGCCGATAGCCGCTTTCGGCCATCACCCTGATAGAACGAGTTCCCACGACGACGGTTTCGCTCAGGCGGAAATCCTGGACAGGTCCTGATAAAATCTTGGACCGAGTGCCAACGCCGTCGTAAGAGGTTGGTTCCGACAGTGGAACGCAGAACCGGGCCCGGCGCGACAGCCATGGACGACTGGATCGACTATTACGATTCGACTCACACGATTTACGTCAGCAAGCGGCATCGCGACGTCCATTTCGAAACCATCGCCGCCGACATCATCGGCTATATCCCCTCACCCGACGCCACCGTGCTCGACTATGCCTGCGGCGAGGCGCTGTCGGCCCCCGAGGTGGCCGGCGCCTGCGGCAAGCTGATCCTCGCCGAGCCCGCCCCCGGCGTGCGCGGGCGGCTGATCGCCCGTTTCGCCCCGAATACCCGGATCCGGGTGCGCTCGCTCGACGAATTGCGCGGGATGGAGGAAGCCTCGATCGATCTCGTGGTGATGAACTCGGTGGCGCAATACATGACGCCGGACGAACTCGACGCCGCCTTCGCCACCATGCACCGGCTGCTGCGGCCGAGCGGCAGGCTGGTGGTGGGCGATATCCTGCACCCGCAGGTCGGCATGGGCCGCGACGTGGCCGCGCTGTTGCAGTTCGCCGCGCAACACGGCTTCCTCAAGGATGCGCTGGTGGGGCTGGTCCGCACCGCGCTGTCGGATTACCGGCAACTGCGCACCCGCATCGGCCTTGAGCGCTACACCGAAGCCGAGATGATCGCCAAGCTTGAGGAGGCCGGCTTCAGCGCGGCGCGCGCGCCGAAAAACATCGGCCACAACGCCGCGCGCATGACCTTCGTCGCCCGCCCGGTGTGGGACTGAGCGCCGATCCCCATCCGGCCACCTTACCCGATTAGGGTTAACCCGAGGCCGGCGTCGCCTCCCCCGCCGTCTTCGTTCAGAGTGCCGCCGGCCCGGTGGCGGAAGTGTACACGCGGGGGTGGTGCATCACCTTTTATCCTGGTTCGAGTCCAGGCCGGGCCTCCAATCGCCGGTTGACAGCGCCGTTAAAGTCCTTTCCCGCCAAGGCAATCTGGTCTAAACACAACCCGCGCGCAGGCTGTCCCCGGCGCCGTCAGCACCCTTGGTCAACATCCCTGGAATACGGTTTCGCGACCTCGCTCGCTCTGGATTGCTGAGTGACCGCATGAGCTTGCCCGGAGCGGGCAGCCTGATCCGCGATCTCAAGGACCACAGGGACGCGCGTCGGCGCGTCTTTTTTTGTGTCTGGTTTCCTGCCTGTGAGCCCCCATGCCTAAACGCACTGACATCTCCACCATCCTCATCATCGGCGCCGGCCCGATCGTCATCGGTCAGGCTTGCGAGTTCGACTATTCCGGCACCCAGGCGGTGAAGGCGCTGAAGGAGGAAGGCTACCGGGTGGTGCTGGTCAACTCCAATCCGGCGACCATCATGACCGACCCGGAACTGGCGGACGCTACCTATATCGAGCCGATCACCCCGGAAATCGTCGCGAAAATCATCGAGAAGGAACGCCACGTCATCCCCGGCGGCTTCGCGCTGCTGCCGACCATGGGCGGCCAGACCGCGCTGAACTGCGCGCTGTCGCTGCGCCGGCAGGGCACGCTGGACCAGTTCGACGTCGAGATGATCGGCGCCACCGCCGACGCCATCGACAAGGCGGAAGACAGGCAACTGTTCCGCGAGGCGATGACCAAGATCGGGCTGGAGACGCCGAAGTCGCGGCTCGCCAACGCCTCGGCGCTGAAGAAGCAGTATCGCGACAAGTATCTCGCGGAAAAAGCCAGGCTCACCGGCGAGGCGCTGGCAGAGCACGAGCGGCAATGGGTGCTCGGCGAGAACGAGCGTCGCAAGCGCTATCAGGAAGCGGCGCTGGGCGAAGCGCTGATGGCGCTGTCCGACATCGGGCTGCCGGCGATCATCCGCCCCTCGTTCACGATGGGCGGCACCGGCGGCGGCATCGCCTACAACAAGGAGGAATATCTCGACATCATCGAGCGCGGGCTGGACGCCTCGCCGACCAACGAAGTGCTGATCGAGGAATCGGTGCTCGGCTGGAAAGAATTCGAGATGGAGGTGGTCCGCGACAGACACGACAACTGCATCATCGTCTGCTCGATCGAGAACCTCGATCCGATGGGCGTCCACACCGGCGATTCCATCACCGTCGCGCCGGCGTTGACGCTGACCGACAAGGAATACCAGATCATGCGCGACGCCTCGCTGGCGGTGCTGCGCGAGATCGGGGTGGAAACCGGCGGCTCCAACGTGCAGTTCGGCGTCAACCCCGCCGACGGCCGCATGGTGGTGATCGAGATGAACCCGCGGGTGTCGCGCTCCTCGGCGCTGGCCTCGAAAGCCACCGGCTTCCCGATCGCCAAGGTCGCCGCCAAGCTCGCGGTCGGCTACACGCTCGACGAGATCGCCAACGACATCACCGGCGGCGCGACGCCGGCTTCGTTCGAGCCGACGATCGATTACGTCGTCACCAAGGTGCCGCGCTTCGCCTTCGAGAAATTCCCCGGCGCGTCCCCCACGCTGACCACGTCGATGAAGTCGGTCGGCGAGGTGATGGCGATCGGCCGCACTTTTCAGGAATCCCTGCAAAAGGCGCTGCGCGGGCTGGAAACCGGCCTCACCGGGCTCGACGAGATCGAGATCGAGGGGCTCGGCAAGGGCGACGACAAGAACGCGATCCGCGCCGCGCTCGGCACGCCGACGCCGAACCGGCTGTTGCAGGTGGCGCAGGCGATGCGGCTCGGCTGGAGCGACGAGGACATCTTCGCCTCCTGCAAGATCGATCCGTGGTTCCTCGCCGAATTGCGCGGCATCGTCGAGATGGAGCAGAAGATCCAGGCGAGCGGCCTGCCGCCGCACGCCTTCGGCCTGCGCACGGTGAAGGCGATGGGCTTCTCCGACGCCCGCCTCGCGGTGCTCGCCAACACCACCGAGGCCGAGGTCAGGGACGCGCGGCGCACGCTCGGGGTGCGGCCGGTCTACAAGCGCATCGACACCTGCGCGGCGGAGTTCGCTTCGCCCACCGCCTACATGTATTCGACCTACGAGTCGCCGTTCGCCGGCCCGCCCGCCGACGAAAGCGCGCCGTCCGACCGCAACAAGGTGATTATTCTCGGCGGCGGCCCCAACCGCATCGGTCAGGGCATCGAGTTCGACTACTGCTGCTGTCATGCCTGCTTCGCGCTGTCCGACGTGGGCTATGAAACGATCATGGTCAACTGCAACCCGGAAACGGTTTCGACCGACTACGACACCGCCGACCGGCTGTATTTCGAGCCGCTGACCGCCGAGGACGTGCTGGAGATCATCACCACCGAGCGGCAGAACGGCACGCTGCATGGCGTCATCGTGCAGTTCGGCGGCCAGACCCCGCTCAAGCTGGCGCGCGCGCTGGAAGCCGCCGACGTGCCGATCCTTGGCACCTCGCCCGACGCCATCGACCTCGCCGAAGACCGCGACCGCTTCAAGCGCGTGCTCGACAAGCTGCGGCTGACGCAGCCCAAGAACGGCATCGCCTATTCGGTCGAGCAGGCGCGCCTCGTTGCAGCAGACCTCGATTTCCCGCTGGTGGTGCGGCCCTCCTACGTGCTCGGCGGCCGCGCCATGCAGATCATCCGCGACGATACCCAGCTCGGCGATTACCTGCTGGAGACGCTGCCGGAGCTGGTGCCGGGCGACATCAAGGCGCGCTATCCCAACGACAAGACCGGGCAGATCAACACCGTGCTCGGCAAGAACCCGCTGTTGTTCGACCGCTATCTGTCGGACGCCATCGAGATCGACGTCGATTGCCTGAGCGACGGCAAGGACACCTTCGTCG
>JBASBO010000222.1:0-8379 GCA_049651165.1 Xanthobacteraceae bacterium | reverse complement strand
GAAGAAGTAAGGCAAGGCGCGGGGGACCCGCGTCATGCGGCTCTTTGTCGGGCTCGGCAATCCTGGCGCGAAGTATCAGGGCAACCGGCACAACATCGGATTCGTCGCGGTCGATACGATGGCGCGGCGTCACGGTTTCGCACCGTGGCGCCGCCGCTTTCAGGGCGAGACGTCGGAAGGCGCGCTCGACGGCGAGCGCGTCGTGCTGCTCAAGCCCGCGACCTACATGAACGAGTCCGGCCGCGCGGTCGGCGAGGCGATGCACTTCTTCAAGCTGGCGCTTGCCGACCTCAGCGTGTTCCACGACGAACTCGAACTGCCGTCCGGCAAGATCCGCGTCAAGATCGGCGGCGGCATCGCCGGCCACAATGGCCTGCGCTCGATCTCGGCGCATGTCGGCAACGACTACCGGCGGGTGCGGATCGGCATCGGTCATCCCGGCGCGAAGGAACTGGTGCATGGCTATGTGCTGAGCGATTTCGCCAGGGCGGAACGGCCACGTTTCGAGACGCTGTGCGATATCGTCGCCGACAACGCCGAGCTGCTTGCGGCCGGTAAGGATTCGACGTTCCAGAACCGCGTGCATCTGGCGATGCAGGCCAAGGGGTTCGGGGACGACAAGAGCAGCGCCGGCAACGGCGCCGTATGAATACCGGCGTCATCGCCGGACTCGATCCGGCGATCCATCTTTCCAGAAAGATGGATACGCGGGTCAAGCCCGCGTATGACGAATGCAATTCGGTCTGACACCTCAGGCGCGACGACCATCGGGCAGGATCACATGGGTTTCAAATGCGGCATCGTCGGACTGCCCAATGTCGGCAAGTCCACCCTGTTCAACGCGCTGACGGAAACCGCGGCGGCGCAGGCGGCGAACTATCCGTTCTGCACCATCGAGCCCAATGTCGGCGCGGTGGCGGTGCCGGACCCGCGGCTGGAGAAGCTCGCGGCGATCGCCAAATCGCAGCAGATCATCCCGACGCAACTGACCTTCGTGGATATCGCCGGGCTGGTGCGCGGCGCGTCGAAAGGCGAGGGGCTCGGCAACCAGTTCCTCGCCAATATCCGCGAGGTCGATGCGGTGGCGCATGTGGTGCGCTGCTTCGAGGATTCCGACATCACCCACGTCGAGGGCAAGATCGCGCCGCTGGCGGATATCGAAACCATCGAAACCGAACTGATGCTGGCCGATCTCGACAGCCTGGAGAAGCGCGTCGACAACCTGTCCAAGAAGGCAAAGGGTGGCGACAAGGATTCCAAGGAGCAACTCGACCTTGTCGAACGCGCGCTGACGTTGCTGCGCGATGGCAAGCCGGCGCGCTTTCTCGAGCGCAAGCCGGAGGAGGAGCGCGCCTTCCGGATGCTGGGCCTGTTGTCGTCGAAGCCGGTGCTCTACGTCTGCAACGTCGAGGAGGCTGCTGCGGCGGACGGTAACGATTTCTCGCAAGCGGTGTTCGCGCACGCGGCCAGGGAGGGTGCGGTCGCCGTCGTCATCTCGGCCAAGATCGAATCCGAGATCGCGACGCTGTCACGCGAGGAGCGCGCCGACTTCCTCGACACGCTGGGGTTGGCCGAGGCCGGGCTCGACCGGCTGATCCGCGCCGGCTACGAACTGCTGCACCTCATCACCTACTTCACGGTGGGGCCGAAGGAGGCGCGCGCCTGGACCATCACCAAGGGGACGAAAGCGCCCGCCGCCGCCGGCGTGATCCACACCGACTTCGAGAAGGGCTTCATCCGCGCCGAAACCATCGCCTATGACGATTACGTTTCGCTCGGCGGCGAAGCAGGCGCGCGCGACGCCGGCAAACTGCGGCTGGAAGGCAAGGATTACATCGTCGCCGACGGCGACGTGATGCACTTCCGCTTCAATAATTGAGCGATAGACGGCTTCACCTGTCGCGGCGACAACCTCGGCGTCGTCCCCGCGCAGGCGGGGACCCATACGCCGTGTCGTTGCGGTCCGTGGACGCCCGTTAGGCGACTCGAACGAATACCTTGCTCTTTACATCGAGGCCAGGGGTTATGGGTCCCCGCCTGTGCGGGGACGACGATTTTCGCGTGGTACATCGGCCCGAAAAAACGACTTTCCAGTCAGCCCCTGTGGATGACGTCCCGCGCTACCCAGACTGATTCCGTCGCTACCGCCGCAGGCCCTGCTCGCGGATGGCGCCGAGGTGCTCGTTGATGCGGAAGATGATCAGCACGAATTCCGCCGCGATGCGCGAGAACACGATGCCGACGACGATGCCGGCGAGGCTGTAGAGCACGACGATGACGCCGGCGAACGGGCTCACCGCCATCGCCGCAAGCCCCGAAAAGACGCCCGAAATGCCGAACAGGATGATCAGCGCGATCACCAGCCAGTAGAACGTCTTGATGATGCCCGGCGTGATGAAGCGATCCCACTGGAACAGATCCCGAAACTCGAACATCGTCATTCTCCTGTCAGATCGCGCGTCGCGGGTCTTGCGGCGAGGTTTCAGTGGATCGTTGTCGGGCGGAAGCCGCGAACGCGGGAATGCGGCGCGATTGGGACTCATGCCGCAAACGGGCTTGAGATTGCTGTAAATAGCGGCCACAATCGGGCATCCATCCGGCAACAAACAGCATGACCCTGACATTCGAAGACTTTCCGCCCGGCCATTTCGGGACATTCGGGCCGCGTCACGTCACGCGGGACGAAATCATCGCCTTCGCCGCCGAATTCGATCCGCAGCCGATGCACCTCGACGAGGAGGCCGCGAACCGCTCGATGCTGCGCGGCCTTTCGGGATCGGGATGGCATCTCTCGTCGCTGATGATGCGGATGCTGTTCGACAGCTTCATCGCGCGGACGGCGTCGCTCGGCTCGCCCGGCGTCGATGAGCTGCGCTGGCTGTCGCCGCTGCGTCCGGGCGACGATCTCACCCTCGATGTCGAGGTCAAGGAGGCGCGGGTGTCGCGCAGCCGGCCGACCACCGGCATCGTGACCTTCGGAATCCGCGTGCGCAACGCCGCCGGTCAGGTGCTGCTGGAAGCGACGTCGCCGATCATCGTCAAGCGCCGCGACGCGTCGGCCGAAGCTTAAGGGACAGCGGATGCGTTTTCTTGAAGACATCGCGGTCGGCCAACGCCGCGAACTGGGCTCATTCACTTTCACCGCCGACAACATCAAGGCGTTCGCGCGTCAGTTCGATCCGCAACGCTTCCACCTCGACGAGGAAGCCGGCCGCAACTCGCTGTTCGGCGGTCTTGCCGCCTCCGGCTGGCACGTCGCTTCGGTCTGCATGAAGCTGCTGGTGGCCAAGGGCAAGGAAGAAACCGCGGCGGCGCTCGCCGCCGGCGAGACGCCCGCGGTGTGGGGACCATCGCCGGGTTTTCGCGAGTTGAAATGGCTGAAGCCGGTGCTGGCCGGCGACACCATCACCTACAGCAGCGTCATCGAAGCGGTGCGCCCGTCAGAGAAGCGACCGGAGTGGGGGATCGTTCAGGCGCGTAACACCGGCGTCAATCAGCGCGGCGAGACGGTGTATTCGTTTCTGGCGACGGCGTTCGCGCCGCGACGCAACCCCGGTGGGCCGGTATCGTCTCAGCCTGCATCATCGTAACGCGAGGCCGGACTCATCGGCCCGGAGCGCAATTACAGCGTGAGCCGCCAGTTCACTCGTGCCGTAGGTTCTCGGCGGCCTTCTTCCACTGGGCGACGTTCTCGGAAATGATCCGCGTCGATTTCATGGCGGCCTGGCTGAGCTGGGCATAGCCGGAGATTTCGCGCTGCACGCGCTGACCTTCGGCGTGCAGCAGGTCGCGCAGGCCCTCAAGCTCGGTGATCAGGCGCTCGATCTCGGCGAGCGAGGTTCCGGCGACGCGCTGGATCAGCGAGTTGACGCTGCTGACGGTAGCCTCCGCGTTGCTGTCGAGCGGCGGCTCGGCGCTCCCGGTCCCCGCGCCCGGACGGCGCAGATAGGCCACGTCGTTGCGGACGAAATCGCGAATGCCGGCCTCGACCTCGGAGACGGCGGCCAGGTTGCTGTCGGTATCGATGGATTCGGTCTTCTCAGGCGACGTTGCGTTCATCTGCCGTTCCCTTTCGCGTGACGCGAGCGCGGATGTCCCCGCACGATGACGCGGCCATCAATACAGCCGATCTTGTCGGGATCGGGGCCGATCTGCGGCATGGATCGCTTATTCGCGGTTAATACCGGGTTAAGCCGGCGGGTTTGGGGCTGTGGGCGGCGCCCCGGAACCGTCGGGCGAGGGCCCGCGGCAGGGGATGGGGTTGGCTGGCCCCTACCGCTCCATCGCGCCGCGGATGCTGATTGCGAACTCGTCGGCGAGGTCGCGCCCGAGGATCTGCTGCACCAGATCGAACGAATCGAAGAAGGAGCGATGCTCGGCGATCAGTCCGTCGCGCAGCGTGAAGAATTCCGCGACGACGAACTGCACCACCCGGTCGTCATTGCGCTTGGTCAGGGCGCAGCGCGTCATGGTCGCGACCCGGTCGTTCTCGGCGGCGACGAACAGCACCTCATGCTTGCGCAGCGCGTAACGCTGCTGCTGGATGGCGATGGCTTCGGCGACCCAGGCCCGGCCACGCTTGTGGCCGAGATGCGGGAACAGATCGACCGGCGCATAGGTGACGGTCTCGATGTCGCTTTCGCAATGCGCCATCGCGCGTACGGCGTCGCCGGCATAAAACGCCTGAAGAAAATCGAGGATGCATTGCCTGTTGTCGTCTTGGGTCATGCACGTCTTCCGACATTGCTGGTCGGCATATTGTCGACGGAACGGTCGGGCCCGCAAGCGCGGGCGCCGCGAACGGTTGGCATTGCGTTGACGTCCCGGTCGCAATGCAACGCATCATATCACCGCGACGCGGCGATCGGGCGCGCCGCTTCGAGTATCTTGGTCGGCTGCGGCGCAACGCTCTTACAGGCTTGCGCACGACCTCGTCACTCGTCGTAGACGAGGCGCCATTCGGCAAGTACCGGCTTTGCCGACAGCAACACGGCGTTATCGGATCTGATCTGTTTCTCGCCGACGATCGGGCGGAATCTCTTGCCGGAGATGTCCACGCCGGGCGAGAAGCGCAGCATGACGCCGCAGCCGCCGGGAAGACTGGCGAGCTTGCCCTTGAGATTGACGGCATAGCCGCCATAGTCCCATTCGAAACCGTTCACCTTGAGCGGCTGCCCGTTGCGATTCGCCACGTCGGGCAGCGCCATGCCGGCGCGGATGCCCTCGGGGCCGGTCCAGTTCGACGGCGATCTTATGGTGACCCCGGCCGGCCGGGCTTTGGCCTTGTCGTCGCTCCAGGTCACCTCGATGCGGCGCGCGCGGTCTTTCGCGAACACGACGGTGGCCGGCTCGGAGGAGCCCTCCGCGCCGTCGATCTGCTGATCGGTCACGTTGGCGGCGCCGAAGGCCGCGACCAGTTTGGCGCGCGACGAATCTTTCGCGAACGGCCCGCTGCATGTAACGGCTTGCGGCGCCTCGTCCTGAGCGGCGGCGACAGTTGTGGAGAGCGAGAAGATCGCGGACGTCGCGAGCACGAGAGCGAGCAGAGAGCGCATGATCGATCCGAAAATGGAGACGTCGCCATCCCTATCACCGATTCAAAAGATTCAGCGAATGAAATCGCCATGGGACGCGGAATCGGCGGCTACCGCTTCTTCCATCCGCCGTGGCGGCCCGGCGCGCCGGCGGATGAGCGCGGCGAGGGGCGGTCCCTGATGACGCCGCCGAACTCCTGTCCGCCGTCGCGCATCGACTTCGGCTTGTAGATGCGGCTCTCGGGGCCGGGACCCATTTCGTCGAGCGTCGGCTTGCGCGGGCGCGCGACGCCTTTGCGATCCGGCTTGACCTCGTGCCAGGTGGCGATGCCCATCTCGTCGAGCGAGGGTTTGTGGATGCGCGATTTGCCCGACGGCTTGCCCTGCGCCGCCTTATCGAGACGCGCCGGCAGATTCGCGGCGTCGCCGTATTTCTTCGCGCCGGCGTAAGCGCCTGCCTTGGCCGCGACGCCGCGCTGCTTGATGGTGGGGTCGTCCACCACCGCCAGTTCGGTGGCGCGCAGCCGCTTGACCTCGTCGCGCAGCCTTGCGGCTTCCTCGAAGTTGAGGTCGGCGGCGGCTTCGCGCATCCGGGTTTCGAGGTCGGCCAGCACCGCCTCGAAATTGTGGCCGATGGCGATGGCGTCGTCGGTGAAGCCGGTGCCGCCGCCGTCGCCGATCTCCACCAGCACATGGTCGCGCTCGTAGACCGAGTTGAGGATGTCGCCGATCGATTTCTTGACGCTGGCCGGGGTGATGCCGTGCTCGGTATTGTAGGCCACCTGCTTCTCGCGGCGGCGGTCGGTCTCGGCGATGGCGCGCTGCATCGAGCCGGTGATCTGGTCGGCGTAGAGGATCACCTTGCCGTCGACGTTGCGCGCGGCGCGGCCGATGGTCTGGATCAGACTCGTCTCGCTGCGCAAAAAACCTTCCTTGTCGGCGTCGAGGATGGCGACCAGCGCGCATTCGGGAATGTCGAGGCCCTCGCGCAGCAGGTTGATGCCGACCAGCGCGTCGAATGCCCCGAGCCGCAGGTCGCGGATGATCTCGATGCGCTCGATGGTGTCGATATCGCTGTGCATGTAGCGCACGCGGATGCCCTGCTCGTGCAGGTATTCGGTGAGGTCCTCCGCCATCCGCTTGGTCAGCACCGTGACCAGCGAACGATAGCCGGCCTGCGCGGTCGCGCGCACCTCGCCGACGAGGTCGTCGACCTGGGTGCGCGCCGGGCGGATATGCACCGGCGGATCGATCAGGCCGGTCGGGCGGATCACCTGCTCGACGAACACGCCGCCGGCCTCGTTCAGTTCCCAGCCGCCGGGCGTCGCCGACACCGCCACCGACTGCGGCCGCATCATGTCCCACTCCTCGAAGCGCAGCGGCCGGTTGTCCATGCAAGAGGGCAGCCGGAAGCCGTATTCGGCCAGCGTCGCCTTGCGGCGGAAGTCGCCGCGGAACATGCCGCCGATCTGCGGAATGGTGACGTGACTCTCGTCGGCGAACACCAGCGCGTTGTCGGGGACGTATTCGAACAGCGTCGGCGGCGGCTCGCCCGGCTTGCGCCCGGTGAGATAGCGCGAATAGTTCTCGATGCCGGCGCAGCTTCCGGTCGCCTCCATCATCTCGATGTCGAAGGTGGTGCGCTGCTCCAGCCGCTGCGCCTCCAGCAGCCGGCCTTGCGCGTGCAACTGGTCGAGCCGTTGCTTCAGTTCGGCCTTGATCGACTTGATCGCCTGAATCAGCGTCGGGCGTGGCGTGACGTAGTGCGAGTTGGCATAGATCTTGATGAACTCAAGCTCGTCGCTCTTGTGGCCGGTGAGCGGATCGAATTCCTCGATCGCCTCGACTTCGTCGCCGAACATTTTCACCCGCCAGGCACGGTCCTCGTAGTGCGCCGGGAAGATATCGACGGTATCACCGCGCACGCGAAAGGTGCCGCGGGTGAAGTCGGCCGAGGTGCGCTTGTATTGCAGCGCCACCAGATCGGCGATCAACTGGCGCTGGTCGATACGTTCGCCCTTCTTCAGCGCGAAGGTCATCGCGGTGTAGGTCTCGACCGAGCCGATACCGTAGATGCACGACACCGAAGCCACGATGATGACGTCGTCGCGCTCCAGCAGCGCGCGCGTCGCGGCGTGGCGCATCCGGTCGATCTGCTCGTTGATGGACGAATCTTTTTCGATATAGGTGTCGGTGCGGGGGACGTAGGCTTCCGGCTGATAGTAATCGTAGTAGCTGACGAAATACTCCACCGCGTTGTCGGGGAAGAAGTTCTTGAACTCGCCGTAAAGCTGCGCCGCCAGCGTCTTGTTCGGCGCGAGGATCAGCGCCGGGCGCTGCGTCGCCTCGATCACCTTGGCCATGGTGTAGGTCTTGCCCGAGCCAGTGACGCCGAGCAGCACCTGCGTGCGGTCGTTGCGCGAGACGCCTTCCACCAGTTCGCGGATCGCCTGCGGCTGGTCGCCTTTCGGCTGATATTCGGACTTGATCTCGAAGCGCACGCCGCCCTCGGATTTCTCCGGGCGCGGCGGCCGGTGCGGCGTCCACACCTTCAGCGAGCCGTCGTCCTTGCGGAATTCGGGGCGGCCTTCGCGCAGCAGCGCTTCCAGCGACTCGGCGGTGGCCTTGACGCCGAGCGCTTCCATCCTGTTGCGCGCGGGGCGCAACGCGTCGTCGTCATCGTCGATGTCGTAGCCGAGTTGCTTCGCCAGTTCCGGGTCGAGCGTCGGAATCGGCGCGCTGGTGCCGTAGTTGGCCTGCGGCGCTTCGTCGAAGCCGCTTCCAACTTCCTCCCTGCCCGCGTTTCCCCCCACCCCCGACCCCTCCCCGCCAAAGGGGGGAGGGG
>JBASBO010000221.1:0-2401 GCA_049651165.1 Xanthobacteraceae bacterium | reverse complement strand
CCTTGACCGGATGCGCGGGGACGTGGACGGCCGCGCCGACGCGCGGCACCAGCGTCATGCCGTGCTCGCTGCGCGTCACCAGCAGCGCCTCGCACTCGGTGAGTTGCAGCACCTCGCGCGCGGCGGCGGCGATATCATCCCCGGTTTCGGCGCGGCTGCGGGTGGCTTCGGCGAACTCCTTGCGGTTCGGCGTCAACAGCGTCGCGCCGCGATAGATTTCGAAGTGCAGGCTTTTCGGATCGACCACGACGCGCGTACCGTGCGCGCGCGCGGCGTCGATCACCGCTCGGATAACACGCGGCGTCAGCACGCCCTTGGCGTAGTCCGACAGCAGCACGATATCGGCGCGCTCAAGCAGCGGGATGACGGCGTCGAGCAGGCGTTGCTCGATGTCGGCCGTGGCCGGTGTCGCCTGCTCCCAGTCGGCGCGCAGCATGTGCGTGGAAAAATGCTCGGAGACGAACCGCACCTTGCGCGTGGTCGGCCGCGTGGAATCGACGATCAGCACCGGCTCGATCCGCGTCTCCTGCGCCAGCGCCGCTTGCAGCGCGCGCCCCGCCTCGTCATCCCCGACAAGGCCGACGAAGATGCAGTTCGCGCCGAGCGCCGCGATATTGCGCGCGACGTTGCCCGCGCCACCGACATTGCTCTCGCTATGGCGGACCGCGATCACCGGCGTCGGCGCTTCCGGCGAGATGCGCGACACCTCGCCATAGACGAACTCGTCGCGCATGATGTCACCGATGCACAGCACCGTCTTGCGGGCGATGGTCTGCGACAGCGTGACAAAATCCAGCATCGGTGTGACCGTTGTTATTGCTTCTGATTGAGCATGATCTTGCCCGAAAACCGGTTTCCACTTTTCGGGATCATGCTCTAGCGATAGGGGTCGGCGCGATCGAGGAAATCCCCGACATAGCGGCCGACCGCCGCCTCCAGCGCGGTGAAGCCGCCGTTATAGCCGGCCTGGCACAGCCGGGTGACGTCGCCTTCGGTGAAGTATTGATAGCTGCCGCGAATATTCTCCGGCATGTCGATATAGTCGATGCGCGCCGGCGCGCCGAGCGCAGCAAAGGCGGCGAGCATCATCTCGCGGAAGCTGCGCGCGCGGCCGGTGCCGACATTGAACAGGCCGCTGACGGCGGGCGAGGCCAACAGCCACATCATCACCCGCACCACGTCGTCGACATAGATGAAGTCGCGGCGCTGGTCGCCGTCGGCGATGCCTGCGCGATGCGATTTGAATAACTGGATGGCGTGGCCGGCCTTGATGTCGGCAAACTTCTTCGCCAGCACGCTCATCATCGCGCCCTTGTGGTACTCGTTCGGCCCGAACACGTTGAAGAACTTCAGGCCCGCCCATTGCGGCGGCAGCGGCGCGCGCTGCGCGACGCGCTCGGCCACCTGAAGGTCGAACAGATGCTTGCTCCAGCCATAGAGATTCATCGGCCGCAACTGCTTCAGCGCGGGCAGCGAGGGATCGTCGACAAAACCCTGCTCGCCGTCGCCGTAGGTCGCGGCCGAGGAAGCGTAGATGAACGGCGTCGGATGGACGGTGCACCAGTCGAGCAGCCGCATGGAGAGGCGAAAGTTGGTTTCGATCACCAGATCGCCGTCGGTCGCGGTGGTCTCGGAGATCGCGCCGAGATGAAACACGGCGTCAACCCGCCGGCCGTCGAGCCACGCCGTCAACTGCTCCGGCGGAACGATGTCGGCAAGCTGGCGCTTGGCGAGGTTGCGCCATTTGCCGTCACTGCCGAGCCAGTCGCACACGACGACGTCGGCGCGCCCGGCGTCGTTGAGCGCCGCGACCAGATTCGATCCGATAAACCCGGCGCCTCCGGTCACCAGCAGCATAGTTCGTCCTCGCTGACGCGGCGCCCGGTGCTCCGGTCGATCGGCCGCTGGAGCGCTTTACCTGCGTGCGGGGAGCGGCTAACCACTACCCTCCCGGCTTAAGCCTAAATCCAAGCTCAAGGCCGCACCAGATCAAGCCATGAATATTGATTCCGATCCATCTTTCGGCCCCATCGAGAGCGCGGACACCAGGCCGCTGCTGATCGTGCCGTACAACTGGATCGGTGATTTCGTGCGCGGTCATACCGTGGTCCGGGTCGCGAGGCAACGGTGGCCCAACCGGCCGATCGACCTGCTGGTCACGCCGCTGTGCGCGCCGCTGGTCGATTACATGCCCGGCGTGCGCCAGGGCATCGTCCACGATCTGCTGCGCTCGCGGCTGGTGCTCGGCCGGCAATGGCGGCTGGGGCGGCGGCTGCGGGCCGAGGGTTACGGCACCGCGCTCATCATGCCACGCACCTGGAAATCGGCGCTGGCCCCGGCGCTGGCCGGCATCCCGGAGCGGGTCGGCTTCGTCGGCGAGGCGCGGTTCGGCCTCCTCAAC
>JBASBO010000220.1:0-8692 GCA_049651165.1 Xanthobacteraceae bacterium | reverse complement strand
GCCGAAGGCGGCCGGCGGCATCGAGGCACTGCTGGCGCTGCAAGGCGTCGAGGACCCGACCGAGCGCCGCAAGCGCTCGATCCAGCGTGGCCGGGGGGCGCTGGACGCGCTCGACAGCCTCAAGATCGGGCTGTTGTCGGGGTCGTTCGACACCGCGGCGGTGGCGCGGCTGCGCGATGCCGCCGCCGGCCTGAAGGATTCTTCCGGCGATCCCGGCCTCGACGCTGTACTGGCGGAAATCGAGCTTCGGGTCGAGGTGGAACTCGCCAAGGCGGGACGGGTCTGAGCCGGAAAGTTCCCTGCGCCGCACCGCGCCGTCACAGCCCGGCGCGACGATATTGTCTGCCCGGGAGCAGCGCTATATAAGCGCGTCGCGTCCGGACCTATTCCGGCGCCTGGCAATCGGAAACGGACTGGCCTTGGAAAAGTTGAAGAACTACCGTCCCTCTGAAAAAGAGCCTTTCATGAACGACCGGCAGCGGGAGTATTTCCGCAACAAGCTGCTGGCGTGGAAGGAAGAAATCATCAAGGAATCCAAGATCACGCTGCAAACGTTGCAGGAGGAGAACGTCAACCATCCCGACATCGCCGACCGGGCGTCGTCGGAAACCGATCGCGCCATCGAATTGCGCTCGCGCGACCGGCAGCGCAAGCTGATCTCCAAGATCGACGCGGCGTTGCAGCGGATCGAGGACAACACCTACGGCTATTGCGAGGAAACCGGCGAGCCGATCTCGCTGAAGCGGCTTGAGGCGCGGCCGATCGCGACGTTGTCGGTGGAGGCGCAGGAGCGTCACGAGAAGCGCGAGAAGGTCTATCGCGACGAGTAGCGCGCGAGGCGACGACGATAAATCGCAGCGATGGCCGGACCGTGTCCGGCCATTTGCATTTTCGGATTCGTTGTTCGGATTCGGTGGCTGGCCGCCCCGAGACGGCGCTTTGGCCGTCGAGGGGTGGGGCCGCCGTAACGCAGACATGAAATCCGACGGCCCCGTGTCGCGCAATTGAAATCGTGGCCGTCCCTCTTGGAGAAGTGCGCGGCCAACTCTGCGTGACGCCGCGACCATAATTCGATCGCGTGCGTCGGCAACCGAACTCGCGTCTTAACCTAACCGCTCAAGGTTACCGCGCCGCGGTTGTCGGCATGGCGCGCGTGCGGCTTGATCGCGAGAAGGCTTCATAACGCTTTGCGGCGCGTTACTGCTCCGCCCGGTTCAGCGCGACGACCTCTCCGGTCGGTGTCGGCTCGTGCGGCCGCAGCGCGCCCGACGTTTCGCCGGCCCAGTCCGCGAGGCTGACCACGGAGCCCGTCGATTCCAGAACCTTCAGGCCGCTCTGATCGACGAAGAAAGTGTGATCGCCGAACAACTCATTCAGCTTTCCAACCGCCGGATGATCGTCGGGAAGCACCTGCGCTTCCATCTGCATCAATGCCTGGTTCACCTGTGCCGTATTTAATCTCATGACGCCTCCATCTTGTTCAATCAGGTGCTTTTCTTCGTAATCATGGTCAGGGTTCCGTCGTCGTCGATATTGATGGCGACAACCTGCGTGGAGACGCGGCCCTTGGCTTTCAGCGCCGAGACGGCTTGCGGGGTGGCGTCGATCGATGCGCGAAGAGACTGGAGGTCCTCCTGCTTGGTGTTGGCGACGAGTTCGTCGACCTTGGCGCGCGTGTCCGATTGCAGGTCCTCGACGTCGACGACCTGAATGCTGCGGATCGTGACGCCGTTCCGGTTTTGGTTCTGGTCTTGCGCAGATTGCTGCTCAGTGGCGGCGCCTGACGGCGATTGCGGCGATACGCCGGGCGAGGCTTGCGTCTGGGTTTGCGCGAATGCGGGAACCCCGAGCATGAGGGACAACATCACCGCCGACATTGCGAAGGTTCGCATGGGACTCGCTCCTTCTCCGTTCCATCCGACCAAATCTGGTGTCGGAAGATGGTGCGAGGCCGGGTTTTGTATGATCGTTCAATGGATATGTCGTGGTGATTATGTGCCCGGCATGAGAGATGCCAATTGCAGTTCCAGGCCGCGTCCCGGCGGCGGATCATGCTGCTAGGATGCGCTATTACTTACGCTGCACCTTTTGCGGAGCCATTCGGCAAGCTGTGATTCCGATAAAGATCCGTCCGCGAGCGCAAGCCACGTCATCACGCATTCCGTATCGTCGGCTTGAAGCTCAAAGTTGTTGAGCGTGAGAAAGAGTTCGGCGGCGACAAAAGACGTTCTCTTGTTGCCGTCTATGAAAGCGTGGCCCTTGGCGATGCCGAAGGTGCAGGCGGCGGCGAGATCGAAGATATCAGGTTCGCCATAGACCGGCAGGTT
The DNA here is from genome assembly GCA_049651165.1 of Xanthobacteraceae bacterium. Classification (GTDB taxonomy): domain Bacteria; phylum Pseudomonadota; class Alphaproteobacteria; order Rhizobiales; family Xanthobacteraceae; genus 62-47. The sequence continues at coordinate 6,365 of JBASBO010000220.1, read as the reverse complement.
CTTCGGACGGTCGAGAGCGGTATTCAGTCGAGCCTCATCCCGAATGCCGGGCAAACCGCCATGCTCGGCGAGTTGTTCGGCATGGACGGCAAGCAGGACAGATTTCAGGAGCCAGACAGGGCGCACTACTTCGCAAGCTCGCGCAGGACGTTGCGCCGCCGCTTCGTGATCGCGCGGGCCGCGTCCATCTGCCGTTCAAACTCGGGATCGTAGGGCGAGATAAGGTAGCCGCCGGGCGTCTCTGTCAGAAAAAGGCTATCGCCTTCGGCAATGTTCAGACGTGCCGCGACCTCTTGCGGAATAGTCGTGCCGAGCGAGTTCCCGACCTTGCGGACTTTAAGGGTCACCATGCTGGCCTCCGATGTTATTACATAAATTATAACATCGATAGTGGGAAGGTGCAAGAATCGATCGCGGGACGTCGGACACATACGAAGCGGCCTCCGGCAGGGGAGCTACCGAAGGCCGCGTGGTACGCCGTGCCGCGCCTAGGTTCGCGACGCCGGCGTGGGAGCTGATGAGACGGGATCAGAACGGCAGCAGCACGTCGAGCACCTGCTGGCCGTAGCGCGGCTGCTGCACGTCGGAGATCTGGCCGCGTCCGCCATAGGCGATGCGGGCCTGCGCGATCTTGCTGGAGTCGATGGTGTTGTCGCTCTGGATGTCCTCCGGACGCACGATGCCGGCCACCACCAGTTCGCGCACCTCGAAGTTGACGCGGACTTCCTGCTTGCCCTCGACCACGAGATTGCCGTTCGGCAGCAATTGCGTGACCACGGCGGCGACGCTGGTCTGCAGGTTCTCCTGCCGCTGCACCGAACCCTTGCCGTCGCTCGACGAGGTGGAATCGGCGGTGAGCACGCGGCCCGGCAGCACCGCGGCGGCGCTGCCGGTGAGCAGCTTGCTGCCGATGAAGTCGGAGACGCCGGTGTCTTCCTTGTTGGTGCGGCTGCGCTGGGTCTCGTTGGCGATGTTGGCCTTGTCGGTGAAATTCACCGTCACCGTGAGGATGTCGCCGACCTGATGCGCGCGCTGGTCCTTGAAGAAGGCGCGCGAGCCGTTGCGCCACAGCGAATTGGCGGCGTAGGAGGCCGGCTCCGGCTTCGGCATCGGCATCTGCACCGGCTTGTAGCCGGGCTGCGCCGTCGGGTTCTCGATCGCGGTCAGCGCCGGCTTCTCGCCGATCGCCGACAGCCGGTCGATCGACGAGCAGCCGCTGGCGAGGGTCGCGCTCGCCAGCAGCGCGGCGGTGAGGGTGGCGCGGTGAGGATACTTGAACATCAACGTGACTCGGCGTTTCGAGAGGCGGGCAGGGCGGTGTTGGCGGCGACCGCGACGGGGGCGGGCAGGCTTGCGGTGGCGAAGGGATGCGGCACGCTGACGACGACCTGATTGCGGCCGGTGACGGTGCCGGAGAAGGTGCGCTTGGATTGCAGGTTCATGACGGTGACGGCGTCGCCCTCGGTGCCGTTGTCCAGCGCCTTGCCGCGAATGGTGAGGGTGATGCCGGGGGTCTGATAGACGATGGTCACCGCCTGATCGCGCTGCACCAGATCGGGCTTGGCGAGATCGGACTGGCGCAGCGCCTGGCCGGCGCGCAACTGGCGGCGCGCCTGCATTCCGATCGCCTGCGCGCTCAACGCGACGTCGCGGCCGACTTCGGCGCGCGGCCGCCGCTCGACCGTGATGTCCGACGCCCGGATGATCTCGTTGCGGTCGATGGCGCGCATCAGCACGGTGGCTTCCACCGTCTCGACCGCGGTGCCGGTGAAGCGCAGCCGGGTCGCCGTCGCGCCGGAGCCGGCGGCGATCTCGAATATCGCGTCGAAGCGGCTGTTGCGCGGATCGAAATGGACCGCGCTCGGGCGCAGCGCGCCGGTGACAGTGGCGTCGAGCTGCAATGTCCGCAAGCCGCGATCGAAGGTGAGCTGAATATCCTTGGCGTCGCCCAGCCCGCCCCGGCGTTCCAGCGCGGCGGCGACGCCGCGCTCGATCTCGTCGGTGTCGATGGTGCGGGCGAGCCGCGTCACCGACACCTCGCTGAGGTCGCGGGTCTCGACGCCGATCACCTGATGCGCGCGCAGCGCGGACAGCACCTGAGCGACCGGCAGCGAGCCGGTGGTGCCGAGATCGGGCGCGCGATAGATCGCGATCGACGCGGCGTCGCCGGCGTTGTCCACCACGTCGCCGATGCGCACCAGATCGCCGCTTACTTCAACATGGGCGCGCAGCACCGGCGCGGCGGGCGTGTCGCCGGCGGATTGCGCGAACGCCGCGAGCGGCGACGCGGCGATGAGCGCTGCTGCGAGCAGGGAGCGGATCATGATCGCGATCTCTCTTTGGCTGAGCATGATCTTGTCCGAAAACCGGAGGCCACTTTTCGGGATCATGCTTTACCGGAACATGTTGGAGGTGGATTGCAGCATCTGGTCGGCGGCGCTGATGACCTTGGCGTTCATCTCGTAGGCGCGCTGCGCGGCGATCAGGTCGGAGATCTCGGACACCGCCTCGACGTTGGCCTGCTCCAGATTGCTCTGCTGCATGTCGCCGTAGCCGTCGAGCGTGGCGATGCCGTCCTGCGGCGGGCCGGAGGCCGGCGTCTCGGTGAACAGGTTGTCGCCGACCGGCTGCAAGCCTGCCTTGTTCATGAAGCGGGTGAGGCCGATCTGGCCGAGAATGGTCGGCGTGGTGGAGCCCGGCACCGTCACCGACACCTGCCCTTGCGCGTTGATGGTGATGCCGGATGAGTTCTGCGGAATGGTGATGGTCGGTTGCAGCAGGTTGCCCTGCGCGTTGACGACGCGGCCCTGATGGTCGGTGGTGAACGAGCCGTCGCGGGTATAGGCGAAGGTGCCGTCTGGCATCTGGATCTTGAAGAAGCCTTCGCCGCGCACCGCGATGTCGAGGTCGTTGCCGGTCTGCGACAGCGTGCCCTGACCCATCAGCCGCGGCGTGCCGACGGTCTTGACGCCGCCGCCGATATCGACGCCGACCGGCAGGATGGTGCCCTGATCCGACGCCTGCGCGCCGACGCGGCGGACGTGGTCGTAGATCAGGTCCTGAAACGCCGCGCGCTGCTTCTTGTAGCCGGTGGTGCGCATGTTGGCGATGTTGTTGGAGATCACCTGGACGTTGAGTTCCTGGGCGGCCATGCCGGTCGCGGCGGTGTAGAGGGCGCGCATCGGTCGTTTCCTTGTGCCTTAAGCCGGAACGTCGGCCAGTTTCTCGATTGCCGTGCGGCGAAGGTCGCTCTGCTGCTGGAGCAGCGCGGAAACTTGCGTGTAGGCGCGGGACACCGCGATCATGCGGCTCATCTCCACCACGGCGTTGACGTTGGATTTCTCGATGTAGCCCTGCTGCACCCGCGCCGCGGTGTCGGCCTGCGCCGCCATGCCGTTGGCGGTGTAGAGGTTGGCGCCTTCCTTCAGCAGCTTCTGCGGATCGGCGAACTTCACCAGCCGCAGCTTGCCGCGAATGGAATCGGTGCGGGTGTTGGCGCCTTCGATCACGGTGATGGTGCCGTCGGGAGAAATGGCGACGTCATGGTCGGTCTGCTGCATCTGGATCGGGCCGTTGGCGCCCAGCACCGGATGCCCGGCCGCGGTGACGAGGAGGCCGATCGAACTGACATGGAGGCTGCCGTCGCGGGTGTAGCGCTCGCCGCCGGGGGTCTGCACCGCGAGGAAGGCGTTGCCGTCGATGGCGACGTCGAGCGGGTTCTTGGTCTGCTGCGTCGGGCCTTGCGCGAAGTCGTGAAAGGTCGCGCGATCCTGCACGTAGCTCAGGCGGCGGTCGCGGCCGATGAAGTTGTCCTGATGCGCGACCGGCATCAGGTATTCCTCGAACAGCGACTGGTCGGCCTTGAAGCCGTTGGTGTTGACGTTGGCGACGTTGTTGGCCACCACGTCGATCTGCCGCTCAAGCGCGACCTGCCGCGACAATCCGATGAGGAGGGTGTTCTCCATCGGTCATTCTCCCCTGATGACAATCGGGGATGGCCTCTCCCAAAGCCGGCCCCGATCCTTAACCCACAGGCTCTCCCAAACCGGCGGCTCGGGATCAGCAAAGCGAAAGCCGTGCCAGATTCGAAATTCGCGTATTTTCAATCGGTTGAGTTGCGGGCGGGGTGCCGGGCAGGGCGGCAATAACCGCTTGTTGACCATATCGGCCCGGCAAAAATTTCCCAGTTGAAGGCCGAAAGAAAGGTTCCGTTAACCATTGCGACCTTAGCGTCGAGCCTCAAGAGGGCGCGTGCGCGCCGGGGGCATTTGGTATCGCGTAGGACTGGCTGCTCGGCCGCATCGGGTCGATCCCCTTCATGGGCGGGCGAGCGATGGCAGACAACGAACAGGCCGAGGGCGCGGCGGCGGCGGAAGCAGAGGCCGCGCCGGCGCCGAAGGGCAAGCGCAAGCTGATGATGATCGCGGCGGCGCTGGTGCTGGCGATCGGCGCGGGCGGCGGCGGCTGGTTCTTCTTCTTCAACCATCACGGCGAGGAAACCCACGCGGAGGTGAAGGCCGAGAAGCCGCCGACGTTCGTCGAGGTGCCGGAAATCTTCGTCAACCTTTCCGGCCTGCCGGGCGAGCGGGTGCAGTATCTCAAGGTCAAGGTGGTGCTTGAGGTCAAGGACGAGCCGCTGGCCGAGAAGATCAAGCCGGCGATGCCGCGCCTGCTGGACATCTTCCAGACCTACTTGCGCGAACTGCGCGCGCCCGACCTCAGCGGCTCGGCCGCGCTGTTCCGCCTCAAGGAGGAACTGACGCGGCGCGTCAACGCGGTGATCTCGCCGGGGCAGGTGGACGCCGTGCTGTTCAAGGAAATCGTGGTGCAATGAGCGAACGTGGTCAAAGCTATGGCCGGTAGCGATCAGGTCGATCAGGACGCCATTGCCGCGCAGTGGGAAGCCTCGCTCGATTCCGAGGACCCGGAAGCGGCGGCCAGGTCGGCCGCGGAGAACGAGATCACCGGCGTCATGGCGGAGCAATGGGCCGCCATGGTGGAGGACGGCGGCCGCAATCTCGGCGCCGGCAAGAACGGCAGCAGCGAGCGGGTGCTGTCGCAGGAGGAGATCGACAACCTGCTCGGCTTCAGCGCCGGCGAAATCAACCTCAACGACAATTCCGGCATCCGCGCCATCATCGATTCCGCGATGGTGTCCTACGAGCGGTTGCCGATGCTGGAGATCATCTTCGACCGCCTGGTGCGGCTGATGACGACCTCCTTGCGCAACTTCACCTCCGACAACGTCGAGGTGTCGCTCGACCGCATCACCTCGGTGCGGTTCGGCGACTACATGAATTCGATCCCGCTGCCGGCGGTGCTGGCGGTGTTCAAGGCCGAGGAGTGGGAGAACTTCGGTCTTGCCACCATCGATTCCAGCCTGATCTATTCGATGATCGACGTGCTGCTCGGCGGCCGTCGCGGTCAGGCGGCGATCCGCGTCGAGGGCCGGCCCTACACCACCATCGAGACCAATCTGGTGAAGCGGTTGATCGAGGTGGTGCTGACCGACGCCGAGCAGGCGTTCCGGCCGCTGTCGCCGGTGAGCTTCACCATCGACCGCCTTGAAACCAATCCGCGCTTCGCCGCCATCAGCCGGCCCGCCAACGCCGCCATTCTGGTGCGGCTGCGCGTCGACATGGAGGACCGTGGCGGCAACATCGAACTGCTGCTGCCCTACGCCACCATCGAGCCGATCCGCAACGTGCTGTTGCAGATGTTCATGGGCGAGAAGTTCGGCCGCGACCCGATCTGGGAAGGCCATCTCGCCACCGAGATCGCGCAGGCGCAGATCGCCGTCGATGCCGTGCTCTACGAGGCCGATATTCCGCTGCGGCGACTGATGACGTTGCAGGTCGGCGACACGCTGCCGCTCGACCTGCGCCCGGACGCGCTGGTGGCGGTGCGCTGCGGCAACGTCACGCTGACGGAAGGGCGCATGGGCCGGGTCGGCGACCGTGTCGCCATCCGCGTCGCCAAGACCTTGCGCAAACCCAACACCACCTTCGCGATGTTCGAGAAGGCCGACGAGCAAACCAAGCTGATGGAGGCACCGTGAACCACTCATTCGGACTGATGATCGAGGCGCTGGTCGCGGTGCTGCTGGTGGTGACCATCGGCTACTGCATGTTGCTGAACAAGCGGCTGCTGCGGCTGAAGGCCGACGAGCAGTCGCTGAAGGCCACCATCGGCGAACTGATTACCGCGACCGAGATCGCCGAGCGCGCCATCGGCGGGCTCAAGCACACCGTGCGCGACGTCAACGAAAATCTCGGCGAGCAGATCGCGGCGGCGACCGACCTGTCGGAGCGGCTGATCCGTCAGCTTGCCGAAGGCGACGCGGTGCTCGGCCGGCTGTCGCGGAT
>JBASBO010000219.1:0-13212 GCA_049651165.1 Xanthobacteraceae bacterium | reverse complement strand
CGGCGGCGACATCGCCGACCGCGACCGCGATCTCGATCCGCCCCGGACCGGCGCTGTCGTCGTCTTTCTTCTTGCGGGTCTTGTAGCGGTCGAACTTGTAGAGCCGCAGCCGTATCCCGAGCGCGACCGAAGCAGCCTGATCGGCGCTCATCGCCGCTGCCGGCAGGTCGGCGACCACGGTCATCGCCGCACCACCCGCCTTGATCTTGCCGGCGGCGACGCCGCCAACCTTGAGAAGGTCCTTTTCCGCGAGCGCATCGGCCTTGCCGACGCCGATCACGATCAGGCGATCGGCGCGCAGTCCTTCCGGTGCAAGAATATCGAGCGCCGCACCCGGCTTGCCTTTGAATCCATTCGCCGCCGCCGCCCGTTTGACGATCGCGGCCGCCTCTCCCAGCGCCTTGCGGGTCGCGCCGCCCAGTTTTAGTGCGTCATCGCAACACACCACCAGCGTGCCGCGGGCCGCCGTTGAAAACGGAACAAAACCGAGCTTGACGGCGTCGGGCATCGAACATCCTCCATCAACAAAAAACTGCGCCGACGTCCTGCGACGGCGCATCGTCCTCGCAACGTTCTTTGGTCGCGGCCGTCGATCCGTCAAGCGCAATTCGCATGCCATGCCCGCCCCAACGGAGGGCGGCCGCCGGCGACATCCTGTTAACGATACCCGAGGCGCGCCACCACACAGCCATTTTGTTGCCGGATCAGGGCGGTGGCATAAGGGGACAATCTTGCTAGTGTCGCGAACCCGCGAGCGCCCATGGGGGATTCGGAAGCGAATCCGGGCGATGCGCGGAGCCTGAGACAGGACGGGGACAACACTGCCCGATGGGGTCCATCGATAAGTATATCGTCCGGACGACGCTGGCGTCGTTCGCGGTGGTCCTGGTCAGTCTGACCGGGGTGATCTGGATTACGCAGGCGTTGCGCGGCATCGACCTGATGACCAGCCAGGGGCAGACTATCGTGACCTTCCTCGGCATCACCAGTCTGGTGATTCCGGCGCTGGTCCTGATCATCGCGCCGATCGCGCTGATGATCGCGATCGCGCATACCCTCAACAAGCTCGCCACCGATTCCGAAATCATCGTGATGAACGCGGCCGGACTGTCGCCGATCCGGCTGTTCTATCCGTTCGTGATCGCAACCGCCGTGGTCGCCCTGCTGGTGGCATTCATCGCCGCCTATCTTGCCCCGGACGGGATGCGCCGGATCAAGCAATGGGACGCCGAGATCACCGCCGACGTGCTGGCGAACATCCTGCAACCTGGGCGCTTTTCGCAATTGGAGCCGAACCTCACGATCCGCATCCGCGAGCGGCTGCCCGGCGGCGTGCTGGCCGGCATCTTCGTCGATGACCGCCGCGACCCCAAGGAGCGCGTTAGCATCATGGCGGATCGCGGCACCGTGCTGAAGAACGAGCGCGGCTCGTTCCTGGTGCTGCAGGACGGCCACGTCGAACGCTTCGAGGCCAACAAGCGCGATCCGGTGCTGGTGTCGTTCGAACGCTACGCTTTCGACATGTCGAAGTTCTCCAATCGCGCCGCCGGCGGCGGCGACATGAATTACGGCATCCGCGAGCGCTATCTCTGGGAACTGATCTCGCCGCCGCCGAACGACCCGATCTACAAGCAGTTGCCCGGACAGTTTTTCGCCGATCTGCACGACAGGCTGATGTCGCCCTTGTATCCGTTCGCGTTCGCGGCGCTCACCTTCGCGTTTCTCGGCACCCCGCGCACCACCCGGCAAAGCCGCAACTTCTCGATCACCACCGCCCTCCTCGCGGTGTTCGGGCTGCGGATGGCCGGGTTCGCCTGCTCGGTGATGGCGGTCAAGTCGCCGCTCGCCGCGCTGGTGCAGTATCTGATGCTGGCTGTGGCGATCGCCGGCAGCGTCTGGATCATCGTCGCCGGCATCGTGATCGAGCCGCCGGCGGCGCTGGTCGAGGCCATCAACCGCTCCAATGCCCGCCTGCTGCGGCTGATCGGGCGTCCGGTGCCGTCATGAGCATGTTGGTCAACACGCTGGGACGATACTTCGCCGGGCGCTTTCTGGTGTCGGCGGTCGGCGTCTTCGCCAGCATCTTCGTGCTGCTGGTGCTGGTCGATTACATCGAGATGGTGCGGCGGACGTCGAGCCTCGTCTCCGTCTCCGCCATCATGGTGGCGCAGACCTCGCTGTTCCGCGTCCCGCAACTTCTGGAGAAACTGACGCCGTTCTGCGTCCTGATCGGCGCCATGACCTGTTATCTGGCGCTGTCGCGGCGGCTCGAACTGGTGGTGGCGCGTGCCGCCGGGGTTTCCGCCTGGCAGTTCGTCTCCCCGGCGCTGGCCAGCGCGCTGCTGCTGGGGGTTGCCGCAACGACGATCTACAACCCGGTATCGGCCGATCTGCGCGAGCGCTCCAAACAGCTTGAGGCGCAACTGTTCGGCAGCGCCCCCGGCGGCGGGCTGCAAGAGGCCGCGGGCTTCTGGATCAACCAGACCAACAGCGAAGGCCAGGCGATCATCAATGCGGCCCGCAGCGAACAGCAGGGCCTGCGCCTGACCGGGCTCACCGTGTTCCGTTTCAACCCGTCAAACCGGTTCGTCGAACGGATCGAGGCGCGCGAGGGCGCCCTTGAGGATGGCCACTGGGTGTTCAGGGAGGTGCGCAGATACTCTCTCGATTCTCCCCCGGTGCTTCAGGACACCTTGACGATGGCCACCAGCCTGACCCGCGCACAGGTCCGGAACAGTTTTTCCACCCCGGAAACCGTGTCATTTTGGCAACTACCGTCCTACATCAAATCGTCCCAAAGCTCCGGGCTGGCCAGCGCCGGATACCGTTTGCAGTATCATAAACTTGTGGCACAGCCGTTTTTGCTGGTAGCCATGGTGCTGCTGGCCGCCGCCGTGAGCTTGCGATTCTTTCGCTTCGGCGGCGTTCAGAAGATGGTTTTAAGTGGCGTGGGCGCGGGCTTTCTGCTCTATGTTCTCGCAAAGGTAACTGACGACTTGAGCAAGGCTGAATTGATGCACCCAATTGCCGCCGCGTGGCTCCCTGTCTGCGTGGGCGGCCTCTCGGGTTTCATGGCCTTGCTGTATCAGGAGGACGGGTAGTGGCCAGCGTCGCCACCCGCCAGGGACAGTTGACGGCCGCAACGCAGCACGCTCCGGCGCGCCGCGGTCGCGGCCTTATGTCCGCGCGGATGGTGGCCATTGCTCTCTTTTCGGCCGCGGCGTGGCTCGTGCCTGCCACGACCCCGGCGCTGGCGCAGAGCTTTACCTACAATCGGCCGCACACCCGGCCCAAACCACCACAGCCGGCAGCCGGCAGCAACGGCCAGATGCTGGTGCAGGCCACCGAGGTCGATTACGACTACAACAACTCGCAGGTCTCGGCGGTCGGCAACGTCCAGATTTTCTACAACGGCACCTCGCTGGAAGCCGACAAGGTCACCTACGACCAGAAGACCAAGCGGCTTCACGCCGAAGGCAACATCCGCCTGACCGATGTCGACGGCAAGATCACCTACGCCAACGTTCTCGATCTGAGCGACGATTATCGTGACGGCTTCGTCGATTCGCTTCGCGTCGACACCGCCGATCAGACCCGCATGGCCGCGAGCCGCGCCGACCGAAGCAAGGGCAATTACACCGTGTTCCAGAACGGTGTTTATACGGCTTGCGCGGCGTGCCGCGACAACCCGAAGAAGCCGCCGCTATGGCAGGTAAAGGGCGCGCGCATCATTCATGACCAGACCGACAAGATGCTCTACTTCGAGGACGCCGCGCTGGAATTCTTCGGCGTCCCGATCGCCTACCTGCCCTACTTCTCGACGCCGGACCCGACCGTCAAGCGCAAGAGCGGCTTTCTGGTGCCGGGCTTCCTGAACACCACCGAGCTGGGCTACGGCGTCAGCATCCCGTTCTACTGGGCGATCGCTCCGGATATGGACGCGACTTTCTCGCCGCGCGTGATGACGCGACAGGGCGTGCTGATGCAGGCTGAGTTCCAGCAGCGGCTGATCGACGGCGCCTACCGCATCCGCGCCTACGGCATCAGCCAGGAGGACCCCGGCGCATTCAGGGGTGTCGGCAACCGCGACCTGCGCGGCGGCATCGAAACCAAGGGCCAGTTCGCCATCAACGACCGCTGGTCGTGGGGCTGGGACGGCGTCGCGCTGTCGGATTACGCCTTCCTGAGCGATTATCGGCTGGCGCAATATCGCGACCCGATGTCCTCCTTCCTCAGCCTGCCGACGGAGGCGATCTCGCAGCTCTATCTGACCGGCGTCGGCAACCGCAGCTATTTCGACGCGCGCGCGATCTACTATCTCAGCCTGTCCGGTCGCCAGTCGCAGGTGCCGGTGGTCGCACCGGTGATCGACTACTCGAACGTCTTCAACCGTCCGATCCTGGGCGGCGAGGTCAGCTACAAGACCAACTTCACCAGCCTGACCCGCGATGCAGCCGCGTTCGACTCTTTGACCAATCCGGTGGGGCCAAGCCTGACCAACATCGGCGCGTGCCTCGACGCCACCAAAGTCTTGCAGTCGGCCGACCCCGCCGCCGGCGTGCGCGATGCCTGCCTCCTGCGCGGCATTCCGGGCACCTATTCGCGCCTCACCGCGGAGGCCCAGTGGCGGCGCTCGTTCACCGACCCGATCGGCCAGATCTGGACCCCGTTCGCCTCGGTCCGCGCCGACGCCATCAATGCGTCGGTCGGCAGTCAGGGCATGGCCGACCTGACAACCGGCAATCCGTATTTCGGAATTGCGCCGGGCAACATCAACGACGTGCGATTGATGCCGACGGTCGGGTTCGAATACCGCTATCCCTTCATCGCGGTCCAGCCGTGGGGCACCACGATCATCGAACCGATCGCCCAGTTGATCGCGCGTCCCAACGAGCAGTATGCCGGCCGCCTGCCGAACGAAGACGCCCAGAGCATGGTGTTCGACACCAGCAACCTGTTCAGCGTGGACAAGTTCTCCGGCTACGACCGGGTCGAGGGCGGCGGCCGCGCCAATGTCGGCGTGCAGGCCACCGTGCAGTTCGATCAGGGCGGCAGCGTCAAGGCGATGTTCGGGCAGTCCTATCACCTGTTCGGCCTGAACTCATTCGCGGTGGCGGACGCCACCAACACCGCGCTGGATTCCGGCCTGCAAAAGCCGATGTCGGACTATGTCGCCAGCATCGCCTACGCACCCAACCGCACCTATACGTTCAGTTCGCGAGCCCGCTTCGACGAGGCGACCGGCGACGTCCAGCGGCTTGAGGTCGAAGGCCGCGCCAATTTTGATCGCTGGTCGTTCAGCCTGATGTACGGTGACTACGCCGCGCAGCCGGACCTCGGCTATCTGACGCGGCGCTCGGGAGTCCTCGGCTCCGGCTCGATCAAGCTGGCGTCGAACTGGGTAGCCACCGGCGGCGCGCGCTACAATCTTGAAAGCAACTCCATCGACACCTACGCCGTCGGCTTCGGCTATGTCGACGATTGCTTCATTCTCGGCGTCAACTACGTCACCAACTACAGCTATTCGTCCTATACCAGCAACGTGACGCCACAGCTTAGCCATGCTGTCATGCTGCAACTCGGGCTGCGGACCCTGGGTCAGACCTCGGCCGGCACGACCGGCCTGCAATAACCGAACGGCGCCGCCCTCACCGCAGGGCGCTCGCCTCATGAACTTTTATCGCATGGACGGTCACTTCAGCCAGAAAGCACCACATCCCCGGACATGATGATTTTTTCACTTCGTCTGCCGATTTCGTTTCGTCTGCCGTTCCTGGTCGCGATTTGCGCGGCCACCGTTTCGACCTTCGCCGGCGCGCCGCCCGCCCGGGCTCAGTCGATCGCGGCGATGGTCAACGGCGAGCCGATCACCAATTTCGACATCGACCAGCGGATACGGCTGATGGCGCTGTCAAATCACCGCGGCAGCCACAAGCAGGCGCTCGAGGAACTGATCGACGAGAAGGTCAAGATCAGGGAAGCCAAGAAATACGGCCTCGATCCGTCCGCGGCCGACATCGACGGATCCTATGCGACGATGGGCCAGCGGATGCACATGTCGCCCGAGCAGTTGACGAAGATGCTGGCGAGCCGGGGGATTCGGCCGGCGACGCTGCGCAGCCGCATCAAGGCCGATATGGTCTGGGGCAGCCTGGTGCGCGGGCGCTTCAAGGAAAGTCTCACCGTCTCCGACCGCACCGTCCGTGCCGCTGCCGGCGATCAGGCGGGAGATGCGGCCGAAGGCAACAACTTCGAGTATCAGATGCGGCCGGTCGTCCTCGTGGTGCCGCGCGGCGCGCCGGCATCCACCGTCGAGATGCGGCGCAAGGAAGCGGAAACCTTGCGCAGCCGGGTGCAAAGCTGCGCCGACGCCGACACCCTGTTTCGCTCGATGCGCAACGCCACGATCCGCAGCACCGTGGTGAAGACCTCCGCCGACCTGCCGCCGACGCTTCGCGAGATGCTGGATAAGACGCCGGTTGGCCATCTCACCGCGCCCGAGGTGACGCGGCAGGGCATCGAGATGGTGGCGCTATGCTCGCGCAAGGCCACCAGCGGCGATACGCCGCAACAGCGGCAAATCCGGGAAAAGCTTTACGCCGAGAAATTCGAGGCGCGATCCAAAGCCTATCTGAGCGACATTCGCAAGGCGGCGATGATCGAATATCGCTAGAGCACCCCCCCGAAAGTGAGGGAAGTGCGGGCACGAACCAGCGACAGATGCAGAAAGCTCTCGCACTCACCATCGGCGAACCCGCCGGCATCGGCCCCGACATCACCATCGCCGCGTGGCGGCGGCGCGCGGAGGACCGGCTGCCGCCGTTCTATCTGCTCGGCGACGCCGGATTCATCCGCCGTCGCGCCGAAATCCTCGGCGTAGACATCGCGGTGACCACGGTCGAGCCGGAGCAGGCGGCGGACGTTTTTGCCCAGGCCCTGCCGGTGGTGCCGCTCGACGGGATCCCGACCGCCCAGCCCGGCCAGCCCGACGAAACCAGCGCCAGCGTCGCCATCGCATCGACCCGCCGCGCGGTGGCTGACGTTCGCGCCGGCCGCGCGAGCGCCGTGGTCACCAATCCGATCGCCAAGAGCGTGCTTTACGACGCCGGCTTCACGCACCCCGGCCACACCGAATTTCTCGCCGAACTCGCCGCCGACGGCGGCGCCATACCGCACCCGGTGATGCTGCTGTGGTCGCCAAAGCTGGCCGTCGTGCCGGTGACGATCCATGTGCCGCTGCGCGAGGCGATCGCGCAGTTGACCAGCGACCTCATCGTCACGACCGCGCGCATTGTCGCTGCCGATCTGATCAGCCGCTTCGGCATCGCGCGGCCGCGTCTCGCGGTCGCCGGCCTCAACCCCCATGCCGGCGAAGGCGGCGCGCTCGGTCATGAGGATCAGGCGATCATCGCGCCCGCCGTCGCGGCCCTGCGCGCCGAGGGCATCGAGGCGCGCGGCCCCCTTCCCGCCGACACCATGTTTCACCCGGCGGCGCGCCGCACCTACGACTGCGCGCTGTGCATGTATCACGATCAGGCGCTGATTCCGATCAAGACGGTGGCGTTCGACGACGGCGTCAACGTCACGCTCGGCCTGCCCTTCATCCGCACCTCGCCCGATCACGGCACCGCGTTCGACATCGCCGGCACCGGCCGCGCCAATCCCGCGAGCCTGATCGCCGCGCTCAGGCTCGCGGCGCGCATGGCGGCGCGCGGATGAGCGGAATCGACGATCTGCCGCCACTGCGTGACGTCATCAAGCGGCATCAGCTTTCGGCGCGGAAATCGCTCGGCCAGAATTTTCTGCTCGACCTCAACCTGACAGCGCGGATCGCCCGCGCCGCCGGACCATTGGAAGATACCACCGTCATCGAGGTCGGCCCCGGTCCGGGCGGATTGACCCGCGCGCTGCTCGCCCTCGGCGCGCGGCGCGTCATCGCCGTGGAGCGCGACGAGCGGGCGCTGGCGCCGCTCGGGGAGATCGCATCACGCTATCCGGGGCGGCTGGAGATCGTCTGCGCCGACGCCATGACCTTCGATCCGCGACCGCTGCTCGACGGCGCACCCGCAAAAATCGTCGCCAACCTGCCCTACAACATCGCCACCCCGCTGCTGGTCGGCTGGCTGTCGGTCGAGCCGTGGCCGCCGTGGTACGACGCCATGATCCTGATGTTCCAGCGCGAGGTGGCCGAGCGTATCGTCGCGCGCGAGAACTCCGACGCCTACGGGCGGCTGGCGGTGCTCGCCAACTGGCGCGCCGAGACGAAAATCCTGTTCGACATCTCGCGCGCGGCATTCGTGCCGCCGCCGCAGGTGACCTCGTCGGTGGTGCGGCTGGTGCCGCGCCCCCATCCCCTGCCGTGCGACCGCAAGCGCCTCGAACAGGTCGCCGCCGCCGCCTTCGGCCAGCGCCGCAAGATGCTGCGGCAGAGCCTGAAATCGCTGGGCGTCGATCCGGCGCGGCTGGCGACGGCCGCCGCCGTCGATCCGACCCGGCGCGCCGAGACGATCCCGGTGGCGGGTTTTGTTGCCATGGCGCGCGAATTGGCGGATATACGAGCGGAAAATCCGTAACCCAATTGGAGGAGAACGCCCATGGCGCAGATGCGTCGCCAATCGCTGGTCAAGTTCGACGCGCCATTGTGCGAAACCATCGTCGAAACACCCCGGCCGCAAGGCCGCGAGGTGCTGGTCCGGATCGAACGCTGCGGGCTGTGCCATTCCGACCTGCACATCCAGGACGGCTATGCCGATCTCGGCAACGGCAAGCGGCTCGACACCACGCGCGGCATGACGCTGCCGTTCACGCTCGGCCACGAGATCGCCGGCGTAGTCGACGAGGTCGGCCCCGACGCGCCGCGCGACCTGATCGGCAAGAAGTTCGCGGTGTTTCCGTGGATCGGCTGCGGCCAGTGTCCCGACTGCCTCAACGGCGACGAAAACCTCTGCGCCAAGCATCGCTTCATGGGCGTCTCGATCGACGGCGGCTTCGCCAGCCACGTCCTGGTGCCGGACGCGAAATATCTGATCGCGTACGATCCGCTGCCGATCAACCTGGCGGCGACGCTGATGTGCTCCGGGATCACGTCCTACGGCGCGCTGAAGCGGCTGGTCGACCGGCCGCGCCAGCGCAACCTGTTGCTGATCGGGCTCGGCGGCGTCGGCATGATGGGGCTGTCGTTCGCAAAGGCGATGTTCAAGCAGGACATCTCGGTCGCCGACCTCAGCCCGGCGGCGCGTGAGGCGGCGCTGAAGAACGGCGCGGCCCGTGCCTACGACCCCGCCGAGCCCGACGTCGCCAAGCGCATGGTCAAGGAAACCGGCGGCGGCTTCGACGGCATCGTCGACTTCGCCGGCAACGAGAAATCGATGAATTTCGCGGTGTCCACCGTCGCCCGCGGGGGCAAGATCGTGGTGTCGGGCCTGATGGGCGGTAATTTCAATCTGCCGATGGTGCAGTGGATCTACAAGCGCATGACCGTCGAGGGCTTCATGGTGGGCACGCTGGCCGAAGCCAAGGAACTGATGGCGCTGGCCCGCGCCGGCAAGATCCAGCCGCCGCCGATCAAGGAAGAACCGATGCGCGACGTGCAGACATGGATCGATCAACTGCGCGCCGGCAAGGTGGTCGGTCGCATCATGTTGTGCAACTGAGCAAAAGCGCTTCGCACCGCTGTGGCGGCGCAACGAATCCGCACCGGCCGCCATGCGCGGCCGGTTCGGGTCTTTTCAAAACGCCTGATCTGTTGATACCCTTCGGCCGTTTTCGCCGGATCACGCGGTCATGCCGACGACGTTTATTTCATTCGTGAGATATTTTGCCGGGATGCTCGCCGCCCTCGCCCTGTCGGCCGCGCCGGCGATGGCGGAAAAGCGTATCGCGCTGGTGGTCGGCAATTCGGCCTATACCAACGTCAGCCGGCTCGACAATCCGAAGAATGACGCGGCACTGATGGCCGACACCCTGCGCGGGCTTGGTTTCCAACTGGTGGGAGACGGCGCGCGGCTCGACCTCGACAAGCCGGCGCTGGACCGCGCCGTAAGAGCCTTCGGGCAGGATATCCAGGGCGCCGATGTCGCACTGTTTTATTACGCCGGCCACGGTGTGCAGGTCGCGGGCTCCAACTATCTGGTGCCGGTCAACGCCAATCCGACGCGCGAGGCCGACGTCGATTTCGAGATGGTGGACGTCAGCCTGGTGCTGCGGCAGATGCAGGGCTCGGGAACGCGGCTCAACCTCGTCATTCTCGACGCCTGCCGCAACAATCCGTTCGGCGGCCGGGGCCTGCGCGCGGCCGAGGGCGGACTGGCGCAGATGCGTGCGCCGGACGGCACGCTGATCTCCTACGCGACGCAGCCCGGCAGCGTGGCGCAGGACGGCGCCGACGGTCACAGCCCCTACACCCGGGCGCTGGCGGCGACGGTGCGCCGCGCCGGGCTCGACATCTTCCAGACTTTCAATCAGGTCGGCCTTGCCGTGAAGCGCTCGACCGGCGGTGTGCAGCAGCCGTGGGTATCGTCGTCGCCGATCGACGGCACCTTCTATTTCGTACCGCCCGCGGCCCCTGCCGCAGCACCGACTGCCGAGCCGCTGCGACAGGAAGCGCGGCTTTCGCCCCCGCCCCGCCTCAACGACGACGCCCGCCTGATCGCGGATCCGGGACAGCTTCGGGAAATCTCCGAGCGGCTCTACGAACTGAACTTCGACCCTGAAACCGCGAGCGGCAAACCTGTCGTCGCGGCTGCGATCCGCGACTTCCAGTCGGTCAACGGCCTGCCGCAGACCGGCGAGCCGACCGAGGGACTGCTGCGACGGCTGCGCGAGACGAAATATGTCGGCCCGTGGGGCTCGATCGTCTATGGCGAGGACAGCGGCAAGTGGGGCCTGTCATGGGGTCACGTGTCGCGCAAGGAAGCGGTCACCGACGCCCGCGCCAATTGCGGCGCGTCCAGATGCCCGATCGAATTGAGCTTCTACGGCAACACCTGCGGCGCGTTCGCGGCATCCGACAAGCACTGGTCGCTGATGGCGCGCGACACCATCGACAGGGCCAAGCTGGACGCGCTCAGCGCTTGCGGCAAGTCCGGCCGATCCTGCACCATCGTCGGAGCGGTCTGCGCCGACGGCTCCGGGCTGCCCGACAAACGCTAACCGAGAGTTTCTCCATGCGCAGCTTCGCCTCGTTGCCCCTCACCGTTTCCATCGTTACCGCCGCGCTGTTTGCGGCGGCACAGCTCGACGCCCGCGCCGCGGCGTTCGAGCAGCCGCGCGCAACTACGTCCGAGACCCGCGCGACGCTACGGCTGGCGCAATCCGGCAGCATGGGCGGCACGCTCGGCAACCGTGAGAAGTCGCTGTCAGGCTCGCGCGACGCCGAACCCGACCGTGCGGCGCGCCAGAGCCAGCCGAAAGAGAGCCGCCGGCCGGCCCCTGCCCGGCGTAATGCCAGCGGTGGCGGTGGCAATTTCGACGGCGCATGGACGGTGGTGTCGGTCGGGTGCAGCGGCGCGGGCACCGGCACCGTGGTGATATCGAGCGGCCGGCTGGTCGGACAGGGTGTCAGCGGCTCGATCAGCCCGAACGGAGCGATCCGGTCGGTGACCAACGTCGGCAACGGGATCAGGGCGATCGGCTCCGGCCGCGCCAGCGGGCGGCGGGCCTCCGGCATCTACCGCCAGACCGACGGATGCACCGGCCGTTTCACGGCGGTGAAAAACTGAGCCTGCTTTATCGTTCGAGTTGCTTCTGCAACTCGCGCACAAATGCAGTCAGGCCAGTGCGGCGCTCGCGTTTGAGACGTTCGGCCTTGAGGATCGACTGCACCTCGGCGAACGCCTGCTCGACGTCGTGATTGACGACGATGTAATCGTATTCGGCCCAATGGCTCATCTCGTGCGCGGCGCGGCTCATGCGCCCGCGAATGACCTCGTCGGAATCCTGCGCGCGGGTGTGCAGCCGCCGTTCGAGATCCTGCGCCGTCGGCGGCAGGATGAAGACGCTGACGACATCCTTGCCGGCCTTTTCGCGCAGTTGCTGGGTGCCCTGCCAGTCGATGTCGAACAGTACGTCCTGCCCGTCCGCCAGCGCCGCCTCGACCGGCGCGCGCGGCGTGCCATAGCCGTTGTCGAACACCGTCGCCCACTCCAGCAGTTCGCCGCCGTGCGCCATATCGTGAAAGCGCGCGCGATCGACAAAGTAATAATCATGACCCTCGCGCTCACCCGGCCGCATCAGTCGCGTGGTGACAGAGACCGACATCCGCAAAGCTCCGTCGCGCGCGATCAACAGCCGCGACAGCGTCGTCTTGCCGGCGCCCGACGGCGACGACAATACGAACATCAGTCCGCGCCGCTCGACGCTATCCGCCCCGTGATCGCCCGCCCCGGCCATTCGTCACTCCAGATTCTGCACCTGCTCGCGGAACTGCTCGACGACGTTTTTCATCTCCAGCCCGGTCTTGGTCAATTCCAGATCGTTGGATTTCGAACAGCAGGTGTTGACCTCGCGGTTGAACTCCTGCGCCAGGAAATCGAGCCGGCGGCCGACCGGCCCGCCTTTGGCGAGCAGCGTGCGCGCCTGCGCCAGATGCGAAGCGATGCGATCCAGTTCCTCGCGGATATCGGCCTTGGTCGCCATCATCAGCGCCTCCTGATTGAGGCGGTCGGAATCGAAGCGGTCGGAGGCGTCCAGCAGCACCGCGATCTGCTCGGCAAGGCGGGCACGGATCGCCTCGGGCTGACGCCCCGGCGCTTTCTCGGCCTGTCCCGCAAGCCGCTCGATCTCGTCGAGCCGCTGGTTGAGAATGTCGCCGAGCGTCTTGCCTTCACGCTTGCGCATCTCGACCAGGCTCTCCAGCGCTTGATTGAACGCCGCGGCCACCGCCGCGCGCGCAGCGGCTTCCTCGGCCTCGTCGGCCTCGGGCTCGGCGACCTCGATGACGCCCTTGATCGACAGCAGCCCGTCGATGCTCGGCGCGACCGCATCGACCCGGCCGGCAAGCTGGCTCGCGATCCGCACCACCGCCGCCAGCACATCTTCGTTGACGCGGATGCCGGATGCCGCGCTGGTACGCTTGACGGTCAGGTTGGCGTAGACCGTGCCGCGCGACAGCAGCTCAGTCGCGCGCCAGCGCGCCGCCGCTTCGATATCGTCCCAGCCCGGCGGCAGCCGCGTCCGGAAGTCAAAACCCTTGGCGTTGACCGATTTCAATTC
>JBASBO010000218.1:0-2543 GCA_049651165.1 Xanthobacteraceae bacterium | reverse complement strand
ATCCTGACCAACGGCGGCGGCATCGGCGTGCTCGCGGTCGACCGCCTGATCGACCTCGGCGGGCAGCTTGCCACGCTCTCCGACGCCACCGTCCGCGCGCTCGACGAAAAACTGCCGCCGATCTGGTCGCGGGCCAATCCGGTCGATATCGCCGGCGACGCCGACGCGGGACGCTACGACGCAGCGCTCGGCGCGCTGCTTGCCGATCCGGACAACGACGGCGTTCTGGTGATGAACGTGCCGACCGCGCTGGCCTCGGCGGCGGACGCGGCGGCGTCGGTGATCGCCACCGTGGCGTCGCATCGCAAGCAGCCGCTATCGTCGAAGCCGGTGTTCGCGGTGTGGGTCGGCAACGACGGCAAGGCGGAAGCCGCGTTCGACGCCGCCGACATTCCCTATTTCCAGTCGGAAAGCGACGCGGTGCGCGGCTTCATGCACCTGGTGCGCTACCGCGACGGCCAGAACGCCCTGATGGCGACGCCGCCGAGCCTGCCGCAGGATTTCGTACCCGATGTTGCGGCCGCGCGCCACATCGTCGCGGCCGCGGTCGAAAGCGGCCGGGTCTGGCTCGATCCGCTCGAAGTCGCCGATCTCATGACCAGCTACGCGATCCCGGTCGCCGCCACGCTGCTGGCGCGCACCCCGGACGAGGCGGTGGCCATCGCGCGCCCGTTGCTGGCGGACGGTCCCGTAGCGGCCAAAATCCTGTCGCCCGACATCGTGCACAAATCCGACGTCGGCGGCGTGCGCCTCAATCTCACCGACGAGGACGCGGTCCGCGCCGCGACCGCCGACATTCTCGCCCGCGCGCGCGCGGCCAAGCCCGACGCCCGGATCACCGGCGTCACCATCCATCCGATGATCGTGCGCCCGAAAGCGCGCGAACTGATCCTGGGACTTGCCGACGACGCCACCTTCGGCCCCGTCATCGTGTTCGGCAGCGGCGGGACGGCGGTCGAGGTCATCGACGACAAGGCGCTCGCCTTGCCGCCGCTCGATCTCGGCCTCGCCCGCGACCTGATCGCGCGCACGCGCGTCTCGCGCATCCTGAAAGGCTACCGCGACGTGCCCGCGGCGGATTCCGCCGCGATCGCCCTGACGCTGGTCAAGCTCTCGCAACTGGCGACCGACGTGCCCGAAGTGAAGGAACTCGACCTCAACCCGCTGCTCGCCGATCAGTCCGGCGTCATCGCGCTCGACGTGCGCGTCGCCGTCGGCCGGGCCGGCAAGGCGCGGCGGCTGGCGATCCGTCCCTATCCCAAGCAGTGGGAGCGCGAGGCGCGGCTTCGCGACGGCACATCGATCCGCCTGCGGCCGGTGCGGCCGGAGGACGAACCGCTCTACACCCCGTTCCTCGAACGGATGACGTCCGACGACCTGAGATCGCGCTTCTTCGCGCCGCTGAAGGATTTCAGCCACCGTTTCATCGCGCGCTTCACGCAGATCGACTATGCCCGCGCCATGGCGTTCCTGGCTATCGACGCCGCCTCGGGCGAGATGCTCGGCGTCGGCCGCCTGCATACCATGGCGCACAGCGACGCCGCCGAATACGCCGTGCTGGTGCGCTCCGACATGAAGGGCCGCGGCATCGGCTGGGTCCTGATGCAGACGCTGATCGACTACGCCCGCGCGGAAGGCGTCCGCGAGGTGCGCGGCGAGGTGCTGAGCGACAACGTGACCATGCTGGGCATGTGCAGGAATCTCGGATTCGAGGTCCGCGAGAACCCGGACGATTCGCAAACCCGCATCGTCACCCTGCCGGTCGCGCGCGGGGCGTCAGGCGGCGACGGCAGTCAGGCGTGATCGCTACCGCCCGTCACTCCAGCGTGTGCAGGAAGGCGAGGAAATCGGCGATCTGGTCCGGCTCGAACTGGAACTGCGGCATGGTCGGGTGCCCGGTCATGATCCCCTCCGCCAGCGATTCTTCCAGCGTCTCGACGGGATAGCGGTTATGCAGCTCGCGGAACGGCGGCGCGATCGTGAGCGGGCTCGGGCTGACCTTGTCGATGGCGTGACACGAGGCGCAGTAAAGCTTTGCCAGTTGCTGCCCCTGCCGGACGCTGGCGGCGTCTACCGAAGACACTGCGGCGACAAGCACAACGGCGGCGAGAACGGCGGATGAGACGAAGCGGGCGAGGATCATGATTTTCCTATGGCGTCTTCGATCGATGTCTATCATCCGCGCCGCCGGCTTTGTTGATTCAGGTCAACCGAGCCCTCAATCGGGCCGCAGCACGGCCGCGCCGATCAGGCGGCCGCTGCGCAGATCGGCCAGCGCGGCGTTGGCGTCCGACAAGCGGTAGAGCGTGGTGTGCGGCCGAAGCCCGATCCGCGATGCGACGGCGAGGAAGTCAGTGCCGTCGCGCCGCGTCAGGTTCGCCACCGAAACCAGTTGCCGCTCCTGCCATAAAATCGAATAGGGAAACGAGGGGATGTCGGACATGTGGATGCCGGCGCACACCACCCGGCCGCCCTTGCGCACCGCCCGCAGCGCCAGCGGCACCAGCGCGCCGACCGGCGCATAGATGATCGCGGCGTCGAGC
>JBASBO010000217.1:0-1561 GCA_049651165.1 Xanthobacteraceae bacterium | reverse complement strand
GCATAACGCGGCGCTGCGCACCCGCACCGACTGGCTCAACGGCCAGCGCTTCCATGCGCTGCACTACAGCGGCCCCGGCACCGACCTGACCATCGGGCTGGCGGACGGCCACGAATGGGTCGGCGGCGCCTCCACCGCCAAGAACGGCATCGTCTGCAACCCCAACATCCCGACCGAGGAGGTGTTCACCACGCCGCACGCGCTGCGCGTCGAGGGCAAAGTGCGCAGCACCAAGCCGCTGTCCTATCAGGGCACCTTGATCGAGGACATCGCGGTGCGCTTCGAGGGCGGCCGCATCGTCGAGGCCACCGCCTCGCGCGGCGCGGAGGTGCTGGGCAAGGTGCTGGACACCGACGCGGGCGCGCGGCGGCTCGGCGAGGTGGCGCTGGTGCCGCATTCCTCGCCGATCTCGGCCAGCAACATCCTGTTCTACAACACGCTGTTCGACGAGAACGCCTCCTGCCACATCGCGCTCGGCCAGTGCTACGCCAAGTGTTTCGTCGGCGGCGACAGGCTGACCCCGGACGAAATCGCGGCGCGGGGCGGCAACAAGAGCTTCATCCACATCGACTGGATGATCGGCTCCGACCAGATCGACATCGACGGCGTCCATGCCGACGGCCGCCGCGTGCCGGTGTTCCGCAAGGGGGAATGGGCCGCCTGACCGGAGACTCGTTTTGCGGATGGCTCTGGCTATCCGGAAAATGTCGGCCTCGCGCAGGCGAGGAGCCTGCGCAGGGACGGCCCGGCGGAAAACCCGGAATTTAATCCGCACTTAACCAAAGTCCGCCTTAATATTGCTTTCCCGGCCTGTCAGACGGCTGTTGGGGAAGCGCAAGGACGCCAGCCGCGACACCCGATAACGATGCCGTGAGACTAGGCGAGACCGGCGGAATTTGCTAAACAGGACTTGAAGCTTGGTTCGGGGTCCGAGTGGAACCAGACTGGAATCGGGGCTCATGACAGATCGGAACGGCAGGCAAGCCTCGCCCGCGCAGACGCGACGAGTGCTTACCCGGCAGGACCGTGCGGGAGACATCCCGGCGCGGCCGTCGGTGGTGCCGCGTCACGATTTCGTCGAGCGGGCCTTCGCGGATATCCCGTCGCGCCAACGCCCGCCGCACCCCGCCGCGTCCCAGCACGTTACATCTTCCCAACAGACTTCATCGAAGCCGGTGCAATCCCGCAACGCCGCGCCCCGGCGGAAACCGGCGCGCAAGGCTTTGGTTCATAAGGCTTCGCCTCACAAGGCTTCGGCGCGCTGGCTGACCGGCAAGGTCGTCGGCCACACCGCGTTCGTCGGCGTCGCGCTGGCGTTCTTCGGCTTCGCGCTGGTCTACCAGTCCGACGCGGATGCCAACGTCGCCGCTGACGTCACCGCGAGCGTCGGGACGGTCGCATCCGCCGCCACCGCGCCGCACGCCGACAGGACGGGCGGTTACGTCGCCGTGCTGGATCCGGCCTATTCGCTGGGCGGCCAGCCCTCGACCTTCTCCGGAGCCGCATCGCGCGGTCCCCGCCTGCAACTCGCCAGCCTGACCACCAACCCGCTGCCGCCGCC